>JAAYKC010000058.1 GCA_012522645.1 Thermoplasmatales archaeon
AAACATATCCGGGGCCCTGGGGGACGTCAGGTCCGTCAAGGACAAGGACGAGATCGCCAGGATCGAATCCGCATGCAGGATCTCTTCAAAGGTCGCTTCAGAGATCCCGGGGATGCTGGGGGAAGGCATCTCCGAACAGGAGGCGGGGGCGCACATGGACTCCAGGATGAGGGAGCTGGGAGCCTCAGGCAATGCCTTCGAGACCATAGCCGCCTTCGGACCGGCATCAGCTGAGCCCCACCACAGGCCCACACAATACCGTTTGAGGAAGGGCGATACCGCGCTTTTCGACTTCGGGGCCAAGAAGGACATGTACTGCTCGGACCTTACGCGGACAGTGTTCTTCGGGGATCCTGACCCCCGGCTGCTCAGAGCTTATGAAGTGGTCCTGGAAGCTCAGACCGCCGGGATCGGACTGATAAAAGACGGCGTTCCGGCCAAGGATCCGGATGTGGCCGCCAGGGAGATAATAGATGCTTCCGAGTTCAAGGGGATGTTCATACATTCATTCGGTCACGGCATAGGAATGGATGTTCACGAGCCCATAAGCCTCTCCCCGAGATCGGAACAGATCCTGAGAGCAGGCAACGTAGTATCCGCCGAGCCCGGGATATACATAAGCGGCATCGGCGGGATAAGGATCGAGGACACTGTATTGGTGACTGAGAACGGATGCCGCAGGCTGACGGATTTTGATAAGAACGTAACCGTCATTCGGTGATCAGAAGGCTGCTTCGATCACTATGCCTGTACGATCCCCGACATCGGCCAGGGAATCGATCTCGCCGATGAGCCTTCCTATCTTCACGACGGGGTAAGGGGAGACAGGTCTCCCGTCCTTCCCGCTCAGAGGAGTGGGGCCGAAGAAGAGGCATATCGCACCGACTCCGGGCCAGAATGCAATATCTCCTTTATCAAGGACAGTGACCTTCTCTCCTACCGCTTCTGATTCCGTGGGCACTTCGAAGTAGATCTCACAGCCCAGCATATTGATGACGGATGACACAGGAAGGGAGAGCCAGAGGGCGTCGGAGAAGGCTGATTTCCTCAGCTCCCCTCTGTACTCCCCGATCCTTGTCCGGAAGGTTACTGCGTTCACGCCTTCTTCCTTTCGAAGAGCTTCCTTATGTCCCTGCCCACGACCTCGAGCTGGAGCTCCGACTCGTCCTTCTCCATCTTCTTGAGGTTCTTGAGGCCGGCCTTCCATTCGGCGCGCCATTCGTCCTTGAATTTGCCCGTCTCTATGTCTTTGAGAATGGATTCCATCCCCTTCTTCGATTCCTCGGTTATGACCCTGTCCCTTCTGGTGAGACCGCCGAACTCGGCGGTGTTGGACACCACGTACCACATGTGCTCGAAACCGCCCATGTTGATCAGGTCAACGATGAGCTTCGTCTCATGGAGCACCTCGAAATAGGCCATCTCGGGAGGGTATCCCGCTTCGACGAGCACATCGAATCCTGTTTTTATCATGGCTGTAAGACCGCCGCAGAGGACAGCCTGCTCGCCGAACAGGTCGGTCTTGGTCTCATTATCGAAGGTGGTCTCGAATACACCCGCTCTTGTGGATCCGAGGCCTTTGGCAAGAGCCAGTGCGATCTTCTTGGCGTTACCGGTGATATCCTGGTGAACGCACACCAGAGCCGGGACGCCGAATCCCTCGAGGAACATGAGCCTCTCCATGTCGCCCGGGGCCTTCGGAGCCATCATAATGACGTCCACGTCCTTGGGCGGTACAATCAGGTCGTAAGTTATCGCGAATCCGTGAGCGAACTCCAACGCAGCCCCTGCTTTGAGGTTCGGCTCCACCATTTCCTTGTAAATGTCCGGCTGGACCTCATCAGGCAGGAGCATCATGACCACATCCGCTCCTTTCACGGCATCGGGTATCTCGGCGACCTTGAGGCCGTCCTCCTTCGCCTTCTTCCAGGATTTCCCGTTCTTCCTGACGCCCACTGTTACGTTGAGGCCGGAATCATGGAAGCAGAGGGCCTGAGCCCTTCCCTGCGCCCCGTATCCGAGAACGGCTACCTTCTTTCCTTTGAGTATGTCTAAATCAACATCCGCATCGTGATAGATCTTCATCGTTGCGCTTCTCCTGCCCTTGGGCTAACCCTTCCTCGGGTATAAGGATAACGTCAGCAGTAAGGGCACCGACCTTTGACCATGGGGATGTTCGGATCGGGGGGAAGCATGGGAAGGACATCCTCCTCCGGGTCGATGAGTATGTCTACCAGGCACGTCTCCCCGCTGTCCATGCTGCTCTTCAGGGCCTCGCCTATCTCCCCCGGCCTGTCTATCCTGATGCCCTTGGCACCGAAGGCTTCAGCCAGTTTGACGAAATCCGGATTGGAGTCGAAGAGCTTGGTCGCAGAGTACCTCTTGCTCCAGAACAGCTTCTGCCATTGCTTGACCATACCCAGCCATCCGTTGTTCATCAGGCATATCGTCACCGGGATATCCTCATGTATTGCGGTGGCCAGCTCCTGTATCACCATCAGCAGCCCCCCGTCCCCGGTGACCGTCAGGACCTTCTTGTCCGGACAGGCCGCCTTGGCACCTATCGCGGACGGGAGACCGAATCCCATGGTCCCGAAACCGCCGGAGGATATCAGCTGCCTGGGTCTTTTGATGTTCAGGCAATGCATGGCCCACATCTGGTTCTGGCCCACATCCGTGGTGATTATGGTGTCATCATCGATCAGCTTGTTTATCTCGCTCATGACCTTTTGCGGTTTTATCGGGACGCCGTCGTAATCGAAGCCGCAACAGCATTTCGATTTGAATGATGCCAGTTGAATCGCCCACGCAGGATCGGGGGTGAAACCCTCGAGGTGGTGGAGGAACGTCCGCAGGACATCTCCGACATCCGCCTTTATGTTGAGGGACGTAAGCCCGTGCTTGTTGAACTCCGTGCTGTCCAGATCAATATGGATGACCCGGGAGCCGTTGCCCGGACGCGTGTGCGGGCTGTATGTCCGGTCAGAGAATTTGGTGCCTGCCGCAATTATCAGGTCGGCCTCCTTCATGGCGCTCAGTGCAGAGCGTCTGCCGTGCATGCCCAGGGATCCCATGGACAGAGGGTGGTCATAGGGTATGCTGCCCATGCCCATGAGGGGGGTGAGGACCCCGGCACCGATCCTCTCAGCAAGCCTGATCAGATCCTCCGAGGAGTTGGACCCTATGATCCCGCCTCCTGCGAGGATTATGGGTCTTTTCGCCTCCTTTATCCACCGAACCGCAGTGGGTATGCCCGAAGTGTCTATGGCGACAGGTCTGGGTTCCCTTATCTGGGTCAGCAGGGATTCGTCTATCTGAGAGTTCATCGCATCGACGGGGAGATCGACATGAACGGGCCCCGGCCTTCCCATCCTGGCGACCTTCCATCCTTCGCTTATGACCCCGGGGAGCAGGTTCAGGTCCAGGACCCGGTAGTTGTATTTCGTTACGGGCATCATGAGGCTGAAAGCATCAACCTCCTGGAATGCTCCCATTCCGAGGTTGCCTGTGGCGACCTGGCCTGTGAGCACCATCATGGGAACGGAATCAGCGAATGCGGTTCCGACGCCTGTGACGAGATTGGTTGTCCCCGGTCCGCTGGTGGCGAGACAGACCCCTGTCCTGCCTGAGGCCCTGGAGTATCCGTCAGCCATATGGGCCGCACACTGCTCGTGGCGCACCAGTACGTGCCTGATAGAGGAATCCAACATTTCGTTGTAGATCGGAATGACGGTACCCCCCGGATATCCGAAAATGGTACCGACGCCTCTGTCTTCAAGCATCTTCAGCAGCGCTCTCGAGCCTTTCATGGTTCATTCACCTTTTCGAACGAATCACGTAATAGGGTTTAATAACAACTGCTACCTTTCCATCCAAAGACGCACCAATGGCCATAGTTTACAGTGAAAAGTTATTGGAGCACAGTCAGTGGCCCGACCATCCTGAGTCTCCTCTGAGACTCAAGACCCTCAGGAAAAAACTGGAGAAAGAAGGTCTCTGGAAGAACGTGGTGGACCCTGACGATCTGCCTGACGAAGCCCTTCTGAGAGTGCATACTGAAGAGCACGTCGAGAAGGTCAGGAAGGGAGGAGACTACCCTGTGGACCCAGACACGTTCATACGGGATGACACCTATGAATTGGCCAAGATATCCGCGGCCGTGGCCGTCAAGGCCGTTGAGCTCGCAGTGAAGGGTGAGCCGTCCGTGGCTCTCACCCGGCCCCCCGGCCATCACGCGGGCAAGAACCGCATCGGAGGATTCTGCTACTTCAACAATGTGGCCGTGGCCGTGGCGGCATCAGGCAAGAAGACGGCAATAATCGATCTCGATGCCCACCACGGCAACGGAACGGAAGAGATCTTCTACGATACGGATCAAGTGCTCGTCATATCCACCCATGAGGCGGACTTCTATTGGGATTCAGGCTATGTAGAAAG
The DNA here is from genome assembly GCA_012522645.1 of Thermoplasmatales archaeon. GTDB lineage: Archaea > Thermoplasmatota > Thermoplasmata > Methanomassiliicoccales > Methanomethylophilaceae > RumEn-M2. The sequence continues at coordinate 4,438 of JAAYKC010000058.1, forward strand.
CATGGGGGAGGGTAAGGGGTCGAAATATAATGTTAACATACCCATACCTGCCGGCGCAGGGAACCGCACCTTCCTGATGGCCATGGACGAGATCATCATCCCCGTGATCGAGAAGTTTGAGCCGGAGCTCATAGTCGTCAGTCTGGGTGTCGACGCCCATTACTGCGAGCCCAACGCCCACATGCAGATCAATACCCACGGATACATACAGCTCTGCAGACGGCTGTTCAACATATCCGGGGGGAAAATTGCCTTCGTTCTGGAAGGAGGATATCATCTCCGGGCCACTGCAGAGGTCATGGCGGGGGTCCTTGCCATGATGGAAGGCAGGAGCCTGAAGGCAGAATATGATGAAGAGCGCTGCGAACAGGGCAACGGCAGGAAAGCAGTCCGTAAGGTCAAGGAATACATCTCGAAATACTGGAACATATGACAGCATCCATCACGGGCTCTGAATGACAGCAAACGCATTCTTCGGTGCGCCGTGTTTCAGCATGCCCGCGGCAGAGGACCAAGCAAGTTTATTCTATCGGAACGCCAATAATCGCACAAGTGTGGGTGAGCTCCATGAAAACGAAGGTAGGAGTCAACGGATACGGAACGATCGGCAAGAGAGTGGCGACCGCAGTCAATCAGCAGGACGATATGGAGATAGTCGGCGTGACTAAGACCAGACCGTCATATGAGGCTCAGGACGCTGTGAAGAAAGGATACCCTCTGTATGTACCAGATGATAAATTGGAAGCCTTCAGAACAGCCGGCATAAAGGTTGCCGGGACCATAAAGGACCTGTACGGCAAGGTGGACATAATCGTCGACTGCACACCCGGCGGCTTCGCAGACAAGTACAAGGCAGAATACGCCGAGGCGGGCATCAGGGCAATATGGCAGGGCGGCGAGGATCACAGTCTGACCGGGATCTCATTCAACGCAGGTGCCAATTACAAGGAATCATGGGGTGCGCAGTTCTCCCGCGTAGTGTCATGCAATACCACAGGCCTTCTCAGAGCACTCTACCCTCTTGACAGGGAGTACGGGATAAAGAATTCCTACGTGACGCTCATAAGGCGTTCCGCAGACCCCTACGACAGCAAATCGGGACCTATAAATGCAATAGAGCCAGTCGTCAAATTGCCGACCCACCACGGACCTGATGTTCAGAGCGTCATGCCATGGGTCAATATACACACGATGGCAGTGAAGGTCCCGACGACTCTGATGCACGTGCACACAGTATCCGTTGAACTCAACAGTGAGCCTAAGACCGAGGACATCATAGATCTGTTCCGCAGGACCCCGCGCATCAAACTGGTCAAGAGCTCCTCGGGCATAAAATCCACAGCTCAGATCATGGAAGAGGCCAAGGAGATGGGCAGGACCCGTAACGATATGTTCGAGATCGTGCTCTGGGAGGACGGGATCAAAGCCGTCGGCAATACGGTCTATTTCTACATAGCAGTGCACCAGGAGAGCGATGTAGTGCCCGAGAACATAGACTGCATAAGGTCCATGTGCAAGATGGAAGAGGATCCGGCCAAGTCCATGGCGAAGACCGATGCCGCCATGGGCATCTAAAGGTGCTGAGGATGAAAGGCATCTACACACTGGAGGATTTCAACGTAAAGGACAAGACCGTCCTCCTGAGGGTGGATATAAACTGTCCCATAGACAGAACCACTCTGAAGATAATAAACGATTCAAGGATAAGGAGAGTCGTTCCCACGATCCGGGAGCTCATGGGGAAGAACGCCAAAGTCATAATACTGGCACACCAGAGCCGGAAGGGGAAGTGGGACTTCACGAACCTGGAAGAGCACTCTGAGAGGCTGTCCCGGCATCTCAATTCGCCGGTCAGGTATGTGGATGATATACTGGGTGAGAAGGCCAGAAAGGCCATATCCGAGACGAAGCCGGGGACGGTGCTTCTGCTGGGCAATGTGAGGGAGATCGACAACGAGTCTGCCGAGCTTGACATGATGGAACATTCCAGATCGGAAACGGTGAACATCCTTGCACCGCAGATCGATTTCTACGTCAACGATGCGTTCGCCGCCGCACACCGAAGCCAGTGCTCTCTCGTGGGATTCCAGCCGAGGGTGCCCTCGGCATCAGGCAGGCTGATGGCCAAGGAGCTGTACGCTCTGAGTGCGATATTCGATGTCCCCAGACGCCCGTCCGTCTTCATATTGGGCGGTGCCAAGATCGACGATGCCGCGAACATGGTGGACCACGTTCTCGGCAGCAGGATAGCGGACACGGTCATCCTGACGGGACTGGCAGGCAACGCATTCCTGAAGGCCCGCGGTGTGGACATAGGCGAGGCCTCATCAGCACCGATGAAAGATGAGCTGACGCCGGACAATCTGCAGAAGGCATGGGACGTTATGTCGAAGTACGGGCACAGGATCCTGCTCCCGACGGACGTGGCCGTGGAGAGGGACGGGAAGCGTCAGAATGTGCTAGCAGGGGATATGCCGAATGATGTCCCCGCCCTGGACATCGGTGATGATTCCATAGCGAAGTTCATCAAGGTCATACAGTCATCCAAGACCTCTCTGATGTCCGGTCCGGCCGGCATGTATGAGAAGGACGGATTCGATACAGGGACCAAAGCACTCATGGAAGCGATGATCGATTCCGGAGGGCAATCAGTCATAGGCGGAGGGCACACTGTCGGAGCGGCAGACAAGCTGGATCTGACTGACAGGTTCTCCTATGTCAGCACCGGAGGGGGGGCGCTCGAGACATTCCTGTTGGGAAAAGAGCTGCCTGTGGTCGAGGCCCTGAAATATTCCTTCAATAACGTGAAGGTCTAGACCGAACCCCTCTTCATGCGCTCTATAGCTTCGGCTATGCGTTCCTTGGACTGGGTCACGGTCATCCGGACATATCCTTCGGCGGATTCGCCGAAGCCGACGCCGGGTGTCACCACGATGCCGAGATCGAGCATCTTCTCCGTGAACTCCATGGAAGGCATTCCGCAGTCGAACCAGACATAGAAGGTCGCCTTGGGCATATTCACATTGTATCCGAGGCTCCTCAGTCCGTCCACGAGGGCCCTTCTCCTTTCGGCGTACACATCCATATTCTTCCTGACAACATCAGGCAGACCTCCGTCATCCTTATAGAGACCCAGAGCTGTGATCCCCGCCTTCTGTATGAACTTCGGTGCCCCGGAATCTATCTGCCCTTTGCACTTCTTGAGCCCGGAGACCAGGTCCCTGTGCCCTACTGCATATCCGAGTCTGTACCCGGTCATGTTGAATGTCTTGGAGAAGGATCCGAATTCTATGCAGTCCTTTCCGCCCTGCAGCGCCGAGGGTGCCATGTAGCCGTCGAAGCACATCTCTGAATATGCATTATCATAACAGAAGATGGTGTTGTTCTCTACGCACCAATCCTGCATCCTCTTCAGGTACTTCTCATCGCAGGTGGCTCCCGTGGGGTTGTTGGGGTAGTTGGCATAGAGCATCCTGGCCCCTTCGGGACAGTCGGCAGGGTCCAGCAACCAGTCCTTCTCGGGGCGAAGCGGCACTTTCACGCATTTCGCATTGTTGAACAGGGTCGCCGCCGCCGAATACACAGGATACCCGGGGCTGGGGGCTATTATGGTCTCCCCGTCATTGACGAAGGACTGGGCTATGTTGAATATACCTTCTTTGGAGCCTATGGTGACGCAGACCTCCGTGTCCGGGTCCACGTCCACGCCGAAGCGGATCTTGTACCAGTCCGCCACCGCCGCCCTGAGGGACTTCTCCCCTGCGCTGGAGGAGTAGTTGTGATTCTCGTGCTTAGCGACTTCTTTCTGCAGGGATTCTATGATCTGCGGCGGGGTCGGGAGATCCGGGTCCCCTATGCCGAAATCTATCAGGTCCATTCCCTGAGCTCTTTTCTTCGCTGCCATCTCATCAAGCATCACGAAGAGGTAAGGCGGCAGTGCCTTCAGCCGTTCTGCGAATTCATATTCCATATTATCTTCTCCAGATTCCCTCATAGACAAGGACCGCAGGTCCTTTCATAGTAACAGAGCTGAGATCCTTGGCCACGGTTATCGTAAGTGTGCCGCCGAGCAGATTGACGGCGATCGGCGTGTCGTAAGGCAGCAGCCCGCTGACACAGGCCGCTGTTGCGGCCGCTCCCGCACCGGTACCGCAGGCCATGGTCCATCCCGCACCTCTTTCGTAAACGCAGAGGTCTATCGCCTTATCATTGATGGCGGCGAATCCCACGTTCACCTTCTGGGGGAACCTGGGATCCGAACCGATCACAGGGCCGAGACCCCTCCTCTCCTCATTGCTCAATTTACTGAATGTGACGAAATGGGGATTGCCCATGCTGAGCGCGGTGCCCCTGATCTCCTTCTCACCGAATGATATCGGCTGGTTGATGAACCTGGGCCCTCCGTCATACGTCATGGGCACCGCGTCCGTTTCCAGGGAGGGAGCGCCCAATCCCACGGTCACATCGGAAACCTTCCCGGTGCTTCCCCTTTCCACGCTGACGTCCTTGTTCCCGGCCAGGGTGTTTATGGAGAACACGTCCTTCTTGACGATCCCGAAATCAGACACGTGCTTGGCCAGGCATCTTATGCCGTTACCGCACATCTCAGCCTCGCTTCCGTCGGAATTTATGATCCTCATGGACACGTCGGCCCCCTTCATGCCCGGAAGCAGGTACAGGAAACCGTCCGCCCCTATCCCGAATCTGCGTTTGCATCCATGGACAACTTTTTCCGGATCTATGCGCAGCGATTCGTTTATCCCGTCCACTATTATGAAGTCGTTCCCTGTTCCGTGATATTTCCAAAACTTCATTTCCTCAATCCCTCCGGTATGATCTGGTTGCGCCAGAGGTCCTCCATGCTCTCTGCCTTCCGGGTGAGACAGGCCTTCCCGTTGCTCACCAGAACCTCTGCGCATCTGGGTCTTGAGTTATACTCGCTCGACATGGAGAAGCCGTATGCCCCTGCGTTGAACACGGCCACAAGGTCCCCCTCTTCAGGGTTGGGCATGACGCGGTTATGTGCCAGATAGTCTCCGCTCTCACATATTGGGCCCACTATATCATATTTGTCGGTGCATGCTTTGTTGAACTTATTGGCAGTTGCGACCATGTGATAGGAATCGTAGAAGGAGGGTCTGATAAGGGTGTTGAATCCTGCATCCACGCCTATATACTTCTTCGTACCGGCATTCTTGATGTCCACGCATCTTGTCAGGAGCACGGTGGAATCGGCCACTATGTATCTGCCGGGCTCCAGAAGGACGGTCTTGACATCCGTCTCCTCCAGGATTATCTCGGTGACAAGGCTGGCAAGCTCCTCCACGTCCGTCTCCTCTTCCTGCAGCTTGTACGGGACCCCTACGCCGCCGCCTATGTCTATGAAATCAAGATCGATGCCGACCTCCTCCCTGATATCGTTGGCAAGGTCGGAGAGCACTTCCGCGACCTCTGTGAATTGTTCTATGCCTTCTCCGCCCGATCCGGTGTGGGCGTGTATCCCCTTAATATCAAAGCCCAGGGCTTTGGCACGGGCATAGACGGGTATCGTTCTCTTGATGGGTATGCCGAACTTCGATCCCCTGCCGCCGGTCATGACTCTGACGTCGTGGCCTGATGTCACTCCGGGTGTGACCCTTACTGATATCTTGACATCGGTGGAGATATGTGCCAGCCTTTCCAATTCTGATTCAGAGTCTATGTTTATCATGCACCCTACGTCAACAAGGGCCTTCAGCTCCTCATTGCTCACGTTCACTCCTGTATAGAGTATGCGGTCGGGGGTGAAACCTGCCCTGAGGCACGAATGCACCTCTCCGATGGAGACCGCATCTATGCAGCTGCCCTCCTGCTCAAGGATGCGCAGGACCGACAGATTGGTGTTGGCCTTGCATGCGTAATGCACCTCTGTGTTCATGTACCTGGAGAATGCCTCATGGATCCTCCTGTAATTCTCTCTGACCCTCTTCTCCTCTGTCACATAGACAGGGGTCCCGAATTCTTCTGCTATATCCGTTGCGGCTATGCCGTCGATCAGCATCATGCCGTTCTTTCCCTCATACTCTCTGGTCATTCAGTCCCCTCTCCGACTATGAACTTCTGATGCAGCACTTTCACCACCTCCGTGACGGAATCGGTGGGGACCACGAAGTTAAGGGAAACATCGGACGCCCCCTCGGAGATCATCTCCACGTTGGCTCCCACCTCTTTCACTGCACCGAAGACGTCCCCTGAGAATCCCTGGTAGGACAATAAGCTGTCGCCTACGACGCATATGAGCGCAACGTTGCTTTTGACATCTATGCGCTCTATATCCTTGCTGTCCAGAAGATTCAGATTCTTCAGGGTCTGCTTGACATCCAGATTATGGATCAGGAAGGCTATCGTGGACAGGGATGTGGATATGGCATAAACTGCGACCCCCGCATCTGCAAGTTTCTCCACTATCTTGGCGACGATTATGGGCCGGTAGGCTATGTCCGCCGCAGATACCGTGATTATGGACAGATCAACCTTCATCGCCACGCTCTTCAGCAGCTTATTGTCCGAGCGCTTGCTCAGATTGTGTATGACGGTCCCCGGATTGTCGGGGTCATAGGAGTTCTTGATCCTAAGGGGGATGTGCTTCCTCTGAACAGGCTCTATCGTCCGGGGGTGGAGCACCCTGGCACCGAAATATGCCAGTTCTCCCGCTTCGCTGTAATTCATCTCCTCTATAGTCTTGGCGTCCGTTACGACCCTGGGATCTGCGCTCATGAAGCCGTTTACGTCGGTCCAGATCTCCACGCAATCGGCATTCATGGCATTGCCTATGGCCGCCGCAGCATAATCCGAGCCCCCTCTTCCGAAGGTCAGGGCCCTGCCGCTCTCCGTTACGCCGTAATAGCCAGATATGATGGGGATCACCCCGTCCTGGAGCATGGGCCTGAGGATCATGTTCGTCTTGAGGGATGTCTTCTCCAGGTCCGCAGTACCGTTCAGAGGTCTGCCCTCAGCATATATGCCAGCTTCTTCGGATGTGAGTGCCACGGAGTCGAAGCCCATGGACTCTATGAGATGTGCCAGAGTGAGACTGGAGAATCGCTCTCCCTGGGATATGAACAGGTCCTCGAAATAGGGGTCGATCCTGGCGCACTCATCGACCATGAGGTCCTTCAGGATGTCCAGGCGCTCGTTGAAATCCCTCTTGTAGGATTCCAGGGCCTCGCCTTCGAACAGCTTGCAGGCAACATCCATATGTCTTTCGCAGAACAGCTCCGCAGCCCCTTCCGGGTCTCTGAAACCGTTCTCCATGGTCCCGATCAGGAAATTCGTTATGCCGGACATGGCAGAGACCACTACGATCTTCCCCCCTTCCTTCTCAGTCACAATCTTCGCCACTCTCATCAGAGCCTCGGCGGAGCCTACGCTGCTCCCTCCAAACTTCATTACGGTTATCATAGACCGAGCACCTCGTTCATGCTGTGCACCCTGCCGTCCTTCCTGCCGGCCACCCACCTTATGGTCCTCAGACAGCCTGAGGCCAAAGCGTTACGGGATATCGCTCTGTGGGTTATCTCCAATACCTCATCATCCCCTCCGAATAACACTGTGTGATCTCCCACGATGTTACCGGCTCTTATCGAATGCATACCGATCTCCTTCTTCCGGGATCCGGTCGTGCATTCCCTTCCGTATGATACATGCTCCGCTCCCGTTATAGCCTGCAGCCTCCTGAGGGTCTCCTTAGCGGTGCCGGAAGGGGAATCCTTCTTGGAAGAGTGGTGAGCCTCTATGATCTCCATATCCTGGTCGGGAAGATGCCGGGCGAGCATCTCGCACACGCTCCAGAACATGTTGATCCCTACGGAGAAATTGGAGGATACGACGGCGGATGTCCCGTATCTCTCTACGGCGGCCGTCATGGAAGCCATGGCGGCGGCATCAACGGACGTAGTGCCAAGCACTATGTTAGCACCGGTTTCCGGTACGGATGCCACTGCGGCACCGGCCGCAGAGGGAGTGGTGAGATCCACATAAACATCGGCATCCTTCAGCAGGTTCTTCAGAGTGACCGGGCCGGAGGCCACAACACCCCCCGCGATCTCCCTGCCGATATTTCCGCCGTTCTCTGATACGGTGGCACCGGTCAGCCTGAGGTCTTCGGATTCAGCGATCATATCGCAGACGATGCGGCCCAGTTTACCTGTGGCGCCGCCAACGACAACCTTCGTGATCAACAGACTCGCCTCCTTAGATAAGACCCAGATCCTCTATGTCCGCATCTAGGACAGCCTCGCCCCGTTCGGATATGTATGTCAATGGCAGTCTGAGCTCCCCGTTACCGAAGCCAAGGCGCTTCATAACATACTTTATCGGTATCGGGTTGGACTCCAGGAAGAGATCCGTGAACAACGGCAGCATGCGGAAATGTATCGCGGAAGCGTCAATGAACTTCTCCCTCAGGCACAGGTCCATCATCTGGCACACTGTCTTGGGACAGCAGTTGGCCGCCACGGATATGACTCCGCTGCCTCCCATGGCCATGATCGGGAACGTCTGAGCGTCATCGCCGGAGATCACTTCGAAATCCTTCGGCTTCTTCGCCAGTATCTTGCCTACCTGGGTAAGGTTGCCGCTGGCCTCCTTTATTCCGACGACCCCGGGCAGTTCCTTGGCGATCCTCACGGTGGTCTCCGCCGCTATGTTGCTGGCAGTCCTTCCCGGGACATTGTATATCACGATGGGCACGTCAATGGATTCGCTGACAGCCTTATAGTGCTGGAATATGCCCTCCTGAGTCGGCTTGTTGCAGTATGGGGATATGGAGAGTATGCCGTCCGCCCCGAGGTCTGCAGCGGTCTTGCTGAGATAAATCGCTTCGGAGGTGGAGTTGCTCCCGGCACCCGCCAGGACCCTGGCGTGCTTCACCTCATCCATTACTATCTTTATGACTCTGAGATGCTCCTCATGGCTGAGCGTAGCCGATTCTCCCGTTGAACCGCACGGTACCAGCGTGCTGACGCCGTTCTCCTCTTGGAATCGCACTATGCGCCTGAGACATTCCTCATCGACCTCTCCGCTCTTTGTGAACGGTGTGATCAGTGCCGTTGCCACACCTTCGAACATTATTACTCCCCGCTGTGCTCCTTCAGTATCAGCCGCGTTCGCGTGCTGATTATATTATCATTGCGTCTGACGCTCTCGATTATATCGTTCAAACGCTGGGACGACTCCACATCCACTATGGCTATGAGGTCCTGATCCCCCGTGACCTCGAATACCTCGTTTATCCCGTCATATTGAATGAGCCGGTCCGCTATCTCCTGGGAATCGGTGTTGACATCTATGCATATCTCGACCAGGGCCTTCACGTTCTTCGAACTGGTCTTTATCGTGAACCCTTTTATCGTACCTTCGGACATCATCCTGTGAACTCTGCTTCTTACGGTGCCTTCGGATACGTTTATCCGTTGCGCTATGTCCACGAAAGGACATCTTGAGTCCTTTCTGAGGATGTCAATTATTCGCTTGTCGAGATTATCTATCAATTTTTATCACCAGTCTTCTGAATTCGTAGTCTCAACACCGCTGACCGCAATTAATATATATAAATACTTAGAAAATCGAAGTGTCTTCTAAGGAGTTCGCAGTATCGGGCTCATGATTCTGAGATGTGAATATCCATCTCGGGTATTGAGAGCTTCACGCCGTTCTCTCTGAATTTATCATATATCACCAGACGAAGCTTTGCCCCGATGGATCCGAAGCTCTCCACATCGTCGACGTATGCCGCCATGCGCAGCCTGACGTCGAAATCCCTGAATTCCACGACACGGGTGTCAGGCGTATCGAAGCTGCCGTCAGTTATGATGTTGGGATGCTCGTATGCGGCCTCCTTCATGAGTCTCATGGCAAGTTCCAGATCCGTTCCGTGCGCCACTCCCGCATATATCAATATTCGATATGCATTGTTCTTGCTGCTCATGTTCGTGATCACAGTGGATGCCACGAGGCTGTTGGGCATGACGATGACCTCCTCATTCTCCCAGCTGTGGAATGTGGTGTTCATGAGGCCTATGCTCTTGACCCTGAGGATGGCGGAATGTTCCTTCATCGTCACCAGGTCACCCTCCCTTATGGGCCGGGAGATGAGAAGGGTCATGCCGCTGAAGAACTGATTCAGGCTGTTCTGAGCCCCCAAGGAAAGAGCCAGACCCAATATGCCGGCACCGGTGAGTATTGCAACCAGGTTGAATCCCAATGTGGCCAGGATGGCCGCCAGGGCGACGGTCGCGATGACGATCTTCCCAAGCATATTGAAGAGCGGCACCAGCGTATCGTCGACACCTTTGACATCCTTCGACATCTTCGAGAAGAACATCGGGATTATGATCTTGTAGGCACGCCAGATTATTATCGCCCCCAGGATGATGTACAGAATGGCGGAGATGCTCAGTGAGAGCGCTATGTACTGTGCGTCCACTCCTGCGATACTGAGAGATTCGGATATGCCGTATACCGTGACGGCCAGGAAGATCAGCCAGGAAAGCTCCTTCCTTATCTCCCGGAAGTACTCCTTCGTCTCGTCGGACACCAGTCTCTTCGCGGCAAGGTAGGCCGCGCTGAGGATGAAGATGGCGAGACCTATCCACAGGAAGAAGGACAGCACTGCGGTGAATGCAGGTGTGTTCATGGGATACGGCAGAGGGTTCTCGAAGAAGCCCAGGATCTTATTGAACTGATCCTCGGAAGCAAGATGTGATGATATCTGGATATGCACGCCGAATGAAACGGATGTAACTGCCTCCGTCGCCATGTTGGTGCAGGTCATGGATATCTCCAAGTCCGAAGTGCCTGAACCTGAGAATTTATCCACCTCCAGGGTCAGAGGGACATACAACAATTCCCCTCCTGTCAGACCGAAGTCTGTGAATGATTTCCCGTTATTGAAATTAGCGCTCAGGCCGCCGGAACTCACAACCTCGAGGACGACCGTATAATTCTCCGATGCATTGTTGTTCACATGCAGGTCGAGGGTATCCGTATCTCCGGCTCCGATGAGGATATCATAATCAGGATAAGAGAGTGTGATATCATCGGCAACGGCAAGATTTCCCGAGCCGTCATCCGCTGTTAAAGGCATCAGCAGCAGAGCGGCCACCGCAACGAATGCGAACAATGCAGCCGTCTTTTTGCCGGAGACCATATTTTTCGTCAAGGATTACATAGCATAAAAATATACTTGAAACCAATCGGGCATCATGGCCCCGTCCGCTGACCTGATCAAGGTCCTGATAGTCGCGGTCATAATGATCCCCGCCTGCATCAGCGACTGGAGGAAACGGGAGGCATCAGAAATGCACTGGGCCCTGATGGGCGGTGCGGGAATGGTCCTCGTGGCACTTTACGGCGGCGGCGAGATATGGGCCAGGTTCATGGTCGTATCCGGCATGGCCGTGATGCTCTTCGACCTGTTGGTGGACCGGGACGGCGGCGCAGGAGAGCAGTCGGCGATCTATGCGGCCATAGCGGCGCTCTTCCTGATTCCCGCAGTGATGTCCGACTGGGATTTCAGAATGATCGCGATACCGATACTGGCGACGTACACGGTCATGATCCTGTTGTATTACTTCGGGCTGATGAAGGGCGGTGCGGATGTGATATGCCTGATCGCCATGGGAATGGTCTTCCAGCACTATCCTGTCCTGAACGGAATGCCTCTCATAGAGCCGGGAACGGGGATCTATGATGCGGTGTTCCTGTTCCCGTTGTTCGTTCTCATGATCGCGCTCGTCATCACCGCAGTTGTGATGCTGATCTACTTCTTCGTGCGGAATCTCAGGAACGGAGATACCGGCACTGCGATGTTCTTCGGTTACAGGATGGATCTGGGGGATGTTCCCGGCAGCATGGTCTGGCCTATACAGGACATCATCAACGGGGAGCCGGTCACCGTATGGAACGCTGTGGACGATCCGGACGTTCTTCAGCGTCTGTGGGACGCGGGAGCGGAGAGGATATGGGTAACCCCGAAGATACCGTTCCTGATACCGATCTTCGCAGGCTTCCTGTTCATGGTGATGATCGGGAATCCGTTGTTCATCTGATGATGTTGAGACGGGTCCTGCAGGATGAGCAGCGGTCTCCGTTCAATCCCACGATATCAATTAGATATCCCGTCCTTTTGATCACGACATTACCGCATTCAGGGCAGAACGTATCCGATCCGTCATCTGTTATAATGTTCCCGATGTACACATGCTTCAGCCCCGCCTCCTCCGCTATGTCCATGGCCTTCTCCAATGATTCCTGCGGGGTCCACGGCACCATGCCCATCTCGTTATCGGGATGGAATCTGGAAAAATGCACCGGCACATAGGGCGACAGTTCTCTGACGACCCATTCCGCGAACGCTTTGATCTCCCCGGGCGAATCATTGTGGTCCGGGATCAGGAGATATGTGAGCTCGATGTGCACCTTCTCCTCATACGCTATTTTCACGGCCTTCAGCACATCCTCCAGATGGGCACCGCAGATCTCCGTGTAGAACTTATCCGTGAATCCCTTCACATCGAAGTTCACCGCATCCGCGATCTTGCAGAGGTCCCGCAGAGGCTCCTCGCAGATCAGACCGTTGCTTATGAGCACGCATTCCAGATCCGGGTCGCAGCGTATGGTGTCCTGTATGTACTCGATCCAGATCGTCGGCTCGTTGTACGTGAATGCTATCCCCTCGCTCTTCTCCCGGTTGCACATGGCCGCCAGGTCCTGAGGTGATTTGTAAGTGGTCCTCTTGCGGCCGGCAGGGGACTGGGATATCGAATAGTTCTGACAATGCTTGCAGGTCATGTTGCATCCGACGCTGCCGACGGAGAATATCCTGCTTCCCGGTTTGTAGTGATAAAGCGGTTTCTTCTCCACCGGGTCGACGCAGAGCGACGACACCCTGCCGTAGGTGTCGGCAACAAGATAGTCCGGGTCGCCGCGTCTGGCGCCGCACCTGCCGTACTTGCCCACTCCGATCCTGCATCTGTGGGGGCAGAGGCCGCATACGTATACGTCACCGTCCCTCCTGTAGTATCGGGCCTCCATTCTGACCGGGCTAGTAGCGGCCATATTCCAGCCTCCTCACTCCGTCATCGGCGACGAGCCTGGCTTCTCTGCCCGAGGTCACCGTGCCGATTATGGTGAAGTTCACTCCCGAGTCATACAGACTGCCGATATCCTCTTTGCCGAAGGTGAAGAGCAGCTCGTACTCCCCTCCGAAATTCAGCATCATATCGATCTCGGACACCCCGGTCTCCTCCGAGACATCCTCCACATCCGCCCCTTTGGGGAGGAATTCCAGCATCAGATCCATCCCTGCATGGCTGCTTTCGCATATCGTGAGCGCAGCGGTGGCGAGACCGTCCGAGAGATCTATGCAGGAGGTCACGATGCCGGAGGATGCCAGGGCGATGCCCTCCCTGATCCTCGGCACGGGGATGCAGAGGGCATCGACGGCATCCGGGAAGATGAGGCCGTTCATCATGGCATGGTATCCCGCCGCCGGGGAGCCGAGGGGCCCCGTCACGGCTACCAGATCGCCCGGCACGGCACCCCTTCTGGTCATGGGCTTCCTGCCCTCCATGGACCCTATCGCGGTTCCGCATACGAATCCGCTGCCCGGTTTAGTGTCCCCTCCCGCTATGTAGGCGCCGCAGAACTCCGCGCACTGATCGGCACCGCTCATGATATCACAGACCTCCTGAGCGCCCAGGGAATCAGGGATCCCCAGGGAGAGGGTCAGGGCCGCAGGCCTGCCGCCCATGCTGGCTATATCACTGAAATTGACGGCTGCGCTCATCCAGCCGAACTGCTCGAAGGTCATCCCCTCCGGTTTGTGCCTCTCCAGGGTGACGGAGTCAGAGGCTATGACCAGGAACGCTCCATCCACCTCCACGACGGCCGAGTCGTCCCCGGGACCGACGGGGAACGGACAGGGCCTTATGACGTTGAGAGCCCTTTTTATCAGGGCCCGCTCATCGAAGTCACCGGGGCACATGCTCATTCGATGCCGCTGTCCCTAAATAAAGATGTTCTGTCGTAAGTACAATATACCTAAATACGAAACTACGGATAATGAGAGGACAGAAATGATCATGAACGTCAAGTACGGCAAAGGCGGGTGCCAGACCGCAACGGTTCCGGATGAGAATCTCATAGGGACCTTCTACCCCGCTGATGTGAAATGCCGCCCGGCGGACGAAGTGATAAACGAATCCATAGACGACCCCATAGGATACGGGTCCCTGGCCGAGTTCCTGGAGGGAGGCAAGGACATAGTGTTCATAGTGAACGATGCGACAAGGCCCACGCCTACGGCGAAGGTGCTGGATGCTCTTCACAAGAGGATGGACCTCAGGAAAGCGAGATACCTGGTGGCCACCGGCGCCCACAGGGATATGACTCCGTCCGAGTATGACTTCGTGTTCGGCAGGCACTACGAGTATCTGAAGGACAGGATAATCGCCCACGATGCCAAGACGTCCGAGTGCCTATATCTCGGTCAGTCCAAGAACGGCACCCCGATGGAGGTCAACAGGATCGCCGTGGAGGCTGACCGTCTCGTGATAATAACCAGTGTCGAGCCTCACTATTTCGCAGGCTACACCGGGGGGAGGAAATCCTTCCTGCCCGGGGTCGCATCCTTCAGAACGATAGAGGCCAATCATAAACTGGCCATGAAGAAGGAAGCCCAATCCCTGGTGCTGGAGGGCAACCCGGTCCATGAGGACATGATGGATGCCCTGGAGAGCGTGAAGGGGAAGGAGATCTTCTCCATACAGATGGTGCTGGACAGGCACCAGAACATATACAAGGCGGCAGCCGGGGATCTCAACCGTGCCTTCGCCAAAGCCGTGGAGTGGGCCAACGTCGTCTTCTCCGTGCCGATCCCGGAGAAGGCGGATGTCGTCATATCCGTGGCGCCCTACCCGATGGACGTTGACCTGTATCAGTCGCAGAAGGCCATTGACAACGGGAAATGGGCCCTGAAGGAAGGAGGCAAGCTGATAATGGTGTCCAAGTGCAGAGAGGGCATAGGCGGGGATACGTTCCTGAAGCAGCTGTCCCTGTCGAAGGACCCGGCAAGGGTGCTGGAGAATCTGAGCAAGGAGTACAAGCTCGGATACCACAAGGCCGCCAAGATGGCGGAGGTCGCCGTATGGGCGGACCTGTGGGTCGTCTCGGACCTGGACCCGAAACTGATATCTGAAGCGAACATGACCCCTTTCAAATCCCTGGAGGATGCGATGGAAGAGGTCTTTAAATGGAAGCCTGACGCCAGGATACTGGTCCTGGCGGACGGAAGCGTTACCATACCGAGGTTAGAGTGATATGAGCGATTTCAAGACAGATAAGCTGGACAAGATAAAGGACGCCCTGAACGTATGCACGATGTGCGGATTCTGCAAGAGCGTCTGCCCTTCCTTCAAGGCCATAGGGTGGGATGCGGACCTTTCCAGAGGGAGGATAATCCTTTCATACGGCCTTGCGACAGGGGAGATACCCGTTGACGAGTCCGTGATGAAGAGCATGTACACATGCACCACCTGTGCGGACTGCGTCAGGCGCTGCACATCCAAGGTGGACATAGTGGAGATAATAGAGGCCGCCCGTGCGGACATGGTCAGGAACGGGCACATTCTCCCCAAGCACAAGACCGTGTGCGAGAACATACTCGAGACCAACAATCCCTACGGGGAGAAGAAATCGGTCAGGGAGACCCTGGGCAGGGAGCCTAAGAAGGCGGAGATAGGATACTTCGCCGGGTGCACAGCCACCTACAGGAACAAGGAGATCTCCGCATCAACGATATCCATCCTCGACAAGCTTAAGGTGGACTACACCACGCTGGATGAGGTCTGCTGCGGCTCCGTGATGGAGAGGATAGGCTGGCCCCACGAGGATGTGGTGAAGCTCTACACAAAGAACCTGGATCACATAAAGTCCCTGGGGATCAAGACCCTGGTGCTGTCCTGCGCCGGATGCTACAGGATGTTCAAGGTCGAATACCCGAAGTATGTCGAGGTCCCGTTCGAGGTGCTGCATATATCCGAGTTCCTTGCGAAGCAGGATCTGAAGCTCAAGCCGATGGACGGCACCATCGCCACATACCATGACCCCTGCCATCTGGGCAGGCATGGCGGTGTGTACGATGCGCCGAGAGAGGTCATAAAGAAGATTCCCGGGCTGGACTTCAGGGAGATGGAGTTCAGCGGCCCCACGTCCCACTGCTGCGGAGGCGGCGGCGGTGTGAGATCCGCTTATCCTGAGGAGTCAGGCATAATCGCCAAGACCCGGATGGAGGAGGCGGAGTTCGCCGATCTGATGATCACTGCCTGTCCGTTCTGTGTCAACAATCTCATATTGGGGAAGGGGAAGAAGGACATCCGGGTGGTGGACCTGGTAGAGCTGATCGATGAGCTTCTCTGAAGATGGAGACTTCGTGGCGTAAGGGGAGGATATCATACGAACGCCCGAGGATAATGGGGATACTGAACGTAACCCCTGACTCATTCTCGGACGGCGGAGATCATTACAGGAGCGCATCAGAGCATGCGTTCCGTATGATCGACGAAGGCGCCGACATGATCGATATCGGCGGAGAGTCCACAAGGCCCGGATTCACGCCCGTGTCCGCGGAGGAGGAGATCAGGCGCATAATGCCCGTGCTCCTCGAGTTGGCGGGCTCCGCCGATGTGCCAGTGAGCGTGGATACCTGGAAGCCGGAGGTGGCGGAGGCTGCCATAGATGCGGGAGCGGACATCATAAACGATGTATACGGCCTCAGGGCCGACGGAATGATGGAACTGGTAGCCTCGTCCGGTGTCGCGGCTGTCATAATGCACATGCACGGCGATCCTGCGACATTGCATTCAGAGACTATGGAAGGGGATGCCGTCGCTCAGGTGGTCGGTTTCCTTAAGGAGAGGAAGGCCGCCGCCCTGGATGCCGGGATGAGAGAGGACAGGATGATCATGGATCCCGGGGTGGGATTCGGTAAGAGCCAGATGCAGAATGTAAGCATCATCGGATCGGCAGGGGAGTTCTCCCTCGGATGCCCTGTTCTGATAGGGGCATCAAGGAAGAGGTTCCTGAAGACCCAGCTGCCGGGCATGAGCGCGGATGAGGCCACGGCGGAGATGTCCCTGAGGGCGGTGCGCGCAGGGGCGAACATCCTCAGGGTGCACAATGTGGCAGCCGTCAGGGATGCCTTAGAGAAGCACCTTTAGTGCCCCGCCGACCGCCAGAACCGCCAGCAGCGACACCGCGATGAGGATGTAGAATCTCCTGTCCTTCCTCTTCTCAGTCTCATCATCATATTCCCTGAGCATCAGGCACTCTTCGTCGCAATAGATCTTGCCGTAGGGGACGGGGTCCCCGCAGTAAAGGCAGTGGGAATGCTCCGGAAGACGGGCCATGGGCATGTCATCACGTAGCCGTACTTAAACGATAATGCGCCATTCCCCGGATAAGGCCGGAACCGGCAGTACAACCGTAACAGGCGGGAAGCGTCTATTTAAATAGGGGCCGAGGAAATAATGGTGTCCGTGATTAGATATGTCTGATTATAACAGAAAGACGGATTCCGCCTCCGGCAGGAGACGCGGCAGGGCTACCGATTCAGAATACTCCAGATGGGGGCTCACGGACGACGAGGCCAAAGTATGGGCCTTCATGAAATCTGAATCGCCCAATCCCAAAGAGGAATGGTCCTCTTGGTACGGCAGGCCCGAGGAGGAGTATGAGGCGATGTCCGCTTCCGTAGAGAAGAAACTGAAAGAGAACGGTTATTACGACGAGTGAAACATCTTCCGGACGGCATCCGTTCCGGCGGGTGGCCGTCCGTATTTTCCGCATCATCAGAACCTCTCGAAAAGCGTACCGTCAGTTCGAGGACTATAAGCATCGGACCAGCGGACGCTTTGTGATGTGAT
>JAAYKC010000059.1 GCA_012522645.1 Thermoplasmatales archaeon
CTTCCGCAGGGCATTCCACGTTCTTCCTGGGATAGTATATCCAGGTGATGATCGCACCTATGAGCGCCAATGCAGCGGTCACCAGGAACGTTGCCCTGTTCGCATTGATGAAATCAGGATAGGTGGACGGCATAAGGTTGTCGGTGCTGCCCATGAATATGGATATCATGAACATCGCTATGCCCAGGGCGACCATCATCCCTGACTGCCTCATTATCGCGATCACGGAAGCGGAGGCGCTGTTCTCCGATCTGCTGCAGAGGCCCATCATCACATTGGTGTTCGGCGCACCGAAGAGGCCGTGGCAGATCCCCGTGAACATGAGAGCTGTAACAACGACCAGAAGGGACGTTCCTATTTCGAGGGAGGACAGGATAAGCAGACCTACGAAGGCCGACAGCATCCCGACGGTAGGGAGTATGCGGCGGTCCAGTTTGTCACTGTACTTGCCGGAGAACGGTGAGAGCAGCACCTGGAATAAGGGCTGCACAAGCATGATCGTGCCCGCCTCCGATGCTGTCAGCTCTCCCACGCTCTGAAGGTACAGGCTGACCATCATAACGACCGCATTGGCCGCCGCATAATTCAGGAAGAGCGATACGGAGGCGGACTTATACCCCTTATCGGAGAACATCGACAGCCTGAGGGCGGGGTATTTCACAGTCTTCTCGATGCGTACGAAATACGGGAGGAGCATCAGACCGATGGCTATCAGCACTATGCTGTACAGGGAGGGCAGGGTGAAGACCCCGAACATTATCAGTCCTATGGAAACACCGAAGACAACAGATCCTTTGTAGTCGAAGGGCTCCCCTGCGGATTCGGGTCTCCCCTCTTTGTAGCATGCGAGCATGATCATGGCCGCAACCGCTAACGGCGTTATGATGTAGAATGTGCTCCTCCATCCGAGGGCGTCCGTGAGGATCCCTCCCAGCATCGGTCCTGTGAGGGCGCCCAGATAGACGAACATCGTACTGATGCCGAAGGCGGTGCCCCTTCCCCCCGGAGGATAGACGTCCGTCAGCAAAGAAACGCTGGCGGTGAGGATGAATGATGTCCCTATGCCCATGGCGGACCTGAACACCAGCAGGGAGGGGAAATCCCATGACACAGATGCCAGAAGGGAGAATAACGTGATCATTATCAAGCCGGCATAGACCACTTTCTTCTTGCCGTAGATCTCAGAGAGCCGGGCCGCCGGGACCAGGAATATGACTGACGTCACGAAGAAGGCGGTCACGATCAGGCTCATGCTGTGAGCACCGACATTCAGATCCCTGCCCATGGATACCAGTGCCAAACTGATCATCATCCCCATGGCAGGGGATATGAAGGCCATTATGCACGCCGCAGATAAAACCCTGCGACGTGTGCCGACAGAATGCTCCTGATACTCCATCGGCCGCCAATTACACTTCATGGATATATTTCTGTTCTCAGCGCCTTTAAAATAGATGCTGAACCATATTATCACGAGGAGGGTAGCACATAAGTCCATTCCTCGAGCACGCATAGAATCTGAACCTATGCACCTCTACTGCAAAATCAGGATGGCCCTGCGTCAAGGCTTCTGCCCTTGCCCCCTCGCTTATCCCCCGCCCATGAATTCCAGGTACCAATACAGCAGGAGCGACAGTCCTGTGCCTCCCGCCGCACCGGTGACCGCCAGGGACGGTATGAACGCAGTCCCCAAGGATGCCTGGATCATCCAATCCGCTGCCGTCAGGGAGATCAGAACCACTCCGGCAAGCAGTGCGGCCCTCCTGCCGATGCTCCTGTGCAGCAGAGGTATCAGGGCGCCGGCGGCGACCCCGATCACAGCGAACGTGCATCTTGTGCAAAGCGGCATCTGGGACCCGTTCAGTATGACGGACCTCCCCCACTGCTGGTGGCAGATCATGTCCCCGAGAGCGTACAGCACATCCGGGAAGGACAGCTCCCACTGCCGGTCCATTATCCCTATGCTCCCGCCCATGTGGGCGTAAGCGCCGTATGGTGCGGCGAAAGGCGCGATGAACATCATTGCCGCAAGGGCTGCGGCGGCAATGAGCACCGCAGAGAGGATGCTCTCAGTCTTCACGCAACGTGATTCCCCCGGCTCTATAATTCTGTTCCCTCACACCGACATCTGTGACAGCACGTAGAATATCATAAGGGATATCGGCACCGTCAGACCGAATCTGAACACCGTGTCCGGGCCTCCTCCGGCCGTCAGGGCGGGAGTCAGCACGGATATCAGGGCGGCGAGTATAATCAGATAGATCGGCAGCAGGCCCGTTATGCCGGCCATGCCCGAATAACCGGTCATCCCGGATATGGGTGCCAGCATCATGACGCTCATCCCGAGTATCATGGGCGCGAACACCGCCGCGGTCCCGGTCATCATGTCAAGGGTGCTCTTGAGCTTGTTCTCTATGTCCTTCCTTATCCCTTCCTGGTCCTGAAGCTGGTGGGCCACGCTCACTGCCAGTCTGCCTGATTCCCTCAGGCCCTTCTCAGAGGCTCTTTGCACATCCGCGTACTTGGATGCGAGGAAAGCGGATACAGGGGAGAGGGCGGCATATATCGCTGACCCGATGTCCCCTCTGCAGAGGGCCATCTCCCTGGAGAGGGATCCGGCGATCCCTGCGCAGTCCTTCCTGATGCTCAGGGATTCCACGACCGCGCTCTCGAAGTTCTCCCCGGAGATGAGCCTGTTGCCGAGATCGAAGAGTGCATCCCTCAAAGAGGCCTCTGCCCTCTTCCTCCCGGCCTCGGCGGCCACCTTCGGATATACCGCTATCACTGTCAGCACCGCAGCCAGTGTGAAAGGGAACGTTATGCATTCCGTGATCCCCATGCCTGATCTCATGCACGCGGCGGCCAGCGGCAGAGCCGCCAGCATGGGGAGGGCATATCTCCAGGATCCTTCGGGGACGCTGCCTGCGAAAGGATTCCTGCTCCGTATGGATATGACTGTGAAGGCCACGACCGCCGGGATCAGAACCAGTGTTATGAGGGCTGCGACCGTCGGGTCCATGGCCATGCCGCCGCCCATGCCCATCATCGGCATTATCGATACGATGATCATGGGCAGCATAATCCCGAGACCGAAGATCAGCATGCACGGGGTGTTCAGCTTCGAGCTGTAAGAATCCCCCATCTGCTTGAGACCTGTGAGGACGGTCTGCTCCGCATCGCTCACCATTTCCGATCTCTTCACACCATCCGATGTCTCGGATGCTGTGATCAGCATGTGCACGGCCCTTCTGAAGGATGAGAGCTGCGGCGGCAGCGATGACATAAGTTCCAGAAGACCCTGGTTTATGCTGTCCGTTCTCCTGCAGTCAGCGTCTCGGACGACGGCTGCGAAGAGCGATGCCGTGTTCTTCGGCCCGCCGGCGGCCACATCCCTCACCGCATTGTCCATGGATCCGTTGGACCTCACGGACACGGACATCATCCCTATCACGGTGGGCGCTTCATTCAGCAGGATCTCGGGCCTGCACACGATCTTGCGCTCGGACATCGCAATATAGACCGTGACCGGCATCAGGATCAGCGCAGGTATGATCCGGATCAGCACCGTCAGACCGTAGAAATGCATCAGGATCAGCCCTGTCCCTGCCGCGAGCATCCCCGCTGCAAGGGAGAACTGCGTCTTCCCGTTCATTCCTTCCCGCCCCCGAACCTTGCGAATCGCAGCCTGAATGCCCCCATTATCTCATCGTAGGATGTGACGCCGGACGACAGATGCTTTGACAGGAAATCGTTGGCCATGACTATCCACTCCGGGCCCAGGAATCCTTCGCCGTGCCTCTTGGACATCTCGGTCAGGAACTCTCTCATGGCCGCCCTTATCGAGATCTCCTCCAGCATATCCTCCTCGGTCATCCCGGTCTCCGACATTATCCTGCGGACGGCAGCGGATGAGATCAGACCGCCCGGGGATGTGATGTCCGTGAACTCCCCGGGCCGGGCTCCCGTGGCCACGGCCTCCGAGAGCCTCCTGACCTGCTTCTCCTCCCCTCTTCCTCTGAATGATCCCATTGTCACAAGGAAGTCAGTGGCCATGAACGCCTCCGGGGAGATCCCCATGTCATGCACCACCCTGTCGTATACGGACTTGGCCGAATCGCCGTGTATCGTCCCGAGGATGGAGCTCCCGGCACGGCCGGTCCTCATGCTCTGATACAGGGTCCTCGCCTCATCCCCCCTCACCTCGCCCAGGACTATAGCGGACTCCCCCAGTCTGAGGGACACCCTGAGAGCCTCATCGGCCCTCTTCCTGGCGTCCCCCTCCATGCGGTCGTCGATGAGCATGGACTGCACTTTATAGCCCATGGACCTCATCCTCTCCCCGGGGAGCTCCATTGTGTCCTCTATGGTCAGTATCCTCTGGGATACGGGGAACTCGAAGAGCATGGCTGAGAGCAGTGAGCTCTTACCGGCTCCCCTGGCACCGCATATCAGAAAGGTGGACCTGTTCTCTACGAGGAATGAGAGCAGACCCGCGGTGTACGGATCAAGGGACCCGTTGGCTATCAGCCTGGTGGTGGTCCACGGCATCCTGGAGTGCTTCCTTATCGCCACCGAGTCACCGTTGGGGCTCAGAGGGTATCCCACTACGGTCGCTCTCGCATTCCCGCCGTCCATGTCCGTTTCCAATATGGGATTCGTCTCGCAGTACAGCAGTCCGCTCTCCCTCTTCAGGACGTTTATGAGATTCCTGATCTCCTTGGGCTCCGCCACCAGGTTCGTCCTGCACCTGACGTGGGAGTTGATGCCGCTGACCTGATTGAGGGTTATGTGTATCCTGTTGTTCCCGCAGGGAGCGTCGATATAGATGTCCTCTATGCGCGGATCCCTCATCAGAACATCGAATATCCCCAGACCGAGGGTGTGCCTGTATACCGTCTCGCAGAGATCGGATATCAGTATGCCGGACATGTCCTCTGAGGCGTTCTTGACCCTCTCCCTGAGGAACGTTCCCGCCAGGGACATGACCGTCTGCCTGTCAATGCTCCCGCCCTTCTTCCTGTAGGCATCGCGGACATGATCTATCGCGGCGGATACGGAATCCCCTATGCTGCCGTGATAGGAGTACTCATCGGGCATCACATTGTACTCCGTCTCGCCGTCCTCGGTCCTCACGATGCTGACCTTCCCGTCCGGAAGGTCATAGGATTCGAGGACCTCCATCCCTGATATGTCACCGACCGCCCAGGTGTCCGCATATATGGGCTTCCTCCTCACGCAGCGCCTGCCTATCCTGCCCAGGCTGCCGGAGACCGTGGGCGCCTGAGCGTTCCCCTCCATGCAGTCGGGCCTCTTCGGGGCCTCTTCGGGGAACTCGGATCCGCTGACCGGGAATTCATTGAATGCCAGCATATCCCCGGGGGCCGTGTCCTCCATGATGCGGGCCATCCTCAGACCCCCACTACCCTGTAGGCGGACTTGACTATGTCCTCAGAGACCTCTCTCAGCATCGAATCGATCTTCTCCGCCGCTTTGCATGCCCGTATGTTGCAGGCGATGCATTTGTCATCATCAGGGGATGATGAGTACAGGATCTTCCTGGCGGATTCCGTGTCCATATCAGGGAAGCCCGCCCAGATCTCCTTCATGAGATTGTCCATGGATCCCGGGCAGGTCAGGCATCTGCTGTCCCCGCCGCAGAACGCATCCTTCGCCACCAGATCTATCCTCGACAGCTTGCAGAGTATCCTGACCGCATCGCCTGAGTATTCCTTGTCCATGCCCCTGTGCAGGATTATCCGCTCCGGCTCGCCGGAATCGATTATCCTCGCCCTCATGCACAGAAGGCACTTCTCGTCCCCGTAGTCCGATCCGCCGTCGCAGTCATCGCAGACTATCCTCAGAGCGTCGGATGCATTCTTCTCATCGGCCTTCTTGCGGAAGCCGAATATCGATCTCAGATTCATGATAGGAAGAGCCCTTCGGATGTTCTATTAAAAAGAAACCGTACAGTTAGTCAGCAAGCCTTAATTACGGGTGCACCGAATAGATGCGCATGGAAATTCTTGCGCCCGCGGGGTCACCCGAAGGATTGGCAGCCGCGATAAAGGGCGGATGCGATGCCGTTTACATGGGGGGCCCGGGCTTCGGGGCAAGGGCCTTCGCCAAGAACTTCACCGATACTGAGCTGGAGGGGGCGGTGAAATACGCTCATAAGCACGGCGTCAAAGTCAACATCACCGTCAACACTATCATCAAGAACTCGGAGATGGGAGCCGCCGTATCATATGTGCAGTTCCTCAAGGACATAGGCGCGGATGCAGTGATAATCCAGGACCTGGGCCTTCTGAACTCCATAAAGCATATACCCATAGCGAAGCACGCGTCCACCCAGATGGGGATACATTCCAGTGAGGGGCTTCAGTGGTGCTCGGACAACGGGATAAGCCGTGCGATACTTGCGAGGGAGCTGACCCTGGACGAGATAGAGGAGATCGTGAGGGATTCCCCCGTGGAGACGGAGGTCTTCGTACAGGGTGCCATGTGCTATTCCATGTCCGGGGGCTGCCTGTTCTCCAGCATTGTCGGAGGCAGGAGCGGCAACCGGGGGGAATGCGCCCAGCCCTGCAGGAAGAAGTATCATCTGCCTGAAGGGGACGGGTACTTCCTGAGCAACGCCGACATATACGGCATGGATGCCATGGACCGGCTCCGGGATGCGGGCGTCACGTCCCTGAAGATCGAGGGGCGCATGAGGAGCCCCGCTTACGCTTACCTTTCATCAAAAGCATACTCCATGGCGAACCGGGGGGAGACCGGGGAGGAGCTGGATGGTACCGTATCCCTTCTCAAGACCGTGTTCAACAGAGGTTTCTGTCACGGATATTTCGACGGAACGGATTCGCTGGTGCAGTCCTCCTATCCGGACAACAGGGGCCTTTTCATGGGATCCTTCGCGGTGAAGAACAGGAAATTCCCGATAAAGGACACCGACATCAATTTCAAGGACGGGATCTCCCTGTTCAAATCCGATACGAAGGTGGGCGGTTTCAAAGTGGCCGACCGCGACTGGGCCGTGGTGCCCTTCGCCGTGGCCGACGGAACGTACGATGTGTACCGTACCTACGACCCCAGGCTGGATGAGATCAAGAACCTCATCGGCAGGGCCCCCGACCTGTCGGGCGGCAGGATCAGGGCGGGGGCACCCGAATTCGGCATGCGGAGGACAGAGCGTCAGGTCAGGAAGGCGGACATCTCGGTCTACGTCTCATCGATGAAGGTCCTGGACGCCGTCCTGCCCTATGCGGACCGCATATACTACGACGGAAGCGGGACGGAAGAGGCGGAATCGGCCTGCAGGGATGCAGGCAGGGAGTTCGTCAGGGTTCTGCCGCGCTTCGAACCTTTCGTGACGGACACGGGTGATTATCCTGTGATGATCCACAATCCGGGGCAGATCCGGGCGTACAGCGGGAGAAGGATCTACGGGAGCTACATCATGAACATGTTCAACTCCGCCTTCCCGGATTCTCTTTACCAAACCACTCTTTCAGTGGAGATGACCCGCAACGAGATCAGGGATACGCTGCAGTACTATCCCGGCAGAGCCGAGCAGATGGTGTTCGGCAGGACGGAGCTCATGTTCACAAGGGACCCGCATCTGGAGCAGTGCACCCTCAGGGATGAGAAGGGATATGATTTCCCCGTATACAGGGACGGAGCGGGCGCCAGGATCCTGAACTCCTCGGACACCATGCTGCTGGACCGCGTACCCGAACTGGAGCGGTACGGCGTGGATTCCCTCGGCATCGACCTCAGGAAGAGGCCTGTCAGATTGGCATCCGCAGTGGCATCCGCATTCGGAAGGAGGGATGCCGGGAACATCGAGGAGATAAAACGCCTCTGCGGCGGAACCTTCAACACAGGACACTATCTTCGCGGGGTGTAACCTCTAACTGTAGCTCCTTTCCTTAATACCGTCACCGCAGCGTCTTCAATAACATGAGGATGAGAAGGAATGCCGAGGGCGGCTTCATGGAAGCCGTCGCGGCGATGATGGTCGTGACCGTGGCGCTGTCGATGTTCCTGGGGGTCCTTGCCAATGCGGACCTCCGTGAGCAGAGGATGCCGGACATACGTACGGATTATATCGAAGGGCTCTCCGTATCGGACGGCATTGTGGTAGGTGACGTATCCGCCGAGATGGAGGTGCAGAAGGACTTCGCAGGCTTCTCCTGCATAAGGCTCAGAGCGCATGTCGCCGGGGAGACCGAGGTGTATGAGCGGACCGCCGGGGCCCCGACGGAAGGGGATGTTCTGTGCGCGACCGGGAGCATGCTCCTCCTGGACGATATGGGCAGGAGGGTTCCCGTGATCTATGAGGTGGCCGTATGGCTCTGATCCGCAGCAGGGAGGGGATGCTGTCCTCCATAGATGCAATGGTGTTCCTCTCGGTCATGGTGCTGGTCTCCGCAGGGCTGTTCGCATACTCTTCCTTCGAAGAGCCGGATTCCGTGACGTCCAAGGATGTGACGGAGAGCTTCTTCGCTGCTGAGCTCAGGGCCTCGGACCTCTATCCGACAGAGGATGCGCACACCGTGCCCGTATGCGATCTCCTGGCCGCCTGCATAAACACAGGCAATGTGGAAAAAGCGATGCTGTACACGGAGAGGGTGATGAGGGACCTGATCCCGAAGCATCACTCCTTCTTCACGGAGATGGAGTTCAACGGCAGGCTGATGACCGTCGGGGAGAGCGGCGGCAGGATATCGTCCTGCTATGAAACGGAGTATCAGACGGCGGGAGGACCTCTCAGGGTCGTCGTCTGCATATACTAGGCGCCGAACTTCTCTGCCCTGTTGGCCAGGTCCATGCATATCGGCAGCAGATCATGACCTCTGATGCGCCCGAGACGGCCTTTGGCGCAACCGTACTCACTGTATTCGGTCGCATCATCCATTATCATGCCGTCAGTGTAGATCGTCAGAGGCACCGGGTCCGCCGTGTGATCCCCCGTGGAGGACGCTGTGCTGTGATCCGCTGTCAAGACGACGACAAGGTCCCGGGGCATGTTCTCCCTCAGATACTTCATCGCGGCATCCATATTGCGAACGGCTGACATCTTCTTCGCGGATGCCATATCGTGACCGCAGACATCCGGGGATTTGAAGTTCATAAGAACGAAATCATGGTCCTTCAGCGTCCTGAGGGCCGTCTGCATCTTCAGCACCACGTCCGTACCGAACCCTCCGGTGCATGCCGGAGGCAGGTCTATGACATCCAGGCCGCACACGCCGCATATGCCCTTTATCATGCCGACCCCGGCAACACATGCCGCGGACATCCTGTTGATCTCAGGGAACGGATCTATGTTCGGGAAGGACCCTGCGCCCCTGGGCAGCAGTATGTTCGCCTCAGGCAGCCCCGCCTCCCTCCTCCTCTTATTGACAGGATGGTCCTTCAGCTTATCATAGGACATCCTGACGAACTCGTTCACCACTTCGGCCGTCAAAGCCGCTTCCGGCACCAGAGGCCTGGATTCGAGGACCTTCCCGTTATTGTGAGGGTCCGCATCCGTGACGCGGGAGTCCAGGCCCGGGCCTCTGAGCAGCAGTGCGGCCCTGTGCTCCGTCCCTTCCCTGACTGTCACTTCCACGCCTTTGATCACTATTCCCGACAGGGACTTCACCAGATCCGTTGTGTCCGGGGCCTTTATGCGCCCGGCCCGACGGTCCAGCGTATTGAGGTCCCCGTCAACGGTGGCGAAATTGCATCTGAATGCAACGTCACCCCTCTTGCCGATGAGACCTATCCCGGCGGCCTCGAAGGGGCCGCGTCCTGTGTAAACGGCTTTAGCATCGTACCCGAGGAGGGAGAGGTGGGCGGTATCACTCCCGGGCCTCACGCCCGGGGAGATGACGTCCATGATGCCCGAATTGCCGTTGGACACGAACCAATCCATATTAGGCGTGTCAACAGCCTGCAACGGAGTCCTGCCGTCCAGTTCCGGGCATGCCCTGTCCCCGACCCCGTCCATCACAATGAGCAGGATCTTCTTCTCAGGCACGGTCATCCTCAGTTCCCCAGCTTCTTCAGGGCCCAGGCCATGTTCAGGCCCAGGTTCTGCATGGTGCGCACGCCCTCTTCATCCTTCTCATAATCCCCGGGGATGCGTGCCAGGCTCATGTTCCAATAGGAGGAGCTCACCACCACCATCTCGTTTATCATGAAGAAATGGTTGATGCTGTCCAGCGTGTGGGTCGCCCCCGCTCTCCTGGATGACGACACCGATGCGCCGACCTTCCTCCAGAGACGGTTCCCGGCACCGCCGTTCATGTACCCCACCCTGTCGATGAGGGCCTTGGCCTCAGTGGTCAGGTCCGAGTAGAATGTGGGGGATCCGATTATTATGCCGTCGGCCGTGGTCATCTTCTCGGCCAGTTCGTTCATCCCGTCATCCGGCAGGGAGCATCTGAGATTCTTGTCCCTCTTGCAGGTGCCGCAGGCGGTGCATCCGAGGAGGAGCCTTCCTCCGACCTGGATGAACTCAGTCTCGATGCCTTCCGTCTCCAGTACGTTCAGAACGGTCCTTATCATGTGTGCTGTGTTCCCGTCTTTATTGGGGCTGCAGTTGAATGCTACTACTTTCATGTCTCTTCACCTCATGCGTCCGGCCACATCTCATGGGCCATCTCTCTCAGCTTGAACTTCATTATCTTCCCGCTTGCGGTCATAGGGTACTCGTCCACGAACGCAATGTACTTGGGGGTCTTGTACCATGCTATCTTGCCTTTGCAGAAATCCGTGACGTCCTGCTCGGTCATGTCGATACCTTCTTTCCTTATAATGAAAGCGCCGGGCTGTTCCCCGTACTTCTCACTGGGCACCCCGACCACCTGCACGTCCCTCACGCCCGGCATATGATAGATATAATCCTCCACTTCCTTGGGGGATATGTTCTCCCCTCCGCGGATGATCATGTCCTTGATCCTGCCGGTGACCTTGAAGTAACCTTCCTCGTCCTTCAGGCCCAGGTCCCCGGAGTGGAGCCATCCGTCCTTGTCTATGGCCTTCGCGGTCTCCTCCGGCATCTTGTAGTATCCTTTCATCACGTTGTACCCGCGGCAGCAGAACTCGCCCACTTCGTTGATGTTGCACATCTCCCCTGTGTTCGGATCGATTATCGCGGTCTCTATCCCCTGGAGGGTCTTGCCCACCGTGCTGCATTTCCTCTCCAGGGACGGTTCGTCATATCTTGTCTGCGTCATCCCCGGGGATGACTCGGTGAGACCGTAGACGATCGTCACCTCATCCATATTGAGCTTCTCCACCGCCTCCTCCATCGTCCTGATGGGGCAGGGGGACCCGGCCATTATACCGGTCCTGAGGCTGGAGAAATCGAACTTGGGGAAGAGCCTGTGGTTCATGATCATGATGAACATCGTGGGAACGCCGTAGAGCGACGTGCACCTCTCCGCCTCCACCGATGTCATCACCATGACCGGGTCGAAGCTCTCGCACATCACCATCGCCGATGCGTGGTTGATGCATGCCATGACCCCCAGCACGCAGCCGAAGCAGTGGAACAGCGGAACGGGGATGCAGACCCTGTCCTCCGGCCCGTAGTTCATGTTCGCACCGATCCAGTAGCCGTCATTGGCTATGTTGAAATGGGTGAGCATCACGCCCTTCGGGAAGCCCGTGGTCCCTGAGGTGTACTGCATCATCACCACATCATGGACGCCTGTGGATCCCTTCCTCTCCTCATATTCCTCATCGGAGGTCTGCGCCGACATGGATTTCACCTCCGACATGGAGTACATGCCGCGGCGCTTCTCAGGGCCCAGGAAGATGACCCTCTTCAGGTGGGGGTACTTCTCGCTGCGGAACGAGTCCCTGGGCTGTACCTTCAGCTCCGGGATGAGATCGTAGACTATGCTGACGTAATCGGAGTGCTTGACCCCGTCTATCAGGAACAGGTTCTCCATGTCCGACTGCCCGAGTATGTAATCCAGCTCCTCTGACTGGTAGTTGGTGTTTATCGTCAGGAATATGGCGCCGATGCGGGCGGAGGCGAACATCAGTATTATCCAGTCCGGGACATTGGTCGCCCATACGGCGATCTTCTCCCCCTTCCTCACCCCCATCGCCATCAGGCCTTTGGCCACTCTGTCGACCTCTTCTCCGAACTCCTTCCATGACAGGCGGAAATCCCTGTCCGCATAGACCAGGGCATCATTGTCCGGGTAGAGGGCTATGCACTTGTCGAGGAGGTCGCCCAGCGTCTCATCCGTCGTTATCTCCTTACGGGGAATGCAGACCATGTTACCGCCTCAGTCAGGTGCGTAGAGCACGGCGAGTATCTCTGCCGGACCGTCCACGGCCCCTATGAAGTGGGGGACCACCGAATTGTAGTACGCGGTATCGCCTTCGGAGAGTATGTGGTCCTCCCTGCCGTACCTGACGAGCACTTTCCCGGAGACGACGACTATGAATTCCTCGCCCTCATGAGAGGACATCTCCTTCACCTCATCCTCTCCTATCCTGATGAACAGGGGCTCCATATGCCTGTCCGTCTTGCCCTTCCCCAGCGGGAAGTAGCGGTAGTGCCCCTCGGCGCCCCTGTGGGACGATGTCTCCTCGACCCTTGCATCGTGCCTCACTATGACCGGGTCCCTGATGTACTGGTCGTCCATGAACGTGCCCACCCTCTGACCCAGGGCCCGGGACAGTTTGATTATGGCACCCAGCGGCGGATATATCCTGCCGTCCTCCACATCCTCTATGAATTTGATGCTGAGGCCCGTATTGGCAGCCAGCTGCTCCCGGGTCAGCTCCAGGCTCTCTCTGTATTTCTTCACCCTCGAACCAAGCTTGCCTGTGTTGTCCATTTACCGTCTCCGTTGAGGACTCGAAATATACTCTAAAGATAAAAGATTAGCCTATGCCCGCCTGTATACAGGGCCGGTGCCGCGGCTCCCGGGGCCGAAATCGGCAAGGTTATTATAACGGCATCATTTGGGTCTCGGCGATAAAATGCCAACGGCAAATGTCAACGGTGTGAAACTCAGTTACAGCGCCCAGGGGGAGGGCGAGGCCGTCGTGCTCATCGGAGGGTTCGGCGGAGACATGAACTTCTATCATGCCCTCATCCCGGTCCTCGCAAGGAAGCACAGGGTGATCGTCCTCGATAACAGGGGGGCAGGTGCCACGGAGTACAGCGGCCCGTTCAGGGGACAGGACCTGGTCGACGATGTCGCAGCGCTCCTTGATCATCTCTCTGTGTACAGAGCCCATATCTTCGGATGGTCCATGGGAGGTCACATCGCCCAGGAATTCGCCGTACAGAACCCCGACCGCACCCAGAGCCTCACCCTCGCATCGGCTTACATGAAGAGGCCGGCGAGGTCCAGCTATTTCATGAACGGCATAGTGAGAGCGGCATCAGAGGGCGCCGATACCGATTACATCGGAATGATGATCAACGCATTCTGCTTCACCACGGGATACTTCGAGAATAAGGAGTCCAAGGGCAGCGGGATATCCGTGCCCAAGAACGTGAACGTCAACGGGCTCCTGCATCAGCTGAGCGCACTGGACGGATTCGATACGAGATCCCGGGCCGGAATGATAAGGTCCCCCACCCTCTCGATCCACGGTCTGGACGACATAATGGTGGAGCCGAAGCTGGGTGACGAACTGGCGGATCAGATAGAGGGATGCCGCAGACTGCGCATACCCGGCGTGGGCCACATAATAAAGCCGTCCCTGTACTCCGAGGCCTTCATGGAGCACATGGACAGGAACTCCCGCCGATCATAGAGCGGTAAGACCGTACATCAGCCCGAAGACCGAGAGAAGCATCGCCGCGGTCGCCATGGCCAGCAGCGTCGTCTTCACGCCGCCCTTCACCCCGGACAGACGCAGGGCCTTGAGGCAGTACGTTCCCAGGAACAGGCCCGCTGCCCCGAGGATCATGCCGACTATGCCGTATCCTGTGTAGGACAATATCGCCGCTACGGCCCCCAATGCCAGGGCTATGTAGGCCATGTAGACGGAATTGATCCCGAGCTTCATGCGCACGGCCTGATCTGTCCTCCAGTCGCACTCCTCGCAGAAAAGGGTCCCTTCAGGGTTGTCATGTCCGCAGTTGGGGCATCTCATGAGCGCAGTATTGACCATGCTGCGATAAAACACCTACGGTTTGATGAAGACAGCTTCTATCCTGTGCCTCTCCGCACCGTACCTGGTCCTTTTGATCTCGACCTCGAGGCGCTCCTCACGGAAGCATGCGAACATGTCCCTCATCCCGTCCGGATCCGCATAGGTGTACGCTATGCCGTTCCCCCGGATCACTGTGTCCTCCGAGACCCTGGCCCCTTTGGCGGCTCTCTGATCCCCTTCGGAGAACGTCCTCAGGAAGACCTTCCCCCCGGGCCTGAGTACCCGGATCATCTCGGATGCTGCAGATATACGGTCCCCGGGACGGAGATGCTCTGTAACATGGACCAATGATATCCCGTCGAACTCCCCGTCCGGGAAGGGCAGATCGCAGATATCGGCGCACAGGGTCTTGATGCCCAATTCTGATGCGCACCCGGAGACCGCCTCCTCTGAGAAATCGATGCCGACCACGGAATAGCCGCTGTCGATGAGCGCTTTGGCGGTCTTCCCTCCGCCGCAGCCCGCCTCCAGGACCCTGGACCCTTCCGGAAAGGGGAAATCGTACACGGGGATGCCGCGCCACGGACGGCGGTGATCCGAATAGAATCTGTTCCAGGCTTCCCTCTGATCCTCCGTATCCCGTGATCCGTTATGAACCATGCTCCTGTATTGCACCCAAGGCTATTAATCACAATACAGAAGTAACGTCGTTATGGGCGAGCAGGAAGACGTTGTCGCAGAGCTTATGAAACTGCCTTCGGTAAGCGAGAAATGTTGCATCGGGATGTACCTTCTGGGCATCAGGAGCGTGGAAGACCTGAAGGACAAGAACCCTGATGAGATGTATGCGGCGCTGCAGCAGAGAACAGACTTCTATGCGGAGCCGTGCATGCACACGATGCTCAAGATAGCCGTGGGGATGGCAAAGAAGGGAATCGTCAAAGAGTGACGAGGGCCGCGAACCACGTGTGGAACAGCGTCACCGCCCGGGACGTCAGCACAACGTACGTTTCCGGGGGGCCTTTCATCATCCTCCCGGGTCTGAGGGATATCGATATGCCCCCGACCCTGCACACCGCGGACCGGTCCGCCATGGCATTGTTATGAACCGCCAGATTGCGTATCAGCAGGATGTCGTTCCATTCCTTCACATCACCTTCGGACAGAAGGCCGTGCGCCGCCGAAGCGTCTATGACGGATCTGAGGTTGATGCGGCGGGCATCCTTCCCCACCTCTGCGGAGACACATGTATCGGGACGGAGCCGGACGGCATCCTTAGAGGCCTTCTCTATCGCTGAGACCACATCCACGAAGAGATCCTTCACCGCTATCACCTTCCTCTCGGTCAGCTCCCCCTCCGTTTCAGAGGTTGTCCTGAATCCCGAATAATAGGTAAGCACCTCCACTGTCATCTGCACCCTGTTGTGTATATTCCAGAAGCTCATGGGAAGAGGATCCCTTTCCCCGTCCGTCCGGTCCGTGACCGATTCGGCGTACACCTTGGTGGCATCAAGGAGCATCATCGTCTCCGACAGCAGGCTCATGCCTCCTCTTATGGCGGGGTTCATTCTTCTATCTGCCGAATATCTGTTCAAAATAAATACGGGGAAGTGCTAACTGGGAGCCGATACGGACATGTTCTGGAACCCTGACGCGGAATGCAAGCCCATAGAGGACCTGAAGAAGGCTCAGTACAGAAGCCTGAAGACGCTCATCATGAGGCTCTACGAATTCAATGATTTCTATCGCAACAAGATGAAGGCCGCAGGGGTGCGCCCTGACGACATCACCTGCCTGGAGGACATCTCCAAACTGCCCTTCATGACCAAGAGCGACCTGAGGGACAACTATCCCACGAAGATGTTCAGCATCCCCACGAAGGATGTGGTCAGGTATCATGTCTCATCCGGGACCACCGGGAAGCCCACATTGGTGGGCTATAACAGGCACGATCTTGACTATTGGACCGAATCCCTCGCCAGGGCCATGACGTCCGTGGGGATAACCAGCGACGACACTGTGCAGGTCTCCTACGGGTACGGCCTGTTCACGGGAGGGCTCGGCCTGCACTACGGGGCGGAGCGCATAGGGGCCAGCGTCCTGCCGTCGAGCACCGGCAACACGGAGCGCCAGATCGAGCTGATGATAGACCTGGGGGTCACGGTCATAGCATGCACCCCGTCCTACCTCATCCACATGGGCGACGTCGCCGAGCGCATGGGGGTCGACTTCCGCAGGGACACCTGTCTGAGGAAGGCCCTGCTGGGAGCGGAGCCGTGGACCGAGGGGATGAGAGCTCAGATAGAGAATGGTCTCGGGATCGATGCTTACGACATATACGGAACATCAGAGCTGGCCGGACCCATGTTCACCGAATGCGCAGAACGCAACGGCCTGCACATATGGGGCGATATAGCCTACATCGAAGTGGTGGACCCTGAGACCCATGAGGTATTGGGGCCGGGGCAGAGGGGAGAGCTGGTCATAACGATGCTCAACAAAGAGACATTCCCTCTGGTCAGATACATGATCAAGGACGTCACCGCCATACTTGACGAGAAATGCGCATGCGGCAGGACATCCCCCCGCATAGAGCGCATATCGGGAAGGACCGACGACATGCTCATAATCCGCGGGATCAACGTGTTCCCTTCCCAGATCGAGCATGTCCTCCTTATGAACCCGTCCGTGAACGGGCATTATCAGATAATCGTTGACAGGGTCAACTCCCTTGACGTGATGACCCTCCAGGCGGAGATAAACCCGGAGGCCTTCAGCGACAAGATGGAGGATGTCGTCGCGATAAAGAGACGCATAGAGAACGACATGAAAAAGTACCTCAACGTCTCTGTCAAGGTCGAGCTCAAGGAGAGCGGTTCCCTTCCAAGATTCGAAGGGAAGGCACGCAGGGTGACTGACAGGAGGAAGTACTAATGCTAAAGAAGAACATCATCAAACAGCTGTCGATATTCGTGAACAACGAGCCGGGGAGCCTGGCCTCCATCGCCCTGGTCCTCAAGGAGTGCGGGATAAACCTGAAGGCATTCAACATAGCGGAGTCCTCGGGATTCGGGGTGCTCAGGGCCATAGCGGACGATCCGGAAGGCGCATGCAGGGTGCTCAGGGAGAGGAACATCGTCGTCAAGCAGACCGATGTCATAGCCGTCTCCGTGGAGGATCAGCCGGGCGGGCTGTTCAGGATAGCGAACATCATGGGCGACGCGAAGATCAACATAGAGTATGCTTACGCATACACCGGGCGCAACGGCCCGTCGATATTCCTCAGGGTGGATGACCCGGAGGCGGCGGCGGCGGCCGTGAAGAGGGCGGGGATGGTATGCCTCTCCCAGAAAGATATCTGAGACGGTACCCATGGGCAACATAAACGTAGCAGTGGTGGGCGGGAAGGATTTCGCTCCGTCGGTGGGCAAGAAGGGCACTGTGACAGATGTCACATTCTATGAGATAAAGAAGGGGGACGACTCGGTCACCCTGATAGAGCCTTCGAAATATCCGGATAAGCTCTCATCCCTGTTCTATTCAGTCAGCATGTCCGAGTACGCGATACTCGTAGTGGATGCCATAGACTCCCGTCTGGGGGAGACCATCGTCATGGTGAACGCCATGGGCCTGGATAAAGGGTGGATAGTTCTCAGGAACTTCATCCAGAAAGAGCAGCTGGCCCCTCTCCTGGCCGATACCTGTCTCACAGGCTACGAGTACATAGAGGATGACGCCGTCAAGACCCGGGAGATGCTGGTCTCCTTCGCGGGCACCCGTACGAAGGTGCCGGGTGAGGGGACCTGCGGCTCCTGTCCCGTGGACAGTCATTTCAATGTGAAGGGCGTCGGCACCGTCGTTCTCGGCTCCGTCATAGACGGATACTTCAAGAAGCATGACAAGATGCGCGTACTGCCGCTGAACAAGGAGGTCGTCCTCAAATCCATACAGAAGCACGACCTGGATTCCGATTTCGGCTATGAGGGCGACCATGTCGGCCTCGCTCTGAGGGGGATCGACTCCGATGAGCTGGACCGGGGATACGTTCTGACCACGGATGCTTCCGTCAAGATGTCGAAGACCGTCTCCGGGAAGGCAGAAATGGTGAAGTTCTGGCCCTCCCCGGTGAAGGAGGGGATGGTGTTCCATGTAGGGCACTGGATGCAGATGGTTCCGGGAAGGGTGGAGTCCTCCTCGGGCGAAGCGAAATCACCCGATCTCAGGATAGAGCTGGACACTCAGATCATACACAAGCCCGGGGACAGGGCGCTCATGATGTATCTCGAAGGCGGGAAGCTCAGGGTGATGGGCTCGATAACGCTGGAATGAGATTCCTGCGGCCGCCTGCCCCCGACATACGGTGCCCGGGCGCCGGGAGAACAGTAACCTTATCTATCCTGTTTATCATAACGGCCAAGCACCATGCTATCAAATAGCACACGTTTGGAGCGATGAGAGATGACGTTCTGGAATGAGGAGATCGAGACCATGCCGGCAGATGAGCTGAAGAAGCTTCAGCTCAAGCTTCTGAAGAATCAGATCATTAACGTATACAGTCACTCCGCCTTCTACCGCAAGAGGATGGACGATGCCAACGTCAGGCCGGAGGATATCAAGACCCTCGACGATCTGCGAAAACTGC
This sequence comes from Thermoplasmatales archaeon, assembly GCA_012522645.1. Classification (GTDB taxonomy): domain Archaea; phylum Thermoplasmatota; class Thermoplasmata; order Methanomassiliicoccales; family Methanomethylophilaceae; genus RumEn-M2. The sequence continues at coordinate 18,764 of JAAYKC010000059.1, forward strand.
CCTTCATGTACAAAACGGACCTTAGGGACAATTACCCGGACAAGCTCTTCATGCTCCCGTATCAGGACCTGGTCAGAGTGCATGTCTCATCAGGCACCACGGGCAAGCCCACCGTCGTGGGATACACCAGGAACGACCTGGATAACTGGGCGGAATCCCTTGCCAGGGGAATGACCTCATTCGGCATGGGGAAGAACGACATGCTGGAGAACAGCCACGGATACGGGCTGTTCACGGGAGGCCTGGGCGTTCACGCCGCAGGGGAGAAGATCGGCGCAACGGTCCTCCCCACGAGCACCGGTAACACCAACAGGCAGATCGAGCTGATGCTCGATCTTCCCGTGACGACGCTGGCAGGCACGCCCTCATACATATTCCACATAGCGGACATCTGCGACCAGAAAGGCGTGGACATACGCAGGGACACGAAGGTCAGGATGGCCATCGCCGGAGGCGAGCCGTGGTCCGAGAGCATGAGGAAGAAGCTCCAGGACAGAACAGGGATAAGGATCCACAACTGCTACGGGGCCAGCGAGATGTCGGGCCCCATGTTCCTCGAATGCAGCGAACAGCAGGGGCTGCACGTCTGGGCCGATCTTTGCCTTATAGAGATATTGGACCAGAACGGCGAACCGTGCAAGGACGGCGAAAGGGGGGAGATGGTGGTGACCATGCTCAAGAAGGAGGCCTTCCCTCTGATAAGGTACCGCATAGGGGACATATCCCGGCTCAATTGGGATAAATGCGCCTGCGGGCGGACGCACCCCCGTCTTGACCGGCTGTCCGGCAGGACCGACGACATGCTCGTGGTCCGCGGGATAAACGTATTCCCGTCCCAGATCGAGGCAGTGATAGGTGAGATGCCCTTCCTGAGCGCATTCTACCACATCACACTGAACAACGTCAACTACATGGACAGCATGGTCATAGAGACGGAGCTCAACGAGGAGCATCTGACCGATGACATGATCACCCTGAGCAAGTACAGATCGGAACTGTCCTCACGGCTGAAAGAGGTCCTGAACATCAAAGCGGACATCAAGCTGGTCCTTCCCGGCACCCTCCAGAGGTTCGAAGGGAAGTCCAGCCATGTGACCGATAACAGAAGCTGGGATTGATCACGCCTCGGCTGCGGCCTCCGCTTCGGTGACATCGTCCCCGGACCTGGGCCAAAGGATGCACCCGGCTATCAGTGCGATCACCGACAGGGGCAGGGATATTATCAGCGGGTCCACGAAGGCCCACATCCCCCCCAGCAGACTGTCCGTTCCGAACAGGGCCCTGGAGAGCCCCAGGACGGATGATATGCCGTTGTTCACGAACAGCCCCCATACGGCCCATGATACCGAGCCCACGATTATGCTGGCCTTCGCCCCGTTGAGGTTCGGCCTCTTCGAGTACAGGGAGTACGCATAGGACGGCAGCAGCGTGGCCGCGGTCAGCCCCATGAACACCGCCGTGGCCTTGGCGATTATGTTGCCGGGCATCATATACGCCACAAGCAGCACCACCAGGGTCATGACCAGGGTCATTATCCTGTTGGGCCTCATGGACATACCGGGATTCTTGTTGCCCTTCCTCTCCTCGACCTGGGACCAGATATCGTATCCGCCGGCCGCCCCCATCGTATGCAGGAGCGCCGCCATGGTGGAGATGGACGCTGCCAGGACCGCCATGACGAATAGGGAAACGAACACATCCCCGACAGCGACCCCGCTGAACAGCTCACGTACGAAGGTCGGTATGATCATATCGGGATTGCTCTCATACACGATGGCTATCTCCCCGAACCTGTCGTAGAAGAACACGTTGCTCAACGGCCCAATGGTGTAAGCGGTCCCGACGATCATGAGCATGAATATGCTGCCTATTATCAGGGACTTGTTGAGGGATCTGTCATCCTTGGCGGACATGAACCTGACAGCCAGCTGAGGCTGGGATATGGCTCCGATGCCGACTCCCAGCATGAATGTCGTGACGACCGTCAGCCATACCTCCGAACCGAAGGCGGAGAATGCCGTCGACCCCCTCATGCCCGCACCCTCCAGCGGTGCCAGGGCGTCAGCACTGATGCCTCCCCCGTTGCGCACGAGCTCCCAGAGATCGGGCAGGGCCGTGTGGGCCTCCGTCACGCCGCCCAGTGTGAGGTATGTGAAGATGAGGATCGCGGCCATCCCTACGAACATTATCGCCGCCTGCAGAGCATCGTTGTACATTACGGCTATTATGCCTCC
>JAAYKC010000060.1 GCA_012522645.1 Thermoplasmatales archaeon
TCTTTTCACAAAACATTTTAATGCAAGTACCAGTTTGTCGACAGAGAGCCGAGATAGCCCAGCCCGGTAAGGCGCGAGCCTGGAAAGCTCGTGGAGACTTCTCCTCGGGAGTTCGAATCTCCCTCTCGGCGCCTTCCTGTTTCGATTTAGCGCTACAAACGCGGTTATCGACCGATTTTTCGGCATAATCATATACCCTCAAGGGGAGTCCGGACCCGATGTCGGCAGAGAAACATGACAAGGTCATGGTTGCATGTGTGACCTTTGAGACCGTTATGGTCGTGGACCCTATCCTGAAAGAGCGTCCGGACAGGCTGCATCTGATACATTTCGTCAAGGACCCGAATAATCCTTCATTCATGGTATATCAGGAATTCTACGACGAGGTGTGCAGGCTTGTACGTTCCTCATCCCCCGATACAGAAATAGTCGAGCATAAGGCGAAGGTCTATGACTACCAGGAGATGATGAAAACCGTCCTGAACATACTTCTGTCAGAACGCGGAAGGGAATCGGATGTCTGGGTCAATGTATCCTCCGGGACTCCGGAATATTCCGCCGCATCCGCCATAGCGGCAATGATGGTGCCCGGCACCGTACCGTTCACCGTCGGCACAAAGGCATATACCACCTCTGAAAAGGACATAAGGAGCCTCTACTACAGGGACGGGAGGCCTTTGGGACTCACGGCGGAGACCTTCGATCTCAGACCCATCGGGACGTATAAAGTGGACATACCTGACGAAGATCTCGTCAGGTGCCTGAGAGGCGTTCTTGAGATATCGAAGAAGAGCATGCCGCCGAGGACCGTATGCATCAATGAATTGAAGAAGCAGGGCCTCTGGAACTTCGTCCCTGAGGCCGGGAGAGGCAAGACGGATGACCGGCATAAGGAGAAGATGTACTTCGGCAGGCATTATCTCAAGCAATGGGAGGATGAAGGCTGGGTGGAGAAGGATGGCAGAACATACAGGATCACTCCCCTGGGAGAATCCATGGTGAATACGTTCTACACAGAATAGGCGGCCCGCAGGAATACCTTATATAAGCGCGCACCTAATAAAGTGGCGAGAGGCAGGCAAATGCTAGTAAACGCAGACATTTATGTAAAGGACATCCCCGGAAGCCTTGTCAGATCATTGGAGCCCATATCTGCAGTGGACGGCAACATAGTGGGTGTTGTCCACAATCGTGAGCAGGTCATAGACGGAATGATAAGCGTGAACCTGACATTCAATGTGGAAGCCGAGAAGCTGGAAGCGCTCAAGACCATGTGGAAGAGCAGGGATGTCGTCATAGCCCAGATGGGCTCCGTTACAGGCGCTGTGCCCATGGATTACATACTGATCGGCGATGCGAACAGCAATTTCACCGAGAAGCTCATGAAGGAGGCTGCCGAGTCGATCGCCTTCTCCTCTTACGAGGTGAATACTTCCTCTTATACGGACGGCGAAGGCAGGACTGTGAGGATATCCGCGAAGCTGGAAACGAAGGAGGATGCGAAGAAATTGGACGCGTTCATGATAGAATCCTGCGCAAAGAAGAAGCTCACCTGCATAAGGGGACTGACTGCATGAGGATCTTCATATCCGGATTCGGGAACATAGGCCTCGGGTTCTTCGAAACCCTGCTGATCAGAGAGACCTTTCTGAAGAACAGGTACAAGGACGACCCTGTGACCGTGGTCGGAGTGGTCGATTCCAAAAGCTACGAGTATAATGATGATGAGTACAAGATCTGCGGATTCTGCACCATAGGCAGCAAGAAGACCACGGGAAGGCTGCACAAGGACAGGAACAGTCTGTCCTGCAGGGAGATAATGGATATGGTGGACTTCGACCTGCTTATAGAGGCGGGGCCCACGAACATAACCGACGGAGGGGAGGGGCTGGAGAACATAAGGCACGCCCTCAGGAAAGGGAAGGACGTCATAACCGTGAACAAAGGACCGCTGGCACTTGCATATTCCGAGCTCAGCGCCCTGGCCGAGAAGAACGGCTGCCACCTTCGTTTCGAAGGTTCCGTCGGAGGCGGCATGCCCATAATCAACCTGTGCAACGAAGCACTGGTCGGACAGAGGATAATCTCCATACAGGGGATATTCAACGGCACCTGCAATCTGATACTCAGCAGGATGGACAGCGGCATACCCTTCGAGCAGGCCCTCAGGGAAGCGCAGCAGCTGGGCTATGCCGAGAGCGATCCCACCTACGACATAAAAGGCATAGATGCGGCATCAAAGGTCTCCATACTGGCTAATTCCGTATTCAACAGGAATGTGACCTTCTCAGATGTTTCCGTCACCGGCATAGACACGGTTACCGGAGAGGCGGTCAGAATGGCTGCGGAGAAGGGGATGGTCATAAGGCACATCGGCGAGATCTCAAATGATAAGCTGGAGGTCGCCCCCAGGCTCATACCGAAGAATCATCCCCTGAGTGTGTCGGGCTCCCTTAATAAAGCCCAGGTCATAACGGACATGGCAGGACCGATAACCGTGTCCGGCCGCGGAGCCGGCAAGAGCGAGACGGGATCGGCCATACTCAGTGACCTCATTTGGATAATGGACAGACGGAATGCGTAGGAAATGCCCAGAGTATACATTTATGACACGACGCTCAGAGACGGTGCCCAGACTGAGGGCATATCTTTCTCTCTGAAGGATAAGCAGGAGATACTGGACTCCCTGGATGAATTCGGTGCGGATTTCGTCGAATGCGGCATGCCCGCCTCCAACCCAAAGGACGCCGAGCTCTTCGAATCACTCAGGGAGAGTACGACCGGTGCGAAGGTGGTCGCTTTCGGCAGCACCCGCCGACCCGGGATCAGAGCGGAGGATGACCCTCAGCTGAATGTCCTGGCAGAGAGCTCCGCCGATACCGTATGCATATTCGGAAAGGCCTGGGACTTCCATGTGACAGATGCCCTGAACACCACTCTTGAGGAGAATCTCAGGATGATAGATGACAGCATAAGGTTCCTCATATCGAGGGGCAAAGAGGTCATATTCGATGCAGAGCACTTCTTCGACGGTTACGCGGATAATCCCGAGTACACCATGGAGGTCGCCAAGACTGCTTCTGACGCGGGAGCCGCATGGGTCGTGCTCTGTGACACCAACGGAGGAACATTGGTGGAAGCGGTCTCGGAGATCACTGCCGAGGTCGTCGGGAGCATCGACGCCGCTGTCGGCATACATTGCCATAACGATTCGGATCTGGCCGTGGCATGCAGCCTGGCCGCCGTAAAGAGCGGGGCGAACATGGTCCAGGGGACCGTCAACGGCCTGGGGGAGAGATGCGGCAATGCGAATCTCTGCTCCATAATACCCAGCCTCATGCTCAAGATGGGATACGAGACCGGAGTCGGCCTTGACGGGCTGACGCACCTCAGCAAGAAGATCTCCGAGGTGGCGAACACCAGGAACATACCCCATCTGCCTTACGTGGGCGACAAGGCATTCGCCCACAAGGGCGGCATGCACGTGAGCGCCCTGCGCAAGAACCCCAGGACCTATGAGCATATAGCCCCGGAGACCGTGGGCAACATACGCAGGGTCCTCGTATCCGAGGTGTCCGGAAGGGCGAGCATAGAGGAGAAGATGAAGATCCTCGGCATACCCGCCACGGACAAGAACATAGATTCCATACTCAGCACGGTGAAGGACATGGAGTCCCAGGGCTACCAGTTCGACGGAGCCGATGCCAGCTTCGAGCTGATGGTCCGCAAGAGCTCCGGGGACTTTGATGACCCATTCGACCTGGCGGGATTCAGACTGTTCATAGATGAGGTGGGGGACAAGAAGCTCACCTCTGAGGCCAGCATCAAGGTGGTCGACCGTTTCGGAAACATAGAGCACACGGCATCCGACGGGAACGGTCCCGTGGACGCCCTTGACAGCGCACTGAGGAAGGCACTGACCAAATTCTATCCGTTCCTGAGCGGCATAAAGCTGGTTGATTATAAGGTGAGGGTCCTTGATGAGAAGGCGGCCACCGCCGCTCCGGTAAGGGTTCTGATAACGTCCTCTGACGGAAAGGACAACTGGACCACCATAGGCGTGTCCGACAACGTTATAGAGGCCTCTCTCATCGCACTCTCTGACTCGATAGAGTTCGCCATATTCAGGAATGAGGCCGGTAAAAAGGGATCACAATGAACAGAACTATAGTCACGCTCGTGGGCAAGGACATGGTGGGCATAATAGCCAAGGTGTGCACCTACTTCGCAGAGAACAACATCAATATCCTGGACATCGCCCAGACGACCGTACAGGATTTCATCAACATGATGATGATAGTCGACACTTCGAAGACGGACAAGAGCTTCTCTCAGATGACGGAAGAACTGGACAAGATCGGCGATAAGATCTGCTGCACCATAAAAGCGCAGCATGAAGAGATATTCAATATGATGCACAGAGTCTGATCCGAATGGGCATGATAGATCCGTACGAGGTCCTCGAGACCAACAATATGATCGAGCGGGAGAATCTGGATGTGAGGACGGTCACCATGGGCATAAGCCTCATGGACTGCTGCGATCCGGACCTGGATGCGCTCAACATGAAGATCTATGATAAGATCGTGAGCACCGCCCGGAACCTCATTCCGGTAGCCGAGGAGATCAGCCTCGAGTACGGGATCCCGATAGTCAACAAAAGGGTCTCGATCACCCCTATCGGCATCGTCGGCGCCTCCGCGTGCAGGTCACCGGAGGATTTCGTTACGATAGCGCACACTTTGGAAAAAGCGGCGCAGAAGATAGGCATCAATTTCATAGGGGGATACTCCGCGCTTGTAGCGAAGGGGATGACCCGCTCGGACAGGATGCTGATCGACTCCATTCCCGAGGCCCTGGGGAGTACCGAGAGGGTCTGCGCGTCCGTGGGTGTCGCCACCACTAAGATCGGCATAAATATGGATGCGGTCAGGCTGATGGGCGATATTATAAAGAAGACGGCACAGAGGACCGCGGACAGGGATTCCATCGGATGCACGAAGCTCGTTGTATTCTGCAATCCCCCTGACGACAATCCGTTCATGGCGGGAGCATTCCACGGTGTGACCGAAACGGATGCCGTTATAAACGTCGGCGTCAGCGGGCCCGGTGTGGTCAAGACCGCAGTGTCCCGGGCCAGGGACGGGGATTTCGAGACCTTGTGCGAAACCATAAAGAAAACATCATTCAAAGTTACAAGAGTGGGCCAATTGGTCGCCAAGGAGGCTTCCAGGAGGCTCGGTGTGCCCTTCGGGATAGTTGATCTGTCCCTGGCACCCACTCCGGCAGTGGGAGACAGCATCGCAGAGATACTTCAGGAGATGGGTCTGGAGATGGTGGGGGCGCCGGGGACCACCGCGGCATTGGCCATACTCAACGACCAGGTGAAGAAGGGCGGCATAATGGCCTCATCCTATGTGGGAGGCCTCAGCGGCGCATTCATACCCGTCAGCGAGGACAGCAGCATGGCAGAGGCCGTGACCGCAGGAGCCCTTACCCTTGAGAAACTGGAAGCCATGACCTGTGTATGCTCTGTCGGTCTCGATATGATAGCCGTTCCCGGGAATACGGCGCCGGAGACCCTGGCCGGGATAATAGCCGATGAGATGGCCATAGGGATGATCAATCAGAAGACCACCGCGGTCAGGATCATACCGGTCATAGGGAAGGATATCGGGGACAGGGCCGAATTCGGAGGTCTCTTGGGCGCATCCCCTATCATGCCGGTCAACAGGTTCAGCTGCGGCGGCTTCGTCAACCGGGGCGGAAGGATTCCTGCTCCCATACACAGCTTCAAGAACTGAGATTCCCGCATGATGCAGTGATATCTCACTCTTCATTGTCTGAAAGAACTCACACCGGGATAAGACCCGCACGTCAGGTAAAGGGTTCGAGGGAAGAAGTTTGCGCAAGAGGTGGGGGCAGGGAGATTTGAACTCCCGTCAGCGGGTTTCCACCACAGAGGGAGCTACCCTCCGTGAAATTATGAGTCATCGCTCCAGTTACTCATCAACTGTCAGCAAACCCATTTCTAATCACGCTCTATAACTGGAGCCCGCCAGTCTACCAGGTTAGCCTATACCCCCTTGTAAACTGAATGGAGTTTCAGATCACTTCTTGCGCATCTTCTGTGCTCTCTTTCTTCTCCTCATCTTCTTCTTGCGCCATTTCCAACGCTGGTTACCGCGTTTCTTCCAGGCACGTGAGCTTCTCTTCAACTTTACATTTCTCCTTTTCTTTGATAGCGCGCTACCGACACACCCTATGGCGGGCCCGTCGGGACTTTCGGCTCCATATTCCGGAACTTTCGAACCCGAGGCGTCTGGCTTAGAAGGCCAGCGCTATATCCTGGCTAAGCCACGGGCCCACGCGCCTCTCCGATTGCCTCATGCCATTTAAAGGTTTACCCA
>JAAYKC010000061.1 GCA_012522645.1 Thermoplasmatales archaeon
ACCCTGCAGCCGCCGGAGACGTACCTTTCGTACTCCGAGGCTAGCCTCTCTTTTATGTCCCTGCCCACGCGCCTTACGGATGTGTCAGCATACCTCAGGCTGTCGTCCATCCTCGCCGAGATGTCGGATGTGTCCTCCGGCATGATCCCGCGGGATACGGCGAATTCCCTGTCGAGATCCATATCGGAGGCTATGCTGCCCCTGTGGTCTCTGTCGAAGGACTCGAAGAGCCCTTCATTCTCGATATGGAATACGAATCCGCAGCAACGATAGTCCTGGGCGGCGCAGATCTTCTGCGCATACAGATGGTGGGTAACGGGCTGGGAGCTCACTGATGTAAGACCCAGTTCCTTTGCATGATCGAACATCCTCCCGGAGATGCGGCTCATGAGAGAACGGTTGCGATACTCCCTGCACACGATGCCCATGCTGAGCTCCATGGAGCCCTGCAGCAACGGTGAGGAGGTAAGTGCCACATGAGCGGCGACGCTGCCGTTCCCGTCAACGGCGACCATCGATGTCATGTCGCCTCTGCTGCATGCCTCGTAGAACCGATCGGCATCATAGATCAGCTTGTAGGGATACCTGTCGCCGTACTCGCCCCTGACGCACCGTGCGACGCCCGCCGCCTCCTCACGCTCCGTGAGATGGAAATCGAATTCCGTGTCCTCTGCGGTCATATGCCCTCTTTCGGGACCGGCCGGTGTTCACGGGCCCGTTCCGCGGACCCGGTATGCCGTTCCGGCTCTTTAAGCGTTGGACCCCGGCGTTACGCCGTCATCTCAATCCGCCGGCGCGTCCTCGAACTGGCTGTTGTACAGCTCCATGTAATCCCCTCCCCGTGCCAGGAGCTCCTCGTGGGTCCCCTGCTCGACGATGTTGCCGTCCTTCATCAGCAGTATCATGTCCGAGTTCTTTATCGTGGACAGGCGGTGCGCTATCACGAATGACGTGCGTCCCGTCATCATCGAGTCCATGGCGTTCTGGATCATCCTCTCCGTCCTCGTGTCCACGGAGCTCGTGGCCTCGTCCAATATCAGCATCGGGGCGTTCTCCACTATCGCCCTTGCGATGGTGATCTGCTGCCTCTGCCCCACCGAGAGGGATGAGGTGCTGTCAAGAACGGTGTCATAGCCGTTTGGCAGCGTCCTTATGAAGTGGTCCACTCCCACCGCTGTGCAGGCTTTGACTATCTCCTCCTCCGTCGCATCCGTCTTGGAATAGGCGATATTCTCCCTCACGGTCCCGTTGAATATCCACGTGTCCTGCAGAACCATACAGAACAGGTCGTGGACGTCACTGCGGCTCATGTCCTTTACCGACACCCCGTCGATGAGGATGTCCCCGCTGTCCGCCTCATAGAACCGCATGAGAAGATTCACTACAGTGGTCTTCCCCGCTCCCGTGGGCCCGACGATCGCCACCTTCTGACCCGGTTCCACCTTGGCCGAGAATCCGCGGATGACCTCCTTCCCGGGAACGTAGCTGAAGTGAACGTCCCTGAACTCCACATGACCCTTCACATCGGCGATCCTGACGGTATCCTCCGGCTCCTCGGGGAGCTCCTCCTCCTCGATGAACTCGAACACCCTCTCAGCCGCAGCGGCCACGGACTGCATGCCCGTGAATGCCTGTGCCATCTGGGACAGCGGCTGGGTGAACAGACGTACGTAGATCATGAATGCGACGATCGTTCCTATCCTTATGTCCCCGGATATTACCATCATCGCACCCACTATGCAGACCATCACGTAGCCGAAGTTGCCGATGAAGTTCATCAGCGGCATCATCAGGCCCGACATGAACTGGGACATGAACGCGCTGTCGGCCAATCCCTCGTTTATGGAGTCGAACCTCTCGGAGGCCGCCTTCTGCCCGTTGTACACCTTTACCACATCGTGGGCGGAGTATGTCTCGGTCACATGGCCGTTCATCTCGCCGAGGAACTTCTGCTGGGCGACGAAGTACTTCTGGGAGTACCTTATGATAAGCATCATGAGCACGAAACCGGCGATGCTCGACAGCACCGTGACGATCATGAGCGTGAAATTGGTGTACGCCATCATCACCAGGGAGCCGAGGAGCATCGTCAGGGACGTTATCAGCATCCCTATGCTCTGGTTCATCGACTGGCCCAGCGTGTCCACGTCGTTGGTGGTGCGGCTCAGGATGTCCCCTTTGCTGGAACTGTCGAAGTACTTCAGCGGCAGAAGGTTTATCTTCTTCGAGATGTCGGTACGGAACTTCGATGCGGTCCTCTGCGACACCGTGGCGAGCATGTAGTTCTGAAGGAACGACAGGACTGCGCTTGCGGCGTATATCGCTATCAGGAAGATGCCTATCTCCCAGATCGCGCCCATGTCGACGTGGCCGGCCAATATGCCGTCGCTTATCAGATTCGTTATGTCGCTGACCTTGTTCGGTCCGATGAGTATGAATACCGTGCCGATGAACGCGAATAATATCGCCGCCCAAACGACGATCCTGTACCTCCCCATGTAAGCGAACAGCTTCTTCCATGCGTTACCGAGGGCCTTCGGTTTCTCCGCCGGCGCCCTTCCGCGGCCGGGGGGTCCTCTCCCGGGACCTCCGGGCCTCATGACATCAACTCCTCTTCCGAGAGCTGGGACAGTGCGATGTTCCTGTAGACCTCGCAGCTTCTCAGCAGATCCTTGTGCCTGCCCGCTCCGGCCACGTGACCCTCGTCCAGGACCACGATCGTGTCGGCATCCATCACCGTGCCTATCCTTTGTGCCACGATCAGATTTGTGACACCGGAGGTCTCCTTCCTCAGGGCATCCCTGAGGACCCTGTCCGTCTTGTAATCCAGAGCAGAGAACGAATCGTCGAAGATGTAGAATTCCGGTCTCCTGTTGACGGCGCGCGCTATGGACAGGCGCTGCTTCTGCCCGCCGGACAGATTCGTGCCGCTCTCGGATATCTGCCCTTCGTACCCGTCCTCCATCCTCTCGACGAAATCCTTGCCCTGAGCGATGGCGACGGCCCTCTTCACATCCTCAGCCGTCCTCAGGCCGCTTATGTCCCCGTAGTTGACGTTGCTGGAGACCGTGCCGGAGAATATCGTCGCCTTCTGGGGCACATACCCGATCTTGCTGTGGAGCGTTTCCAGATCGTACTCGCGTATGTCCACGCCGTCGATGAGTATCTGCCCTTCCGTTACATCATAGAATCTCGGCACGAGGTTGATCAGCGTGCTCTTGCCGCTGCCGGTGGATCCTATGAACGCCACCGTGTCCCCTTTGCCTGCTTTGAAGCTCACGTCCTCCAGGACGCTCTCCGCCGCCCCGGGATATCTGAAGGAAACATTCCTGAACTCGATCTCCCCCTCCCTGCCTGCCGGGGAGGCTCTCACAGTGCCGCTCCTGATCGAAGGTTCCGTATCTATGACCTCCTCTATGCGTCTTGCCGCCACTCCCGCACGGGGGATGATCATGAAGATGACGATCATCATCATGAACGATATGACCACCTGCATCGCATAGGATGAGAAGACGATCATGTCCGAGAACATCACGAACTCTGTGCCTGTTCCGACGGCGGCCGCTATCAGGATCCCGCCGATTATGTATATCGAGAGTGCCAGCAGGTTCATTACCGAGCTCACGATCGGCATCATTACGGACATAACACGGCCGGTGAAGAGGTTCGTGGATGTCAGGTCCTTGTTGGCCTTCTCGGATTTCGCCTCCTGGTAGCTCTCCGCATTGTATGCGCGTATGACCCTGACGCCTGTGAGGCCTTCCTCGGTTATGCTGTTGACATTGTCCGTCAGCCTCTGTATTATCTTGAAACGGGGCACCACAAGATACATGACCACGGATATCGTCAGCATCAGAACGATGACGGCCACTGCCGTTGCCAAGGTCCAGTACATCTCCTTGGTGGAGATCTTCATGATCGCCCATACGGCCATCACCGGCGCCTTCATCATGACCTGCATCCCCATGGCGAAGGCCGTCTGGACCTGCGTCACATCGTTGGTGGAGCGGGTGATCAGGCTGGCCAGGGAGAACTTGCCCGTCTCCGCCTTGGAGAACTCACCCACTTTATCGAACTGCAGTTTGCGCAGACGGTGCGCCAGGGATGCGGCGATGTATGCCGCGACGGCACCCACAAGGATCGCCGCGAGAAGGCTGCCGAACGCGGCTCCCAGCATGGGCCACCCTTCGTTCAGCACCTGTTCCACAGTCCCGCCCGTGTTCAGCAGCATGGTGATCTCCGACATGTACCCCGGGATCTCCAATTCCAGGAAGACCTGAAGGCATATCAGCACGAAGCACACTGCAACAAAGAACCACTCCTTCCTGTTGATGTATTTGAAGATCAATTCTTGGCCTCCTCACAGAATTTGGCGTTTATCTTCATACAGGCTGATTTGAATACGCTCAGCTCCTCTTCGGACAGGTCGGACAGGATCTCGCCCCACACTTTGTTAAGGGCATCCTCTATCGTGATGATGGCACGCTCCCCTTCATCTGTGAGCATGAGGCTGTATCTCCTGGGATCCCCGCTGTCATTCCTTACGAATCCCTTATCGATCAGCGTGCCGACGGTCCTGGTGGTTATGGACTTGTCCACCATCAGGCATGCGGCGATCTCCTTCATCGATGCCCCGGGATTGAAGCATACGGCCATCAGATACTGCCCGCTGGATCCCTGCAGCCCCAGGGGCTCCAGCCAAAAGGTCATCCTGCTGTCCAGGTACTGCTTTATCACCCTGGGCGCTATGCGATAATCCGTTATGCTCCCCATATCGGGTTGACAAGTCAACTTTGTATTTAAACCCCTGCTCATGCCCGTATTCCCGGGAACGTCGCTTGTCATCTATTTATGGTTTGGACATATATTCCATCCGTCAGGAAGTGTGACTTTGATCCAGGTGGCTGTTTACGGGAAGGGCGGGATAGGCAAATCCACTGTGTCCGCCAATGTATCCTATCTCCTGGCGGAGACGGGGCAGAAGGTGCTGCAGATTGGATGCGACCCCAAGCACGATTCCACGCGCCTCCTCCTGGAGGGCCGGGAGCAGACCACCGTTCTGGATTACATACGGAGGACACCGCCTTACGACAGACGTCTTGAGGATGTGGTGCTGAGCGGCGTCAAAGGGGTGCAGTGCGTCGAGGCGGGAGGGCCGGAGCCCGGGATCGGGTGCGCCGGAAGGGGCATCCTGAGCACCTTCGAGACACTGAAGAACCTGGGCATAGACGACATGGGATTCGACGTGAAGCTCTATGATGTGCTGGGCGATGTGGTCTGCGGCGGATTCGCAGTGCCCCTGAGGAACGAGTATGCCGACGGCGTGTATCTCGTCACATCGGGGGAGTTCATGTCAGTGTACGCTGCGAACAACATCCTGAAGGGGATAAGGAACTTCGACAAGGGCATTCCCAGAGTGGCGGGGATCATACTCAATCAGAGGGGGATGGAGAACGAGAGTGATATCGTGGAGAGATTCGCAGAGGCCGTCCGTCTGCCCATAGTCGCCCGCATCCCGAGGAGCGGGCTCTTCGCCAAGGCGGAATCCGCGGGACGGACCCTGGCGGAGCTGTATCCGGATTCAGATGCTGCAAAGGAGTTCGAAAAGATCGCGGCGCACATCATGAGCATAAAGGATGACAGGGCAGAGCTCCTGGAATCAAGACCCCTGAATGATGCTCAGATGGAGATGATCGCCAAAGGAGACCGGGTCACCGGGGAACCGGAGGGCGGCGGATCAGGACCGGAAGGGTGCCGGGTCTGCATTAAGAGGCCCCCGGAGAAGAGAGCGACCACGGAGAAGAGGATAATATCATCATGCGCCACAGTCGGAGCGGTTTACGGATGCCTGTCCGTATCCGATGCGGTGACCGTGCTGCACGGGCCCAGGAGCTGCGCCCACATCATGTCGGCACTGAAGAGCATAGCCGAGATCAAGAAGGGACGGAGCACGGACCTTCAGTCCCTGAGGATCCACTCCACGGAGATGGACGATACGGTATCCGTCTTCTGAGGGGCCGGATCACTGGAGCAGAAGCGCAGGGACCTGATACTTGAAGGTCACAGGAATTTCTTCATAGTGACATCATGCGTCTCCGGCATAATCGGGGACAACGCCATCG
>JAAYKC010000062.1 GCA_012522645.1 Thermoplasmatales archaeon
ACCCACCGCCATACGCCGGAGATAGAGAAGGTCCTGGAGGACATCTCGAAGAAGGAGAGCGATGTGCTGTTCGTGCCGAACCTCGTTCCGATGGTGCGCGGCATACTCTCATCATGCTTCTTCAATCTGAAAGAGCAGATGAGCCAGGAGGATCTTTCCTCTGTGTTCAGGAAGGCGTATGCGGGAGAGCCCTTCGTCCGCTTCTCAGAGGAGCCGTCGATAAGGGCGGTCGTAGGTTCCAATCACGCACAGGTCGGCGCCAGTGCCGACGGGGCCTGCGCTGTCACGTTCGGAGTGATAGACAACCTTATGAAAGGCGCATCCGGGCAGGCCGTGCAGTGCATGAATCTCATGCTGGGATTCAAGGAGACCGAAGGCCTGGACTTCCCGGGTCTGGGGGTGTGAGAATGGTGGAGATGATAGAAGGAGGTGTGACGAAGCCCCAGGGGTTCCTGGCGGCAGGGGTGCACAGCGGAGTGAAGTACCGTTCCATGGACCTGGGCATAGTCTATTCCGAGGTCCCTGCGGATGCTTTCGTCGGATACACAAGCAATAAGGTGAAATCCGCACCGGTGCAGGTCATGATGAAGGAGAACTCCCCGAAGCTGTCCGCAGTCGTGGTCAACAGCGGCAATGCCAATGCACTGACCGGGCGCCGCGGGATGGAGGATGCGATCACGATGAAGGAGACCGCCGCAGCAGAGCTCAATCTGGACCCTGCGGAAGTGGGCGTCATGTCCACGGGGCTCATAGGGCGCTTCATGGACATGCACAAGGTCAAGTACGGCATAAGCAAGGCCGCAGGCTCCCTGAGCAAGGGCAGGGATGCGGATGCGTCCTTCGCCGAGGCCATAATGACCACCGACACGATAAAGAAGGAATGCGCCGCCGCAGCCCGTCTGAAGGACGGTACCCTGGTGAACATAGGGGCGATATCCAAGGGGAGCGGGATGATAGCGCCCCATATGAAAGTGCTCCACGGGACCACTCTCACGTTGATAACCACGGATGCGAAGCTCTCCCCGGCCTTCCTTGAGACCTGGCAGGAGATACTGGACGATTCAATGAACATGGTGTCCGTGGACGGGGACCAATCCACCAATGACACCTGCATACTGATGGCCAATGCCATGTCCGGAGGGAACTGCGCCGATAAAGATCCCGAGTTCAAAGCGGCGCTGATGGAGGTCATGACGACCCTCGCACGCACGATAGCCCTGGACGGCGAAGGTGCCACCAAGCTGATCGAGGTGCAGGTCATGGGAGCCGAGACGAAGGATGATGCGAGGAAGGCGGTGCACGCGATAATCAACTCGCCTCTGGTGAAATCCGCCATATTCGGGTCGGATCCCAACTACGGCCGTATCATGATGGCACTGGGCAACAGCGGATGCGCCTTCAATCTGGAGGATGTCCGCCTGACGATCAAGGGAGGGGACATGGAGGTCCCGATACTCGACTCCGGCGCACCGGTGTTCCAGGAGGAGCGTTCCGTGGAAGTGGTGCGCATGGCCATGGACAATAAGGAGGTCACGATCATAGTGGATCTGGCGATCGGGGACGGCCAGGCAGTGGGCTGGGGCTGCGATCTCACCTATGACTACGTGCGCATAAACGCCGAGTATGCCACATGAGGTCTGAGGTATGTCATATCTTCTGAAGTTCGGAGGTAATGCCATAGGCGGCGAGGAGGGCATGAAACGCCTCTCCGGGGAGATCGCGGACCTCCTGAGGGGGGGCATGAGCATAGTGCTCGTCCACGGCGGAGGGCCTGAGATCAATGCCGAGCTGGAGCGCAGGGGCATCAAACCCGAGAAGGTGGCCGGCGTGAGGATAACCGACGAGAGGACGATGGGCGTCGTGGAGGACGTCCTGAGCTCGATAAACCGCGACATGGTGACGGCCCTCAGGGAAGCGGGCGCGGATGCTGTGGGACTGGCTGCCGGGGACGTCACCGTATGCGTGAGGAAGGGGCCTGCGGAGGTCCGTGAGGACGGCAGGGTCCGCACGGTGGACCTGGGCCGCGTGGGGGATGTGGTGTCGGTGGACCTCAGGAAGATAGATTCACTGCTGAACGCAGGTAAGGTCCCCGTGATCTATCCCGTGGGCGCGGATCAGCAGGGCAACGCACTGAATGTGAATGCGGATACGATGGCCGCAGGGATAGCCGCAGGGATGAAGGTGGAGGAGATGATACAGATAACCGACGTCCCCGGCATATTGCTGGACATCAATGATCCGTC
Source organism: Thermoplasmatales archaeon (assembly GCA_012522645.1). Classification (GTDB taxonomy): domain Archaea; phylum Thermoplasmatota; class Thermoplasmata; order Methanomassiliicoccales; family Methanomethylophilaceae; genus RumEn-M2. The sequence goes on from JAAYKC010000062.1 coordinate 2,244, forward strand.
GACAAAGCAGAATATACTGACGCTTGCCGAGGTGGACGCCCTCATTGAGAAAGGGATAATAAGCGGGGGCATGGTTCCCAAGGTGGAAGCCTGCCGCCGGGCCCTGGAGGCAGGTGTGTCACGCGTGCGCATGGTGAACGGCAGGGACGAGGGGTCCATTGTCTCCGAGGCCCTGAGGGGATCGGACCGCGGCACGCTGATAATAAGGTGATCGCATGAACCTAGATGAGATAAAAGAGAAGAGCCAGAAATATCTTTTCCGTAACTACGGGCGTATGGACCTGAGTTTCACACACGGGAAAGGAGCCTATCTGTACGATACCGAAGGGAAGGAATACCTTGACCTGGTGGCAGGCATAGCGGTCAATTCGCTGGGCTATGCGCATCCCAAATGGAACAGGGCAGTCACGGAGCAGATCTCCAGATTATCCCACACATCCAATCTGTACTATGTTGCGGAGCAGGCGATCCTGGGGGAGAAGCTGGCATCGGTCATGCCCGAAGGGCTGGAATGCGCCCTGTTCGTCAACAGCGGCGCAGAGGCCAACGAAGGAGCGATGAAGGTCGCCGTGAGGTACACAGGGAAGGGGAAGATCCTGTCCGCCTGGAACTCATTCCACGGACGCACCGCGGCAGCGCTCGGCGCCACGGGCCAGGTGAAGTACCAGGACACGTTCCAGACTCTCATCAGCGGATGCTTCGACTACTTCGATTTCGGTTCCTCCGAATCAGTGAAGTCGGTGATCGGCAGGGAAACCGCAGCGGTCATCGTGGAACCGATACAGGGCGAGGGCGGTGTGATGACCGCTCCGAAGGAGTTCTTCAGGACCGTACGCGACCTGTGCACGGACAACGGCGCTCTGATGGTGGTCGACGAGGTCCAAACCGGATTGGGACGTACGGGGAAGTGGTTCGGCATCGATCATTTCGGAGTGGTACCCGACATAATCACAACAGCCAAGGCCCTCGCGTCCGGAGCGCCCATGGGCGCGGTCTCGACAACAGAGGAGATATCGGCCGTTATGACGCCGGGGACGCACGGGACCACCTTCGGAGGGAATCCCCTGGTCTGCTCCGCCGCTGCGGCGACGATAGACATAATGAAAGAGGAGGGCCTGGTGGATAACGCTGCCGTTCTGGGCGCCGAATGGATATCCCAGATCAGGAAGATCCGGAGCCCGGAGATAACAGGGGTCAGGGGGATGGGGCTGATCATGGGCATGGAGATGAAGTCCCGCGCCAAGGAGTTCCAGGAGCACTGCCTGAGCGAAGGGATACTGGTCAATGTCTGCCACGGCAACGTGGTGCGTCTGATCCCGCCCCTCATAATCGGCAGGAAGGAGACGGACCGTTTCAATGCTGTATTGAAAGGATTCCTGAGCGCCTGAACACCTTCGTCTTAAAAAAATCAACATCCAAAATATGTGTCTGAAGCAGGACATATATATTGGAAATGACATGGTGCGAACATGGCCAAATCATCCTCGAAAGAGAGTCTTGCAGAGAAGACGAGGAACTACATCGATGCGCATCCGAGCATCAAGGACTGCGTCTCCAAGGGCCTCATCAACTATTCCTCTTTGGCCAGGCTGATAATGAAGGACTCGGGCATCGAGAATGAGGAAGCGGTCATGATCGCCTGCAGGCGCTATGCGGGCAAGCTCGGGATCACCACCGACCATGAGACGAGCATACTGAGGATACTCAAGGACAGCCGTCTCGAGATGAGGACCAAGACGTGCATAGTCACGGCCAAGAATGATTGGACTGTGCTCCATAAGATGGACAATCTGTTCAAAGACCTGTGGAATGAGAATTCCATCATGCAGATCGTACAGTCCGCTTCTGCGGTGACGATAATCGCCGACAAGAGCCTCAAGGACCGGATAACGGACACGGTCGGAAGGTTCAATGTCATAAAGATCCGGGAGAATCTCGTTGAGATCGCAGTGAAGAGCCCCGAGAGGATCGTGGACACCAGCGGAGTGATCGCATATCTGATCACGAATCTGTCCAATGCAGGGATAAACCCCGAGGAGGTCGTGAGCTGTCATACCGATACGATATTCATAGTCGGGGAGTCGGACATGATCAATGCGTATACCGTTCTCACGAGATGCATACAGAATGCGGAGCAGGCACTTGAAGGCCAGTGAGCCCGGTCGCACGTTCACTGATTGCAGAACATTCGTTACAGCATGAAATCAGCAGAAGTTAGCACGCACGAAGCCTTGCGACCGGTCGTTGTTACCCCGACAGGAAATGCTCCCGGAAGAGTTTCCCTCAGGATCTTTCTACGCCTGTTCGCTTTTCCCTCGGACGAGGGTCTCCACACGCAGCATATGAGTACGGCACCGGGGGCGCTGTATCCCATTCCTGCATGCTGCAGGGCACCGAGCGTTCGGACAGGAGGTTAATCTTCCCGGGGGAAGATCCAATTGCCTTAGTTCGCTCTTGCGATCTCCGCGCGTGCAGTAAAGTAATTCGATTTACCACTATTTATAATTTTTGAAAGTTACATCCATAGTACTGTCCAACCAGGAATGTGGACAGGGAACTCCGGCCGCCGCATCACTCCCTGCTGAAGATCTCATCCAGGAGATACATAGTGCCGGACACCCCGTATATGGGGCGCGGCAGGAACCCTGTCCTCGTCAGGCTGGGGTATCCTATATCCACTCCTTTGTAGC
>JAAYKC010000156.1 GCA_012522645.1 Thermoplasmatales archaeon
CTCTGAAACCCTTTGCACTGGATGGGAGATTTGATGTCGTGGCATCCGGATCACTGCTTGGTCTCAATTACAAAGAAGTTTCATCATATCCTGTTGGATATGAAACGACCGTTGAACTCGGATCTTTGGACTTTGAAGAATTTCTTTGGGCATTGGGAATCAAAGAGGAGATCATCTCCTATATTTCCGATGAGATAAAAAATAAACAAGAGCTGGACAAATCAATTTTGGAAAAAATGAATGAATACTATCGGTGGTATGCAATTGTCGGCGGCATGCCCGATGTCGTGAACAGGTTCATAAAAACAAACAACTTCAATGATGTGCATCTTGCCCAGAAAGATATAATTGCGGGATACATGAACGACGTTTCCAAATATGCACCCAATTCCGAGAAGAAGAGAATAAAAAACGTTCTCGAATCGATTCCGATGCAGCTTGGTAAGCTTAATAAAAAATTCCAATACACGGACATAATCGATTCTGGACGCGGCGAAGGATACAGATCGTATGGTAGCAGTTTGTCCTGGCTTCATGATGCTGGAATCGTGGAATACTGCTATAATCTTCAAGAGCCCGTCGCCCCTCTGACATCCAATATTAAAATGGATTCATTCAAAGTCTATATGAAAGACACAGGATTGCTCGTGTCCATGATGGAACCCGGTGTCGGTGTTGCGATATTGGATGGCAATATGAGGATCAACCGGGGCGGCATCGTGGAAAATCTGACTGCGGACGTACTTGCAAAGAAGAACATACGATTGACATATTTCGAACGTAAAGGTAAACTGGAAGTGGACTTCATCCTGAATCTCGATGGGACCGTCACGGCACTGGAGGTAAAATCGGGCAACAATAAACAATCCAAATCCCTCGATACCGTTATGTCGGACAAATACGGTGTTGGGAGAGGGATCAAATTGGAATCGACGAACATCCACATAGATGAGAAAGGTGTGGAGCACTATCCTCTCTTCGCTTCAGCGTTCCTGTTCTAAAGGCCTCTGAAGTCGAATAGGGTCCCATTGCTTGGGCCTCCTTATTCGATTGAACATACCGTTTTGCGTTGACCAGCATCAGAAAATCCCATCAGAAAAAGTGAGGGGTTAATTACACGCCCAGAATTTAGGCTATAGAAGGTATTTTAAGTAATAGTTGCGTACGTACTATCACAACTCAGGCACACGGCTGCGACCACACGCGAATGCGAGTGAGAGTACGGTTGTGTGCCACTTCTGCCCTCATTTAAGGTATTCTTTAAATCCAAGGTACGTGACTGCGCACTTAATGGCAGTGTCGCTCTTGCCTTTGACCTCTTTCATCGAAACATACAATTCGTTCAGAAGTCTTGTTGCGCACGAACCAATGCATCGGGCTCATTCATTTCTCGTTTTTCAAATCCGCCGTCTTGAAGACGCTGTAGCCCTCGTAATGGTAACTTGCGTCGATGCCTTTCATGTAGATCTCGCGATCATCTGTTTTTTCGGTGAGTGCCGCGCTAAGAAGTGTTTTGATCTCGACGTCTTTTATCGGACTGCGTTCCATGGCGAGAAGATAGTCATTTTTATCCACTTTGCTCCAGTCAATCACCAAACTCAGCTCTTTTTTGAGGATGGCATCGAGCCATATCCTCATGCTCCTGCCATTGCCCTCTCTGAAGGGGTGGGCAACATTCATCTCCACATATTTTTCTATTATTCCATCGAAATCGGACTGCGGCATCTTCCCGATATTTTCCAAAGCTGCCTCAAGATACATCGCAGGCGCAAAACAGAAACCTCCTTTGGAGATGTTCACTGTACGCATCCGCCCGGCGGAATCATGGATCTCATCGAACAGATGCCTGTGTATTCCCGCGAGTCCTTCGAATGTTCCGACTTCTGACGTGTCGGACAGATGAAGTTCGAATAATTCAAGCGCCTTCTTCTTGCTTATTCTCTCTTCGGCACGGGTCAACTCGACCGGGTCTGTGATGCCCAACTTATTCTTCAATGTCATTCTTCAGCACCTCCGGTCAGACGAACATCCTTTCAATATTTGTCAGGTCATCTCTGATACTCTGTCACCGAATGATGCCGCCCGTATAGGAAAACAGCCTTCGTATGTGCGGCCCTCACCATTCGAAACCGTCTGCGGGATTGCCCTCCCTCATACACTCCTCGAGATTGTCGGCGAGCTCCCGGGGAAAATCCACGGCCCATTCCACCATCGAACTTTCGGATTCCCGGAGTGCCGCGGCGACTGCGCGGACCACCGTGTTCGCATCTTCGGTGCGGTTCAGGGCTATCAGCTTTTTCACGTCATCCCTGAACGGTTCGATGTATTCGAGGATCATGTCCGTTGCGATCTCTCCGCTGTCGCGATAAACGTCGCCGTAACTGTTTCCGCTGTTCAGCTCCCGGAAGAAATCCTCTTCGTCGATATTCAATACGTAGAGCACTTCCCTCTTCACGCTGTCGAAATCGACGTCTATCCTTGACACGGCGGATTCCAGTGCTTCGACTGTTTTCTTCGCATGCTTTCCCTTACCCATGATCCTGACGGCATCTGCAAGGCTCTCCTTATCCATATTCGATATCAGCTCCTCGATCCGTTTGCTTAGATCAATCTTATTCGGCATTGACGGGATGTATGGAAATTCGGTTAAATAACCATCTGCGCGGATCGCCGAACTGACATGAATGCCGGGAAATGAACCCTTGAACCTCTGAGGGCGGTGTCCAAAGTCATGCGCCTTCGGCCGGGATTGACTGCCCCAGCGCATCCCCGCATATCTGTTTTAGAAATGACCGTCTAAGCTGAAAGTCGCGATACATACCAGGAAGAAACGATATTAAATCGGGTTCACATATAGAACAATATTAGGATGAAACTCCCTGATTTGAACCTGACCCCCGATATTGAGCGTTGCACCCGACGCATCGTCAAAATCGTCAAGTCCCTGGAAGATCGCCCCCCAGATGAAGGTGCATTCCATTTACGTAAAGCGAACCGCATCAGATCCATTCACTCATCAGTTGCGATAGAAGCGAATACCCTGTCTCTGGAAGAGGTGGCAGACGTCATCAACGGTAAGCAGATCAAAGGAAACCCCAGGGAAATACTCGAGGTCAAGAACGCGTGGAATGCATATGAAAGGATAGGGGAATACAGGCCATACTCCATTGATGATTTCCTGCTGGCACACAGCAGGATGTCCGACGGGCTCGTCTCGGAGACGGGGCGCTTCAGAAGCGTGAGGGTCGGAGTGTACAAGGGCTTTGAACTTATACACGAGGGTGCAAAACCCGAAGAGGTCGAAGATCTGATGGAGAAGGTGTTCGAATGGGGCAGAATGTCCAATATGCATCCATTGGTCAAGAGCTGCGCAATACATTTCTATATAGAAAATGTGCATCCATTCGAAGACGGGAACGGAAGGATGGGAAGGTTATGGCAGACCGTTGTCCTGTCAGATTGGCATCCTTTGTTCGGATGGTTGCCCGTGGAGGCTCTTGTATATCGTAATCAGCAGGCCTATTACAATGCGATACGCGCATCGGAAGAAAAGAATGATGCCGCCGTCTTCGTGAAGTTCATGATGGACGTGATAGAATTCTCACTTAACGCCCTGACAGATGTTGCTTCGGCAGTTGATGAACCTGCAAAGCACGACGCCCGCTGATGCATCCGGTGCCGGACCCAGGATTCTTGATTTGCAAACATGCTTCCGACCGAAATCATTCGGGCTTACAGGAACATCGTCATGTATATCGGAATATACACAATATTCCCATCCGCTCTGAGATCCTTGGAATGTACCACATATGCCGTCTTCACTCCGGATGAGAACTTCTCCATGAAGCGGTCGAGGGACACGTGCCTGCCGGAGTCTGCGGATTTCGTTTCGATCGGTATGATCTTTTTACCGTCTGCGATGATGAAATCCACTTCCTGCATATTCGTGGAACCTCCGAAGGAGAACTTACTGAATACGAGTTTATGTCCTGTGGATACTAATGTCTGTGCAACCGCATTCTCAAAGAACATTCCCTTGTTTATGTTCATCTTACTCCTCAGAATGCTCCTGTAGATTTCATCGCGGTCCCCCACATTCGAATCGAATGATGAGGTCACCAGCAATCCGGTGTCCGCCATATAGATTTTGAAGCTGTGCTCATCAAGATTCAGATTCAAAGCCGGGCCGGGATCGCTGTTGCGACGGCACACATTCACCATCTTGGATTCACTCAACCATGTTATACTGTCGAAATACTCCCTTGTCTTCGATCCCTTCCTCAGTCGCGAAGGGCGGAATGTCTTCTCCTGTCTGGACAGAAACGACGGGATCATGAACAGGATACGTTTGGATTTGGACCCGTGGCCTGTCTTGAACTTCGATACGCCGTCTACGTACAGCTTCAGTATCATACGCTTGACGGTTTCGACGGCATCGAAATTATTTTCCTTGAGGTATGCATCGACGGCCTGGGGCATGCCCCCCACCAACATGTAGATGTTGTGCAGATCCATGATGCGTTTATGCGTGCTCCGGCCGAGCGGCGAACGATCCTCGAACGCTTTTCTGAGCAACGGCACCGTCAAATGATCGTTCTGAGCCCATAGGAACTCTTCGAAATCCATCGGGTGCATATCAATGGATATCTCCTC
>JAAYKC010000063.1 GCA_012522645.1 Thermoplasmatales archaeon
ATTCCTTCGCATCCGGTTCTTTGACGATCCTTCCGAAGGGCATCTGTGCCAGCAGCTTCCATCCTTCGGGCAGGTTCCAGCGTTCCTTCACGTCTTCGTCTATCAACGGGTTGTAATGCTGCAGGGACGCCCCGAGACCCAGTTCGGCGAATGCCAGCCAGAATGCGTACTGCATCATGCCGTTGGCGTGGTCCGCCCATACAGGGAAATCATCCGCACCGGAAGGGAATCTTTCCACGAATGACGAGGTAACCGCAGAGTCATCGAAGAACAGAACGGTGCCTGCCGCCGCGCGGAACGAATCTATCTTCTCTGCTGTTTTCTTCTCATAGCGTTCGTTACCTATCTTGCGCCTGAGTGACGACTCCACGATATCCCACAGTGCATCGTGCTCCCCGTTCAGGAGCAGCATGATGCGCTGGCTCTGTGAATTGTATGCGGAAGGCACGTCCATGGCGATCCTCTCGAGACGGGAGATCATGTCATCGGTCAGAGTCGTTTTGCCAAGATCGTACACGCTTCTGCGTCTGCTTACGATGTCGGTGAGATCCATGGGGCGTAATCTCCTGCGGATTGTAAAACGATTGCCCGGCGGACGGGGTGCCAGCGGGCCGACATTCACAAAAGCTTTTAATCATGACCCTATATCTCGGCTCAATGGACGGGTGGCCTAGCCTGGATATGGCGGCAGCCTCCTAAGCTGCAAGCCGAGGGTTCGAATCCCTCCCCGTTCGCCATCTATTATAGCCAGCACTCAAGTTTTTGAAGTCAATTGTTTATTACATTCTAAATGGTGAAGATACCCGAATTATTACATCCCGGGTGAATGCTAAACAAGAACATCCTCCCATGTCGGAGGCAGCAGCGCAGTATTATAATTTCAACAGGCGTCAGCATGTTAGAAAAGAAGAAGGACCATCCGGACGGAAGCTATTACAAAGGTGATCCCGTGAACGGACCCCGATCGGTCTTCTCGTCATCTCTGTCTGATCCTGCATCTTTCGCGTGACAGTACGAAGTACAGGATCAGGGGGTAGCCGCAGATGATGAACAGCAGCGACAGACCCGTCGCCGCCAGCGGCTCGAACATGGTCGTGGCCACCTGGAAGAATGATATGAACAGCAGTGCCAGTGAGATGAGCTGTATGTTGAGGTTCTTCTTCAGGATGAATGCGGTATCACGTTTCACCCGGACCGTGGAACCGATATCCGAGAGATTGACCTCCCTGCGGATATTCACCGGGATGCCCACTATGGACTGGTTATCGAATATCCTGCCGATATTGTTCGTCTCCCTGGCCAGGTCCTCGTTCTCAAAGGAGAACACCCTCACCTTCGCAGAGGAATAGCCTGTTTCCAGGATAGCCTGATCGGACTCATCTATCCCGATCATCTTCATGTTCTCGCAGGACATGCGTATAATCCTGCTGCCGTCGTCGCTGTTGTAAGGGCGGCAGGACCTCAGCATGATCTCGCTGTTGCCGATGAAGAAATTGGATATCCTGGTCAGCACGCCCTCGGCGAGGTGGTCCTCCCCGGACAGGAACAACGGGAACAGAACATATCTGTTTATGTCATGCTTTGACAGGCATTCCGACACGCTGTGTCTTTCTGTGAATTCCCTCCCCTCATTCAAAACGGTTCTGAGCCAGGATATGTCCTTTTCCGTATTCTCATCCGGATCGTCCAGATTCTCCAGGTGATCCACGGCCATATGGAGGGACCCGTCGGCGCCCAGGAGGATCCTCTGGTACTTGCTGAGGCTCACACGGCTGTCCTTCAGGTAACCGTCCTGTTTTATGTCCTTCTTCCTGATTATGAGCGTATAGCCGTATGTCAGATGTCTCAGTGCGAAGAACTTGGAATCGATCTCCGAGATCCTGTCGTATATGGACCCGGGA
>JAAYKC010000064.1 GCA_012522645.1 Thermoplasmatales archaeon
CAACATGCACCATGCAGGCGTACGCGAATGATCTGGATTCACTGTCTGGGATCATCCCGGCCGGAAAATCCATCAGCACCTCTTATGTGTCCTCCGGAGATGCCTGAAGCTCCCGTTGACCCGGGGCTTCGTGTCTTATATGGAAAAGAAATGGTCCCGAACAGAAATGGAGTATGAACGGTCAAAGACAGAGTCGGAATCATGAGAACTGTAAGATTGAGAATGGTGCAGACCCGCCCGGTGGTGGGCGATACGGGGAACAACATCGACAGGATGCTTGATTTCGTAGACCGCCGTCACGACGTCATCTGCTTCCCGGAGATGTGCCTGACCGGTTACGTCACAGAGAATGCATCAGAGCACAGCATGGACGCCGACAGCGAGCCGGTGAGAAGGCTGGCCGAGGCCGCATGTGAGAATAATACGGCAATTGTCTTCGGATTCCCTGAGCGCTCTGAGCAGAGTATATGCATAACCCAAGCGATAGCGGCACCGGACGGGCGCCTGGAGCTTTACCGCAAAACGCATCTTGGGAGATTCGAGAGCGGATGGTTCGTTCCGGGAGACGGTTTCATCTGCACCGAGACCGAGAAGATATCGGTCGGGCTGCAGCTGTGCTGGGAATCCCATATCCCCGACATATCCACAACCCTCCGCCATATGGGGGCGGAACTGATCCTGAATCCCCATGCCTCATTCAAGGATCCCGGGAGAAGAACGGATCTGTGGAAAAAATACCTGCCCGCGCGTGCATATGATAATCGTGTGTTCTTCGCGGCATGCGACATGCTCGGCGACGGGAAGGGCGGGGGCATGATCGTGCTGGACCCTGACGGGAACATTATCGCGGAAAATTCATCTGCGGAGGAATGCACCCTGGACTGTGAGCTTGATGCGAAGCTTCTGAAAAGACGGTCGCCGGATGACGAGAGCACGATGGCCGGGACCGACTTCTTCCTAAAACGGCGTCCGGAATTGTACCACTTGTAATCCTGTGGAAGCGGGTGCTCCCATTACCGCATGATTCACGAATAATCGGGGGCGCAGAACGCCTTAAAAGTGTGAATGGTGGACAGGGCGAGATTCGAACTCGCGACCTCTACAATGCCAATGTAGCGATCTTCCAACTGATCTACCTGCCCGTATTCCCTCTGAATGATGATTCATTATTAAACATTTGGCTTGTCCAATCTGCGCTGTGCCCGAAGGATAGAATTGTGCACTGCTGAGAAACTCCTCTGAACCCGTTGTGTCCCCGAAGATAGATTGAAAACTTACTGCAATTTGCAGTGGATCTTCAACTGACAGTTTGTATGAAGATTAGAGAGTTTCGTTGAACCGGCTGCGATCGACCGGGAATGATTGAGGCGGTTATCAAATGCTTTCATACAGAGATGCGGATCAGTCTCCTTCTCTCTCCCGGTCTGCAGATGCGGAATGCCCCCGCTGCACCGCTTCATGCGGTCTGACGACCTCAGTGAAATGCACCGGTGTTCTGCCTGCCCGACATCGGATGGGATCATCGGGCGATACCGAACCTTGCGCTGAAGCGGGCCCGCCCTGAGAGCTCACTGGGTGAAATCAGTCTTGAGGGTGGACTGGAACCTGTGCTTCTCCCCTTTGATGTTGGTGGGGTACTTGCCGTTGACGCATGCGAGACACAGATCATTCTCAGGGAGATTGATGGCCTCCACGAGCCCCTCGATGCTTATGTAGGCGAGACTGTCCGCACCGATGATGTCCCTGATCTCTGATATCGAGTACGAGTTCGCTATGAACTGATCCCTGGTCCTCATATCCACGCCGTAATAACAGGGGGCTATCACCGGAGGGCATCCCACCCTGACGTGGACCTCCTTGGCGCCGGCATCCCTCAGTATCCTGACCAGCCGTTTCAGGGTCGTTCCCCTCACGACACTGTCATCAACGATCACGACCCTGCGGTCCCTGACTGTGGAACGTATCGGGTTCATCTTCATGGACACCGCACGCTCCCTCTGCTTCTGATCCGGAATTATGAATGTGCGCTCCACGAAGCGGTTCTTCATGAAGCCTTCCTCGTACTGCAGGCCCGATCCTATGCTGAAACCCAGAGCGTGAGCCCTGCCTGAGTCCGGTACAGGCATGACTATGTCCGCATCCACGGGAGATTCCCTGGCCAGGATTATGCCTATGCGCTTCCTGACATCGTAGACCTCCTTCCCGTCGATTATGGAATCGGGCCTGGCGAAATAGACCCACTCGAACATGCAGTGCGCCTTGGGGTGAGTGTTGGAAAGGGGGTGGGATTTGTAGCGGTCCGGCATTATCTCGATGATCTCGCCGGGCATTATGTCGCGTATGAACTTCCCTCTCATGGAATCCAGGGCCGCGCTCTCCGAGACTATGATGTATCCGTCATCGATCTCCCCCAGGCAGAGGGGGCGGAACCCGTAGGGGTCCCTGACACCGAATACACGGTTATTGACCATAACTGTGAGGGAGTATGCTCCTTCAACTTCACCCATCATCATCCTGAGGGCCCTTACGGGATCATCCGTCTGGCTCATGTTCCTTGAGAACAGAAGTGCCAGTATCTCGGAATCGGAATCAGTCAAAAACGACAGGCCCTGGGCCAGGTATTTCTTCTTGAGCTCTTCAAAATTCGTTATGTCACCGTTGTGGGCAACGGCCACGGACCCGTGGGTCGTCTCCAGGGTGAGAGGCTGCGCATTGACTATGCCCTTGGCATCCGATTTGGAATATCTGACATGCCCTATGCCGGAATCCCCTGCCAGACCCGCCATGGACTCCTTCGTCAGGGCGACACTGACAAGACCGTTGTTCTTGACGGTTGTTATTTCGCCGTTGCTGAAAACTGCTATGCCCGCGGACTCCTGCCCGCGGTGCTGTATGATATCCAGAGCTTTATGAACATAGCTCACGACGTCATGCGTAGCGCTTATCCCTACGACGCCGCAGCTGTGCTTCGGCCCTGTCACAAGCGATCCCTTCTCAGTCGTGGGTTTTAGCCCATGCGTAGGATCTCAGCTTAGCGGTCTTGCCGTACCCGCAGGAAGCGCACTCGCCCTTCCTGGCATGATAGGACTGTTTCCCGCATCTGCGACACGGAATGTGGACCTTGTGTTTGTTGTGCCTTCCCTGTGATGGTGTACCTTTGCTCATATTCCTCTCCCCTTAAGGTGAAATGTAAATGACGTTGTCCCCGCGAACTATGGCGATATTCAGTTTCCTCTTCGGGACTCCGTCAACTCTCTCCTCGGCGTTCTTCAGCACGACATTCATATGAGGGTCGTAGCCGTCGAGGACTCCTCTGTACTCTCTCTTGCCCTTCATTTCGACGATCACATTCTTGCCGACTGAGGACTGGATAACAGACAGGGGTTTCAACACCATAGCCACCGGCACGACCATAAATGATTGACTATTTAACGTTGCCGTGCCCGCCCTTATACGAACGCGCCTGCGGTGGGAGCGTCCAGTCTGTCCATATCGTAGAAGATTATCGCTTCCCTGATCCCGTCTGCGCCCAGGCCTGTGCCCATGAATGCATCCAGCATCGACGCCCTCCATATGAGGTCGGCCACAGAGGCCGCCAGCGTTCCTGCGTAGACGTTCTCCATCGGATCCTCGTAGCCCAGGTCGTCCATCTTATAGAATACGTTGCCGAGGAAGCTCTCACGGGAGTTGAGCACCTTTATGTAATCGATGAGCACCCGGGTCCCTTCTTCGTCAGGTTTCCCCAGTCGGACCGTCCCCGGGTTCAGGGAGTCCACCTCCTCCAGGTCCCCCGCATCCGTCAGGATGAACCGCGTGACCCTGTTCCCGGATGCCTGGAACATGTTCCACCCGTAATCCGGGGCGCAGTACACCGGCAGGCTCAGAGGGTCCTCCGAGGACATCGATGACAGGGACGCTTCCATGGCCTCCGCCCTCAGCTCCTCCCAGTCCGTCTTCCCGCGGAAATCGATACCGGAAACGGTGATCGGATCGTCGCCGAGGGCCGCCTCCAGTATCTCAGCTACGCTTATGAGGTCTGCAAACCTCTCAATGCCGGAGCTTACATCCGCCCTTATGGCCCCGGGATCTCCCATGACCCCTGCGTCAGTGCATATGCCGTAGAATTCCTCATAGACGGCCTTGGACTCCCTGAACGCCTTGGCCATCCGGTCCCCGGACTCGGACGCTATCCGCCTGGCCTCCGCTTCCGAATCAGTGCCTTTGCCTGTCCACGCCCCCCTGCATGAGAGGTCCAGCTCCGCTGATACCTTGTCCCCTGCATAGAAGTGGAATGGATATTGCCTGCAGAATGTGGGCCTGTTCCCGTATATGTCGCATTTCCTGTTGTTCAGGAAGACACAGGACCCTCTGCCCTTCTTGAGGGCTATGGAGAATCCTCCGGATCCGTTCCTCACCATTGCCTTGGGATGGGATTTGCGGAAATAGGAGCGCTCCTGCGGTAAGATCTCTGGCTGGCACAGACAGCACATCCCGCATCCGGGAAGGCATTCCGTCTTCCTGCCGCTCAGGCCGGAATAATCGATATCAATCAAATAGATCCTCTCCGCAGCGGGAGCCGCAGAACTCCCCTTCCCTGATCTGCACATTGCCCCTGATTATGACCGTGTCCGCCATGATCGCGTCCTTCCCCTCGTAGGGGGTGTAACCTGCTTTGCTATGAAGAACATTCGCATCGACGGGTGCCATCTTCTTAGGGTCGAAGACGGCGAAATCCGCATCATATCCCTCTGCGATCACGCCTTTGTTCACAGAGAACGCTCTTGCCGGGTTCACGGACCCCATGCGGACCAGCTCCCCGAGGTTCATCTCGCCCTTCTTCACCATGGCCATGAACATGGGCACAGCCGTCTCTATGCCCGGTACGCCGCTGGGTGCCTGATCATAATCCATTGATTTGTCGGTAAGGGTGTGCGGGGCATGGTCCGTCCCGATCATCGAGGCCTTCCCTCCTATGAACGCCGCGAACAGATTCTCCCTGGTCACTGAGTCCCTGAGAGGAGGGTTGACCTTCAGGAATGCACCGTCGGTCCCGGAGGAATCCAGAAGCAGATGGTGAGGCGTGACCTCCGTTGCGAATCCGAAGGATGACGCAAGAGCCAGTGACTCTGCGTTGGTGACGTGGCATATGTTCACCGGCATCCCCCTGTATCTGCCAAGCCTTCTTATGGCATTGTACTCAGCTTCCTTGGGGCGGTTGCGCATATGATCCCTGTCATTCGTCTCCCCGCCTTTGCGTATCATATTATCGTCCTCGGCATGAACGCTTATCCTCTTGCCGGTCGGGGCTATCGCCGCCATGGCCCGTCCTATCGCGATATCATCGTTCATCAGGATCTTGCCTGTTGTTGATCCCATGAATAATTTGAATCCTGCTACGCGGTCCGCGACAGCGGCCGCATCCAGATCCTTCGTAACCGCTGCGAACAGACCGTAGTCGGTATAGGCTTTGGAACGGACCGCCCTCTTCTTGCTCTCCAGGGTCTTCAGGCCTGTGACGGGGGGTTTGGTGTTGGGCATATCCAATACGCAGGTGACCCCTGCGTGCAGTGCTGATACCGTACCGGTGCCGAAGTCCTCCTTGCCCGTCATCCCGGGATCCCTGAAATGAACATGGGGGTCCATGAATCCGGGAAGAACTATCCTCTCCCCCAGATCTATCCTCTCATCGCCCCCTCTGATGAGATTCCCTACAGTGACTATCCTGCCGTCCTCTATCCCCACGGCGGTGTTCTTGAGCTCCCCGTTGATGAAGAACCTGCCCTCTATCACAAGGTCCGTGACATCACCTCTGAGACCTTGCCGCGGGGCGTCTCCTCTGCGAAGACCGTGCCTCTGAACCATTGGATCTCCGCATCAGGGCGCCTCCATGCATCCGGAGGCAGACCTGCTTTGACAGACAGCTGTGCCAGGTACTCCTCCTGGTCCCAGCCCCACTCCCCTGGGACCTGGGGCAGCAGCAACCCCCTGTTGCCTCTGCAGCTCAGTATCAGTCCGTCCCTGCCTATGACGATCTTCGACGGGAGCTCGCTCTTCGGGACGTCTATCCTCTCCGGCACGGTGAGCAGCGTCACCTCCACCGTTATGTGGTCAGTTTCCTTCTCGGTGACGGGACTGAATCTGGGATCCCTGCCGGCCGCCGAGACCGCAGAGGAGATTATCGCCTCCCCCATGGGCATCACGGGCTCAGGGTATCCTATGCATCCTCTGAGATCCCCTTCCGGGTATGTGCTCAGGGTGACGAATACGCCTTTCGGCGACTCCATGCCCGGGGGGATCTCCTCTCTCGGGACGCTCCTGCCGGCAGCCTTCGCATCCACTGCCTTCCTGGCAAGCCTCACGGCAGCCTCGCCGGTCATGATTGCTCTGATTCTGACCCTTTCACGGGTATCTTCTTGGAAGTAGTACGTTTGGATGCGGCCCTCTTCTCCGGAGCAGGTTCCTCTTCTTCGGACCTGTCCGTGATGTCGATCTTCCGGGACGCTGCATCTCCGTCCCCGGAGGAGTCCTTCTTATCGGGGTTCTTCGCCCTGGCCTCCTCATAGGTCCTCTCCCTGGTCTCCTTGGCCAGGTCCAGGGTCGACCTGACCTTGTCAGGCATGGGCATCGCCTTCAGCATGGCGCCCGCCCCCATGAGGATCTCGAATCCCGCCCTCATGAAATGCTTGTGTATCTCCGGATCGGTTACCGCCGCGATGAACTCGGCTGTCTTCTCCTCGGCCTTGCCCTTGAATTCTTCGGCCTTGCCCTTGAGCTCCTCAGCCTTCTGAGTCTCCTTATTATAGATCCTGCCCGCCCGATCCTTCTCCTGTCTCAGCAGCCTCTCCAGGATCTCCCTGTTCTCTCTGATGAAATCCTCAAGCTCCGAATCCGTGAAATCTTCCTTTCCTGCTTTATCTTCTGCCATGGCTCACTCCCTCCGTCCTCTGTATCGGCATTCTATCGTTTTAGTTTAACTATAAGCTCCTCATTGTCGAGCTCGGCTCCCAGGACCTCTGCGTCCACCAGGGTCGCCGGCAGGGATACGGTCCTCTTCTGACTGCCCACATGCACGACCAGGGTTCCGCTCTCCCCCTTGAAGAGCTCTATGTTGCCCTTCTTCACGAAGGGCATCTTGAGCCTCATCTCATCTATGCCGTCCACGGTGAGGAAGCGCATGGGGCTCTTGTCAGCATACACCTCCGTGGGGTCGGAATCCCCGAATATCATATCCGCCATGATATCGAGCTTCTCCGGGCCCACGAGCTCGGTGGGCATATGATACGCCTTCATAATCCTGAGCTCGCTGAATGACTCTTCGATCTGCTTGAGGTACTTCTCCTGCTCCTTCAGCTTCTCCCTGAAGAAATCAGAATCCGAGAAACCGTCCTCGGGATAGATCTTGTTTACGACCAGGCACTCCACGTTCTTGTTGTAGAGGCAGATGTACGTGTAGGCGCGCATTGTCTCGCTCAGGACCATGCGCTCCGGATTCATCACCAGGCGCACGGTGGTCTTCTTGGGGTCCTCCAGCAGAGCCTTGACTTCATTCATCTTGTCCTTAATCTCATCTATGCTGTTCATGACGGATTTGTCCGGCAGGGGGAAATCCATGAACTTCCCCACGGTCACCCTTGCGATCCCGAGGAACTTCTTCATCAGAGCGTATATCTTATCGATATACCAATTGGACATGTCGGGGAAGCTCAGAAGCCTGAGGGTCTCCCCCGTAGGCGGTGTGTCCATCACCACCACATCATACTTATCCTCCTGTTCGAAGGAAAGAACATAGAACAGTGCCGCCACCATCTCCATGCCGGGGATTATGGCCATCTCCTCCGCTGTGATCTCCCCCACCCCCTGGGACATCATCAGCGCCGAGACGTAACGGCTTATATCAGCCCATTTCGTGCGCATCTCATAGATTATGTCGATCTCCAGCGCATCCAGGTTCTCATCTATCCTCTGGATATCGTTAGGAAGGGTCATGCCGAGAGAGTCGCCCAGGGAATGGGCTGAATCTGTGCTCATGATGATCGTTCTGTATCCCTTCTTCGCGAGAAGGCGGGCGGTCGCCGCAGAGACGGATGTCTTACCGACCCCGCCTTTTCCGGTATAGATTATGAGCCTCATCGCCCCGGATAAGCCTTAGAGGGTAAAAAGAGCATTGCTCCGTATGAAGGGTTGGTGCCGAGGCTGGGGTTCGAACCCAGGACCTTCGGATTTCCCTGGAAGAGGCCGTTGTTAGACCGGAACCCTATGAGTCCGACGCTCCACCAGGC
>JAAYKC010000065.1 GCA_012522645.1 Thermoplasmatales archaeon
GCTTAAGCGGGAAGTGGGATGTGCCATAGATGACATCTTGTCACTTTCTCGCGATTTCAAATACGGCGTTCTGAAGGTGAAGCCCTACGTCTCTGAATCTGAGGCAACGGACTGCGAGACATCTGATGAGACAGTGCCTGAGGGCGTTATGTTCGGCCCTCATGCATCTGCGGATGCTCTGCCCCTTGCGAACGGCGACCTGAGTCCGTTTATGGTGACATGGTCGACAGAAGAGGACTCCGTACTCTCTGAAGCGATGCCGGCAGAGGGTCTGAATTATCCGCCGGAGGAGGTCGCAGAGGAGATCACGATACTGAGTTCCGGGGCAGAGCCTGCCAGAACCACGTCCGTGCCGATAGGTTATGCGCGCCCTTATATCAGGGCGCTGATGGCAGAAACATCGCTTGCAGCATCAAGGTCCGACGGCTATGTATTCGATTTCGATCATATTTGGGATGAGGAGGATGACGAGGTCCCGAAGACCTTTGCCGAACCGGAGCCTGCAGTATGTGATCCTGTGAATTCCGACATCTCCGAGCCTGCTGAGGCACAGGAACCGAACTTCGTCATCTTCGATCTTACGGAGGCGGCGGAAGAGAAAGCTCCCGTACCCGATCTCGTCATGTTCGATCTCCCCGAGCCTGCTGAGGCACAGGAACCGAACTTCGTTGTCTTCGATCTTACGGAGGCGGCGGAAGAGGAGATACCGATTCCAAATTTCATCTTGGTATATCCCGAAGGGTCTCCGAAGGAGATCCTGGATGAAACAAAGGATCTGATGGAGATGACGATCCCGGGGCTGGTATCAGATGCAGAAGAGACAGAGGATGCGTATTCGGATGAGCCGTTTTTAGATGATGATGCGAATCTGGCACCAATGCTCATCGAAGAGTGTCAGGTCGACCGTGCATCAGAGCAGAACCCTGTTCCGGCCGTACCGGCGGAGCAGTCTCTCAGCGAAGGGGCGGAGATCTGTTTCGGATTCCTCTCAGGCGCATTCGGGAACCCGGGGGAATCCGGCATCGATTTCATGTTCGGAAAGGACGAAGATGACAGCAGTCATCCGGAGCATACGTATGAGGTGCAGACGGAGCAGAGCGTTGTCAGAGCGTCCCCTGTGCAGACTCAGAAGATGTACCTCTGAGTTTTTGCGGATACGGAGAAAACCATTTCTCACCTTTTTTCACTCTTTGAGACGAACGTTATCAAAGCATTCTGGCTCATATTTTTGATATCCGGTGAACGACAGATTATGCATGAAAAATGTTTTAAGTGAGTGAAGGTCTAACCCCTTGTGGACCTCGGCATCGTTTTTCTGACTATTGTATTGATTCTAGCTCTTGCGAAGATCAGTTCCGTCATCTTCGAAAAGTTCGGCATACCCGGGCTCGTCGGAGAGATACTAATCGGGATAGTCATAGCCAATCTGGCCTTGGGAAACTGGTCCCTGATGGGTGCCCTCGATCTAGTGGATGATACGTCCGCCAACTCTGTATTCTTCAATGTATTTGCGGAGATCGGTGTAATATTCCTTCTCTTCTCAGTAGGTCTGGAGATGAAGGTTTCCGATCTTATGAAGGTAGGGAAGACCGCGATGCTCGTTGCGGTGCTGGGTGTAGCACTCCCGTTCATATTCGGTTTCGTTCTCATGATGGCCTGGGACGGCGAGATGTATCACGCTCTGTTCCTGGGAGCCGCCATGGTCGCCACGAGCGTGGGGATCACGGCCAAGGTGATAAAGGACCTGAGAGTCATGAACACAAAAGAATCCCAGATAATCATCGGTGCTGCGGTCATCGACGATATAATCGGGATGATCGTATTGGCAGTCGTTGTCGGCATGGCACAGTCCGGTTCCCTCGATGTGATGAACATAGTCGGGATTGTGACGAAGGCGGTGATCTTCGTGATCGCCATACTGTTCGCCTGTGCTTATCTCGTTCCCAGGTTTGATAAGTGGTGGAGATCCAGGCATACTCCGAAACCATGCGATATAAACTACACTATGCTGACGGTCGCAGTAATCGTTTGCTTCGGGTGCGCATATGTTGCCGATCTGATTGATCTGGCACCTATAATCGGGGCCTTCCTGGCAGGTATGTTGTTCGCTGACAGGGCCAAGGAGTGGGGGATGTACAAGGGGATCGAGTCCATAACCACATTCTTCCTCCCGTTCTTCTTCGTGCATGTCGGAATGAATGTGAGCCTGGGCGCGGTCACGGCTGATGTCCTGCTGCTGTTCTCGATAGTTCTCATTCTGGCGGTGATAGGCAAGCACATCGGCGGTGCCCTGGGTGCCAAGATCGGGGACAGGAGCCTCGGCAAGGATTCCCTCAATATAATCGGCATAGGGATGGTGCCCAGAGGCGAAGTGGGGATAATCGTGGCGGCGATGGGCCTGAACATAACCCTTGCCGGCGGAGGGAATGCCGTGTCCCCGGAGATGTACGTAGTGGTCATTCTCATGTCCGTGGTCACAACAATAATAGCGCCCCCGATCCTGTCCAGGATGTTCAAGAAGAAGTATCCTGTGGAGATGGACAACGGTTGCGAGACCGGAAGCTGCGAGATATGAGGTCCTGAGGTCACATAGGGAAGAACGCGTTGAGGACCAGGATGATAATGGACATTCCCAGCGCCAGACCTATGACGGTTTTTGGACCTATCTTGGGTGCCTTATCATTCTTGGTATCGAAGTACCTGACAAGACCTGCCTGTGATTGGAATCCCCCGTCCTT
This sequence comes from Thermoplasmatales archaeon, assembly GCA_012522645.1. GTDB lineage: Archaea > Thermoplasmatota > Thermoplasmata > Methanomassiliicoccales > Methanomethylophilaceae > RumEn-M2. The sequence goes on from JAAYKC010000065.1 coordinate 2,739, forward strand.
CTTTTTGGCCATGGGATGAGTGAGTACCGATTCTTTATAAAAAGGTTATCTGGCGCACCCTTCTCGTAATCCCTTTATAGAGGATAGCCAATCGAGCACTGATACGATGCACTGGGCAGACGTTATAGCTAAGGATATCCTGGAAAAGGACAAGCACCCGATAATAGCCACGGGCATAAGTCCTACCGGAGTGATACATGTCGGAAGTCTCAGAGAGGCCATAACAGGTGAGGCCGTCCGCAGCGCTATCAAAGACCTCGGAGGAGACGTCAGACTGATCTACCTGATAGATTCCGTCGACCCTCTGAGGAAGAGATATCCTTTCCTGCCGGAGGAGTACGAGGATTATGTGGGAATGCCCATATTCCGGATCCCCTGCCCGTGCGGGAAGCATGACAATTACGCCCATCATTTCGTGCAGCCGTTCCTGGATGCACTGGACTCATTGAAAGTGAACTGCGAGATAATCTGGACCCACGATCTCTATGCACAGGGGAAATTCGCCCCCATGATAGATCTGGCACTTCGCAAGAGATCTCAGGTGATAGAGATCCTGAAGGAGGTCACAGGCAGAGACCTGAAGGATGATTTCGCCCCTTACAATCCTCTGTGCGAGAACTGCGGGAGATTCGCGCAGCCTCTGCACGAATCCTACGAGTATCCGCATATAGGCTACCACTGCACATGCGGTCATACCGGCACAGCCGACATAACGAAGATGGAAGGCAAGCTGGTGTGGAGACTGGAATGGCCCGCCAAATGGAAGATGTTCGGTACGTCCGTCGAGCCCTTCGGCAAAGACCATGCGGCCGCAGGCGGTTCCTATGACTCAGGCAAGAGGATAGTTGAGGAGATATTCGACGGCAAGGCCCCGTATCCGGTACCATATGAGTTCGTACAGCTCAAGGGGATAGGTCAGATGCATAAATCCACCGGTTCCCCGGTGACAGGCCTGGATGCCATAAACATGACGCCTCCCGAGGTCCTGAACTATCTTTTCCTCAGAGTCAATCCCCAGAGGGCTATCGATTATGATTCCGGAATGGGCATTCTTGATCTGGCAGATGAATACGACAGGATGGAGCGTCTCCATTTCGAAGGGGAGTGCACCGAGTGCGAAGAGAACTCTGTCAGAGCGTACTGCATAGCCCAGCATAACGCCCTGTCGGAAGAAGTGCCTCAGCAGGTCCCTTACAGGCATCTGGTCAATGTTGTGCAGATGACTGACTGCTTCGAAGGCGTGATGGAGATCCTCGGCAGGACAGAGAACCTGGAGGACCTGACGAAGGAAGAGACCCTGAAGCTCAGGAAGAGAGTGGAGTGCGTCAAGTATTGGCTGGACAGATTCGCTCCGGAGCAGGTTAAATTCTCAGTGTCTGACGGAGTCGGCCCCGAGAGTCTGAGCAGCGAGGAGAAGAAGTATCTGGCACTTGTATCCGATGCTCTGGATTCCGTTGAATGGGAATCAGATTCCATAAGCAATGTTGTGGTGGAGACGGCCAAAGAGGCAGGCATAAGCACGAAGAAAGGGTTCCAGACCATCTACAAGGCGCTTATCGGACGCACCTCGGGCCCCAGGCTCGGGACGTTCCTGGCGGATATGGATCGGGAGAATGTGCTCGAGAGATTCAGATCCGTTTCTCCCTGATCACAGGATGCCCATATTGGTGAGCTTCTCCGGAAGATAGGTGTCGGTGACGAAGTCAAGGCCGTATTTCGCAAGGGCCTGCTGTTCAGACTTCTTCTTCATGTTGAGCATGGCCTGTATCTCCGATATCCAGAACTCATCCCGGAACCGGGGATCGCTGAGCTCAGAATTCAAAGCGCTCACATCCTTGTCAGAAAGGGAATCCGTCGGCAGATCGTAATTGAGTATGTCCGATGCTGTTATACCTACGAATTGCGCAGTGGGCGTCGCCAGATAGTCTGATATGTGTGCTGTTTTGATCGCACCGTAAGCTACGGAGGCATAGATTCTGAATGACCACGGGTCACCGTCGGTGAAGACCACAATAGGCATGCTCATCTCCTCGTTCAGTCTTTTGATGAAGCGCCTGGTGCTCCTCGCAGGCTGCCCCTTCAAATGTACCAGCAGAGCATTCTGCTCCTCGCAGAATCCGTTCTCCACGAGACGGTCGAACATACCTCCCGTCTCTACAGCCACTACGAATTTTGCATTACCGCCGTGGAATTGGACGTTGTCCTTCTCGACGTTGTACGGCACTCCGTATCCGGATTCGCCCACGTCATCGAGGCAGTTGATCTTCTTACGCTCCCCCTTCTTCGTCATCTCAGAGAGTGTGAAATCGCCCATCACTCTGGCACCATCCTCCTCGGGACGAAGTTTGAAATCCTCTCTCATGCAGCCGGACATGATCTCCAGATCCTCTGCCAGCAGATTACTCTCATCCTGGGAGCTGAATTTGCCGTGCCCCCATCCTTCTGAGATATAGTACATCTCCCTCAGTGTGGAGGATTTGTTCGTTTTGACCATGCCCTCTATGAATTGAACTGTGCAGGCGGTTCTGAGCATCATCGTGGCTCCGGTAACGGTCTTTGCCGTACGCTGGGTCTTCATATCCCCGTAGACCCACACGCTCTTCTTGGGGTCGAATTCTATGTTCTTCTTGGATCTTGTGGAAAGCTCCATGACGGGTATCTCGCCCGCGCTCATCTGGTTGTAGACGGAGTCCACAAGCTTCCTGAGATTCTTAACGGCATCTTCGTGGCGGTCAGTCATCTTCCAGCACCTCCTGTATCTCTTCTTCCTCTTCTTCTTCCTCTATCAGATCTTCTTCGGACTCTATCTCGGTGACCTCGATCCCCTTTATGCCCCAATCGCCGGGCAGCGGATCAGCACCCATTACTATGACCGGGTTGATCCCTGATATGTACACATCATCAGGGGAGAAGACATCCGCCATATCCCCCGTCAGCTCGAAGGATATCGTGGTGCTGGCGGCAGGCGGCAGGTCCTTGATGTCCCAGGCGGCCTTGCCGTCCTCGGTCATCTCCACGAAATGAGCCTCACTGAACAGTGTCAGGTTAACGGCCTCCTTCGGAAGCTGCGCGTGCATCCTGAAAGAGCGTTCGTTTCTTGTGTAGTTGAATACAGTATAGGTTATCTTCCTGAATTTCTTCTTCTTGGAGTCGACGCTCGGCTCGATCCAGATCACATTCATTATCTTGGATATTGTCAGATCCAGATTCGGGACGGGCTTGTTCAGGAAATCAGCGGACCTCTTGGCCAGCTCCGGCAGGATTATCTGCACGATCTCGAACTTGGCGCGGGTGTGTTCCCTTCTCTCCCTCTTACGTAAATGGCTCTTAAGATTCCTTCCGCAGAGCCTGAGTGCCAGACCTATCTCCTCGGTTATCTCCGACAGGTCGGCTATGGCCTCTTTGCCCTCTGATGTGAAGAACACCTTCGTGGATGCGACATGAACCAGGATTATCGCGGGGCCGAAGGGAATGCCTTTGCCTCCCCTCTGCTCTAATCCGTACCTCCTCCAGTCCACGTCGGATATGGCTTTCGTTATCGCGCATGCCCCTGCCTGATACAGCAGCGGTACGCGGTTGGCGAACCTGAGCACGGTGACCTGACCCTCCGAGGGGATATCCCCGCCGTACACTATGCCCACCTCAACGGTGAACGGGTTGCCGTTGACGGCCTTCGGTGCCCTGGTCACAGGGGGAGCATAATACTCCGGCCGCATCCCGTCCAGAACGTGCATAAGCCCCTTCTTGATCAGCGTATCCCCGATGGGGGAAAGGCAGTCTGTCTGAGGGGCCATTATCTTGACATCGGCTATCGCATTCACGATGTCCTTGCATTCATCCCGGGTCAGGTTCGAAGGCTTCTTCTCAGGCTTTATGCCGGTGATCTTGAATATCTCGTCCGCTATTCTCGCCGTGACTCGTGAGAAATCATTGATCAGGAACGCTCTCACACTCTTCTGATGCGTAGCCTGGGACATCTTCTGCAAATCTCCGATCTCAAGGCCTTCAGGATGAGGTTTTATCTCCTTGGATTTCACGGGCAGGGTGTCCGTTGCCCTTTCGAATACGAAGGTCTTGCCGTCCGGATCAACGAAGGTGATCTTCGCATGCGGATTCACTATGGCGGTGTTCTTGAGGTACTCGAATATCGATTGTTTCCCGGAGATGTATCTCCCCCTGGTGAAATACTCGATGCGTGTCCCGCTGTCCTTGTTCTCCCAGGAGAAGGCCGCTTCATTGGAGACGATCGGACGGTTGCTCTTGGTGTCTATGACGATATCCATGCCCCAGGCGACTGAATCCTCGCCCTCGATCTTGGACTGAACATGGGCGGGTTTGCCCGTCGATATGTTGCCGAACATGATGGTGGCCGATATGCCTATGCCCTGCTGTCCCCGGGATTGTCTGAGAGCGTGGAATCTTGATCCGTACAGCAATCTGCCGAAGACGTTCGGCATCATCTTCCTGACGATGCCGGGACCGTTGTCCTCGATGATCATCCTGTACTCCTCATCCTCCAGTTTCTCCACCTTTACGAAGATGTCCGGGAGTATGTCAGCTTCCTCGCATGCATCAAGGGCATTGTCCACTGCTTCCTTGACGCCCATCAGCAGGGATTTGGATTTGGAATCGAATCCGAGAATCTGCTTATTCTTCTCGAAGAATTCTGTTATCGATATCTCTTTCTGTTTGGAAGCGAGGATATTGGCGGTCGGTACGCTTCCGGACGGTTTCTTCTCGTTGGGGTGCATCCGCTCGGAAGAGGAGGTATGAATTAAATAAATGTTTCAGACCGATCAGGAGTCATCGTCCGATTCGAATTTCTCCCCGCAGTTAGGGCATTCCGTCGCATCCGCACTGACCACGGCGCCGCACTCCGAGCATTCCATCAACTCATCGGAAGAGGCGGACGTGCCGGTTCCGTCGTCCGAATCAAAGCTCGCTCCGCATCTGGGACATTCCGTCGCATCCGCACTGACCACGGCGCCGCACTCCGAGCATTCCATATCCTCTTCGGCCGGAGCGGATGTGATGATGTCCGGTACTTCGATGAACGCACCGCATTTCCTGCAGCACGTTTCCCCGGGCAGTACGAGGGAACCGCACTCTTTGCAGCGTCCGTATCCCTGGGGATACAGTCTGCCCTCCCTCTCCATCCTCTCTCTGGTGTTGTCAAGGCTTTTTCTCGAAATGTACGAGAATATGATGACCAGGAAGTACACGAACATGAGGTTGACCCCGACGAAGTAGAGGTTGCCCTCGAGTGCAAAGATCTTCAGGTCGCTGTCGCTCATGGTGCCTGTGTGGAATACATCGTTAGTGCTGTTCACCACATCACTGCCGTTCATGGCCTTGAAGCGGAAATATCTCAGTTCACTGTCTCCGAGATTCACGTTCTGGGCGGTATAGATCCCGCTGATCTCAGACATAGCGATCTTCTTGGCGGATGCGGTCCCTGCTTCGTAGAAATAGAGGATTGAGACGTCCCCATAATAGAAGTTCACCTCGGTCCCCGTGCCGGTGTATTCTACCTCTACGTCATAGAATCCGCCGCCCAGGGAGGTTATGCTTGCATTTGAGAAATCGTCCTGATCAATCAATCCGATGTCGCTGTTGGCATCAACCAAAGCAGGGCTCACTATCAGCCCGCCGACGCAGGAGATGGCGACAAGATAGACCACACCGGCAGCCAGAAGTACTTTCGTGTTCTTCACACCGAGAACTTTCGGTATGACGTACATGGCTATCCCTATCAGCATGGGAAGGCAGAACATCTCGTATAGCCCGGTCAGCATGAACATTATTCCGAGGAACAGTGCCAGAATAATACCGAGCACCTGTGCCAGCGGTGTTCCTATGAATCTGTCCTGTCCTTTCCTGTCCGGGAGCGCTTCCATGTATTGGGGCAGACCTCAACAGATATAAAAAAGCCTGCGACAGAATAAATACAACCCTAATCATCCATCAGAGACGGAGAAGGACATTGGCAACGATAGAGGAACAGATTAAGGAGTTGGAAGAGCAGATATCCAACACTAAATACAACAAATCGACAGAAGGCCACATAGGCAAGCTCAAAGCCAGGATAGCCAAGCTTCAGGAAGAGGAAGAGAAGCGCAGATCCTCCAAGGGTCCGACGAAAGGATTCTATGTGAAGAAGGCCGGGAATGCAACTGTGGCACTTGTAGGATTCCCGAGCGTGGGAAAGTCGACCCTCCTCAATCAGCTGACCGGGGCCAAATCCGAGATAGGCGCATATCACTTCACGACGCTGGACGTCGTTCCCGGGGTGATGGAGTACAACCATGCCAAGATCCAGATACTTGATATGCCCGGTCTCATCAAGGACGCATCCAGAGGCAAGGGCAGAGGCAGGGAGGTCATAGCCGCCGCCAGGGCAGCCGATGTGATTTTGCTGGTGGTGGATGTTTACAATCCTGACATCTCTGTATTGTTCAATGAGCTTTGGAACGCCGGCATAAGGCTGAATCAGTCCAAGCCGGATGTTACAGTGTCAGGAGCATCTCAGGGCGGTCTTCTCATAAAGCCGACTCTGAAGCTCACGAAGATGGATGTGGAGACCATCAAAGACATGGCCGCGGCCTACGGTCTCGTGAATGCGACCATAGTCGTGAGAGAGGACATCGATGTGGAGCAGATGCTGGATGTTCTCGCCGGGAACAGGGTCTACATAAAAGCAGTGATGGCGATCAACAAGGTGGACCTGGCTAAGCCCGGGGAGCTGGAGAAAGCGTACGCGCGGAACCCTGAGTACCGTAAGTTCCCTGTATCCGCGGCCACGGGCCAGGGGATGGATGAGCTCAAGCAGGGGATGTATGACACGATAGACATGATCCGCATATTCCTCAAGCCGCAGGGACAGGAGGCGGACATGGAAGTGCCTATGATCGTGAAGCGCGGGAACTCCGTGGGGGACGTCTGCGAGCTCATACACAGGGATTTCAGGAATAATTTCAGATATGCGATGGTCTGGGGGGAGAGTGCGAAATTCCCCGGTCAGACGGTCGGCATGGACCACATCCTGAAGGATAAGGACATACTCAGCATAATCGTCAGAAGGTAGGCTTTCGGCGACACGTTTTATATCCCTCCGCTTATCGGAGTCTTATGATTCAGAAGCCCCGTGGCACGAGGGATTTCCTTCCGGACGAGATGGAGAGACGCAGGCATTACGAAGGCGTTCTGAGGCATGTGGCGGAGACCTTCGGATTCAGGGAGATCGCAACCCCCATATTCGAAGAGGCGGAGCTCTTCATCCTGAGGTCCGGATCGAACATACTGAACGAGCTCTATGCGTTCAGGGACAAAGGCGACAGGGAGATCGCGCTGCGCCCGGAGATGACGGCGCCGGCCATACGCATGTTCGTGAACAGCATGAGCAATGAGCCGAAGCCCATCAAGATGTTCTACTTCGGCCAATGCTTCCGTTATGAGAGGCCGCAGAGCGGCAGGTACCGTGAATTCTATCAGTTCGGTGCAGAGCTCATAGGCAACAAGAACCCGGAGTCGGATGCGGAGATCATAGCTCTGGCGGCGTCGATGATAAAAGCACTGGGTCTTCGCGATTACAGGATAAGGATAGGTCATATAGGCGTTCTGAGGCAGAAGCTTGCGGACGCCGGCGTTCCCAAGGAGAAGACAGCCGAGATCCTTCAGAAACTGGATAAGAAGCTGTATGATGAGGCGGAGCCCATCCTCATAGATCTGGGCGTATCCGACCTTGCGAGGCAGGAGATCTTCGATCTCACGGGAACGGTGGGGGGCATGGAAGTGCTCTCAAATGTGCCGGGAGAGGCAGGGGATTACCTGAGGTCCGTGGCGGAGATCTTGGGGAGGATGGGTGTCCGGGACGTAGACATCGACTTAGGCGTCGTCAGAGGGTTGGATTACTATACGGGAATGGTGTTCGAGGCCGAGGCCCCTGCGCTGGGTGCGGAGAAGCAGATCTGCGGCGGAGGCTCATACACTCTGTCGGAGCTGTTCGGCGGAGAGCAGGTATTCTCAACCGGATTCGCGATAGGCTTCGACAGGATACTGCTGGCAATGGAGAAGGAGGGCATTGAGTATGGGCTCAGGGGCATCGATGCATATGTGGTGCCTGCCTCTGATGCAGTAAGAGGGGAGGCATACGGGATCGTCTCCATGCTCAGGGATTCCGGCATATCATCGGATATGGATCTGATGGGAAGGAAGATGGCGAAGGCCATGAAGCACGCATCCTCTGTCGGAGCCGGGAAAGTGATCATCGTCGGGGAGAAGGAACTCTCGGAGAGATCCGTAACGGTAAGGGACATGTCCTCCGGGGATCAGACACTGATCAGGATCTCGGAGCTTGTCCGTTACCTGTCCTGATATCGAGTTCGATATTCAGGAGCGCATCCGCTCTGGATATCATAGGGTTCTCCCGTCTCACATGAACTATGGACGGATTCTTTATTTGGGACATGAGGGACACGGCATCGCCGTGAAGGGAACGCAGGCTCTCTGACTTGACTTTGTATTCCCCGGTCATCTGCTTCACCACAAGCTCGGAATCCATTATGAACTCAACATAATCGTCACCGATCCCGATGGCCTCCCTAACGGCCATGATCAGACCGCGGTACTCGGCATAATTGTTGGTGCCTTCCCCGAGGAATTCCGAGACCTCGCGTATTATCGTTCCGTCCCGCGTTACTATGACAGCGCAGGCGGCCGGCCCCGGATTCCCCCTGGCGCCTCCGTCGGAGTATATGCGCAGCATCTCATCCTCTTACAGGTCTGTTCTTCCCGTCGACCCTGACCACGTTCGTGTCGATGATCCCGTCGGCGAGCTCGAATCCCATTATGATCACCAGATCCCCCGTTTTACAAAGATGGGCCGCAGCGCCGTTGATGCAGATGACGCCGGAACCGGCCGGCCCGGCTATGGTATAGGTCTCGAAGCGGTTGCCGTTGCTGACGTCGGCTATCAGCACCTTCTCCCCGGGAAGGATCC
>JAAYKC010000002.1 GCA_012522645.1 Thermoplasmatales archaeon
CAGAGGATTTCTACCGCGACTGCGCCCGCATACTGAACGAAGGCGGCATACTGGTGAACCAGCATGAGAGCCCCTATTATGATGAGAACGTTTCCGTCGTGAGGGAGATGCACGGGAAGATGAAACGCGTATTCCCGATATCAACGGTCTACCAGGCATTCATCCCCACATACCCGTCCGGTCACTGGCTCTTCGGTTTCGCATCCATGGATATGACCCCGCCCGGAGACACCGTCCCCGGCCGCACGGACGGCCTGGAAATGAGGTACTTCAACGATGAGGTGCGCAGAGCATCCTTCGCCCTGCCGAACTATGTGAGGGAGCTCATAGATTGAGCTGATCATCGATCCGGTTCTTCAGCGCCCTCTCGGTAAGCATTATCGGGGCCATCATGATCGCGGTCTGGATGATTAACAGGATCAGGACCGCTGTCCAGATGTTCGTGCCCTGCATCAGAACCGTTGCCGCTATGCTTGCCGGCAGCATCGCCGCTCCCAGATAGGTCCAGAGCCTGCCGAAATGAGCATGTGCGAAATCCCAGGCCTCCTGGCTCCCGGTGGATCCCCGGGTACGGTATCCGTACGTCCAATTGATGCTCTTCGGAGGGCGATACATGAATATCAATCCGAACAGGACCATTGTGGCCGGCAACATCAGCACCAGGGAATACAGAATGATGAGCTCGGAGAGGTCCATGATTCGGGAAGATTCGTTTTTGATTTATGCTTATCGGAGCCCTATATACGGATGCATGCGCTCCCGATACCGGTGACCGCATGAAGGAGATCCATCTTGCCGGAGGGTGCTTCTGGGGCGTTGAGAAGTATCTCTCCCTGATCAGAGGAGTAATTAAGACGGAAGCGGGATATGCCAACGGGGATTCCGGGAGGACGGATTACGAATCCGTATGCTCCGGCTCCGGGCATACGGAAGCGGTCCGGGTCATCTATGATGAGAAGGTTCTTTCCCTGACGGACCTGCTGAGATCCTTCTATAAGATCATAGATCCCCTGAGCATCAACAGACAGGGCAACGACCGCGGCATACAATACCGCACAGGCATATACTACACGGATCCGGCGGATGAATCTGTAGTGAAAGAATCCCTCTCATCCCTGGAGAATGCTCTCGGCAGGAGATCCGCCGTGGAGCACGGACCTCTGAGGAACTGGTGTGCGGCGGAAGAATATCACCAGGGCTACCTGGACAGGAATCCGGGAGGATACTGCCACATCCGTCCTTCGCTGTTCGAGGAGGCACGGCGCTCCGATCTCATTCCTGAGTATCCCCGGAAAACGGATGATGAGCTTCGCGGCGAGCTCAGCGGCACGCAGTACTCCGTCACCAGGGAAGGTGCCACGGAATACCCGTTCACAGGGGAGTACGACTCCTTTTTCGAGACGGGATTATATGTGGATGTCACAACGGGAGAGCCGCTCTTCCTGTCCTCCGATAAATTCGACAGCGGATGCGGATGGCCCGGATTCTCCGCTCCCGTCTCCCCGGATGTCATAACGGAGAAGAAGGATACGACACACGGCATGGTCCGGACCGAGGTGCGCAGCAGGTCCGGGGATGCTCATCTCGGGCATGTGTTCGATGACGGCCCGGTCAGCAGCGGAGGGCTGAGATACTGCATCAACAGCGCCGCCCTCAGATTCATCCCCTATGATAAGATGGATGAGGAGGGGTACGGATGGCTGAAGGGCCTCCTGTGACCTCAGGCTGATCTCCCGTAACCTCTCGCCCCCGTGAGCGCCCCGTGAGCCAGCATCGAAGCCCAGAGGAGGAACATGATCACTCCCAGTGCCTCATACAGCGCGAGTGATACGGCGACAAGGAGGATCACGTTCAGCAGAGCGAGGACGGTATTGATCGATCCGTAGAGACATTCCCCCGCACGCAGGTCCCTCACTGCCAGCAGCACCGTTGATATCCATACGGCGATGAACAGGGAGAGGGCGGCCGGGAAGTGGAATGCGGTCCCCTCGGGGAATATCCCCACGAGCATCAGCATCACGCCTGCGAACATGAGCAAAAGGAACGGAGCCTTGTCAGCCGTGCTTCCTCTCAGAGAGGACAGGGCATAACCCGTCAATGCGGCCAGGATACCTGATGCGATCGACCCCCATCCGAAGACATAATGGGCGTTCGTGGCGGATACGCCGAGATCGCTGATCATGTTCACACCGAACTCCCATGCACCGTCGATGATGACTGCGATGATCCATGTGGCGGAGAAGCTTATGATCAGGGCTGTGCTCAGCAATGCTGCTGTGCGGGATGCATCGGCACCGGAGAACATGTTCTAACATCCTGATGACGGTTGATAATCCTATGCGCAGCGCCTCCTGATCCCGGGCATACCGTCAGTGAGCCGGGGTGATCACGGGGATCCTGTCATCCGGCAGATGCTGCAGCAACCGTGCCGATCCCGCAGTGCTGATCCGTTCTCAAGGCCGTCACAACGCCTGCTCATCCGTTAATAATAATTATTCTCTGTTTAACATCAAGTAATACTTTTTCGGATTTAGTAATATTTATATTGGACAACTTTCTTGTTGGAACCTATGATAACGAAAAAAATCACAGCTGTACTCATCATCGCCGTATTGGCGATGGGGGGCGCCGCAGCTGCTGTCATGATGAATGACGAGGGCGGCGAAGGCGACAGATCCTTCACTATAACAGACAGCGCTGGTCAGACATTCAGCTTTGACGGCCCCGTATCAAAGGTTGCTGTTTCCAACTCGACCGCCGCGGCGATGATCGAGATCCTGGGCCAGGAAGACAAGATCGCGGCTATAGATGATGAATCCAAGAACATAGCGGGAGGGGATTATGCCGATGTCGAGAATATCGGGAAGTATACTGCACCCAGCGGAGACATCATACTTGGATCGGGCGCATCCGTTCTGATATGCAAATCAGGTTCCAGAACCTTATCGAATGAGGCTGAACTGACGAATATGGGCATCAAGGTCATCCGCCTCGATTGCTTCGGAGACACTATGATAAGCGACATGGAACAGCTCGTGAAGCTCCTCGGAGGCAACGCAGAGGAAAGAGCGAACCTCTTCCTGGAATTCTATGAGCCTATAATAAAGCAGATAAAGGGCATCGATACCGACAGCTCCGATGATGAGAGCTTCCTGTTCATGTTCACCAGCATGAAGAAACCCTATTCCATATCCTCCGAACTTGGAAGGATAACAGAGAGCATCACCGGTGTGAACGCGCTCAGGGCCATGAATGACAACTCAACGGGCGCTTCGTCAAGCATCGCCCAGGAGACTATATTCGACTATGATCACGATGTCGGCATAGACCGCATCATACTCAGATCCGCGGCCAGGGACGTGGGCGTCACCAAAGCCTATACGACTTTCATAGGTATCGACGACGGCACATATTATGCGAATCTGGGAGCCGTCAGCAGAGGCGATGTGTACATCATAGATACCGAGGTCCTGTCCGGGCCCCTGGATTTCATAGGCTACATATGCATCGCCAAAGCGATGGGGCTCATCACCGATCTGGACCCGGATGCGCTGTTGGAGGAATTCAACGGGATATTCGGATTCGAGATACCTGCAAGGGATTATCTGTACAGAGCATACGGCTCGGACAACATAGTCCCCATTGTCTGACGGTCCCGATATGACTGAACCTCAGGACGGCAGCAAGATACAGATCTCCGAGATATTCGGCAGATCCAAGAAGGATGTCTCTCCGGAAGGAGTGTACATCTCCGGCCTGAGGAAGAAACTTCTTTTCATAATCATCGCATCCGTCATCCTGGTGTGCGTGGCGATCGTATCTCTCGGGATCGGCGCAGTGAACATCTCCGTATCCGATACGATCTCAGCCATAGCACACGCCATATCCCCGTCCGATTTCGCAGGCCCGGAGAATGAGTGGTATTCCACGATACTGTTCCAGGGAAGGCTGCCGAGGATCGTTCTGGCCATAACCGCCGGCGCCAGCCTCGCAGTGGCGGGAGCGGTCATGCAGGGTACGCTGAGGAATCCCCTTGTCAGCCCTTTCACCCTGGGAGTGTCATCAGCGGCCTCTTTCGGAGCCACTATGTCCATCGTATACGGGGCCTCCGTATTCGGTGCTCTGTACTACGCGCAGGTCTCTGTGGGAAAATATGCCATCTCCTTCTCGACCGTGTCCACCATGATCTTCTCATTCGTCGTGGGCATGATCAGCATCTCCCTGGTGCTCATCCTGGGAAGGAGGAAGGACACATCGAAATCGACGATAATACTCGGAGGGGTGGTGATAGGCTATCTGTTCCAGGCGGGAGTGACGTTCACCAAATACATATCCAATGACGAAGCGCTCAGGGATATAACCCTCTGGCTCATGGGTGGGACCTGGAATGCGTCCTGGGGATCCATGATCATCCTCGTGCCGATCATCCTGATCGCTCTGATCGTGCTGGAGGGCATGTCGTTCAAGATCAACACCCTCTCCGCCGGCGACGATGTGGCATCGAAGCTCGGGATAGACGTGAACAAACTCAGGAGGGATTCCCTCATCCTGAGCACTTTCATAACCTCTGTCTGCATAGCATTCACAGGCATAATCGGCTTCGTGGGCCTCATGGCACCGCATATCTGCAGGATGTTCATAGGCAATGACTGCAGGTACCTCATCCCGGCCTCGGCAGTGGCGGGTGCCCTGGTGCTTCTCGCATCGGACACGGTCGCACGCATAATCATCGCCCCGTCCCAGCTCCCTGTGGGGATCATAATGTATCTCATAGGCGGAGCATTCTTCATCTGGCTCATATCAAAGAAAAATGTAGGTGAGTATTGGTGATCCTCTCTGTTCAGAACCTCTGCCAAAGCTATCCCAATAAGAAGGACGTCCTGAAGGATGTCAGCTTCGAGGCGGAGACGGGCAAGGTCGTCTCCCTCATAGGTCCCAACGGCTGCGGGAAGACGACGCTGATCAAAACGATCTGCGGCGTATTCGGGCAGAAGAACGGGACCATCTCCGTTAACGGTGTGCCCCTGAGCTCCATGAGCCGGAAGGAGACGGCCAAGGTCGTCGGGTACGTACCGCAGAACGTCATCTATTCCGGCCATTCCACCGTATTCGATACGGTTCTTCTCGGAAGATTCCCCTATGTGGAATGGACATACACCAAGAAGGACATCGGGATCGTGTCCGATGCCCTGAGATGCCTGGGTCTGGAGGGGCTGTCGGGAAGGGACATCGGCCATCTGTCCGGGGGGCAGAGGCAGAAGGTGTTCATAGCCAGATCCCTGGCGCAGGATCCCAGGTTCTATATCTTTGATGAGCCCACCAATTCCCTTGACCTCAAGAATCAGCTCAATACGATGAAGATAATGAGGGACATCGTAAAGGAGAAGAAGGCGTGCCTTGTCGTCGCATTGCACGATCTGAATCTGGCTATGAGGTATTCTGATGAGGTGATAGTCCTGAAGGATGGGGTCGTGTTCGATAAAGGGCCTCCCGAGGATGTCATCACGGCAGATATGATAGAGAAGGTGTACGGAGTGAGTTCCAAGATCTTCGAAGAGGACGGGGAATTCTTCGTTCATCTCTATGAGGGCATTGACTGATCTCCTGAGGGTCACTGTCTGCACCCCGGGGAGCTTCACATCACAGGATCTGAAAGAGCTCTGCAGCACATCATGTGATCCGGGCGGAGTATGTGGAATAAATGTATAATATAATACATTGATGTACAAGATTTATTTATATTACAATCTGCTTGGCCGCAGTCAGACCATTGAGGGCCGTACATGAATGAAGACCCGTCACCGCCAAGGAACCGCTATGCCGTCCTGATCGCAGGAATGATAATCCAGCTCTGTGCGGGAGTGATCTACATGTGGAGCGTGTTCAAATCCCCTGTGGCTCTCCATCTTGACAGTGCCGAAGCGGACATAGCGTTGGTCTCCTCGGTGATGCTGGCGTCTTTCGTAATCGGCATGCTCACAGGAGGGGGTCTTCAGGACAGGTTCGGACCGAGGACCGTCACCGCTCTGGGCAGTTTCCTCATGTCCGGCGGGATACTCGCCACGGCATTCCTCACCCCGGCATCGGCAAGTCTAATCTACCTGACATACGGTATAACCGGGGGTATAGGCGTCGGCATAGTGTACTCCTGCACGGTGGCCTGCGTCCAGAAGTGGTTCCCCGACAGACGCGGGTTCGCAACCGGCGCCATGGTCGGATCCTTCGGCTTCTCTCTTGTGATCTTCTCGCCTCTGGCGA
>JAAYKC010000163.1 GCA_012522645.1 Thermoplasmatales archaeon
CCAGGGGCAGACCGATATCAATAATGCTGATCATTCTGGTAGTTTCTACGACCGCCTTCGCGATCGGGGCGGATAAGGATACACCTGTCTCTTCCTGGTCAGAAGGGAGCCCTGACGAAGAGTATACTGTAAGCTTCTACGTTCATGACGGGACGGACTGGGATATACTGTATGTGGCGTTGACATACAATGGATATGTGGAGGAGCTCTCGGAGTACACGCTCGATCCTGCGGATTACGGTAAGCTCTCTTTCCTTGGATGGTACACTTCTGAAATACACGATTCCGACGATACCATGGAAGGGCGTTTCGATTATAGCACAAAGATAACGGAAGACACGAATCTGTATGCTCATTTCAGCGACAAGTATCTTGTAACATTCGCTGATGCGGACGGGTCCGTGTTCAGGACCGCCCTGTATGCGAGCGGTGCGATAATCTCTGAGAGCACTCTCGAGGACATATCCAAAGAGGTAGTGCCCAAACCGGGCAAGATGTTCGACGCATGGTACTACAATGGCGCACCTGTCACGGGCAGCCTGACAGTTAACGGAAACAAGGACCTGGTGCCTCATTTCGTGGACTACTATTATGTGGTATTCGTATCATCGGGTACACAGGTGGATCCGCAGATAATCGTGGCGGGCGACGTTGCAGCAAAGCCGGACGACCCCACGAGGACCGGATATACCTTCAGATGCTGGTCACTTTCCGAGGGCGGTGCGGAATATGCGTTCAGCACACCCATAACGGAGAATACCCTCCTCTATTCCGTATGGGACCCTATAACGGTGGACTATCAGGTGGCATACTGGTTCGAGACGCTGAATACGATCTTCACCTCGGATACAAACGATCCGGCATATGACGAGAACGGGAACTTTAGTTATTATAACAGCGTGACAAAAACGGCTACGGCAGGGTCCTCGATCACATTCACAGCGGCCAATGTCGGGTATTCAATAAATCAAGGTGCGTTCCTGCGCAGCGATACCGCCACCATATCGGGCAACGGGAACTCCGTCGTCAATGTGTACTTCTACAGAGTATCCTACAAATTCGTATTCGACCTCAACGGGACCAATGCGAGTATGACATGGAACGGGACCACCTATACATATGGCGGTACAAAATACGAGTTCACGGCCAAACTGGATCAGGAGATATATGACATATGGCCGAGCCTGAACGAAGCGGCCGATAACATAACGCGCACGGGCCAAAAATTCACAGGCTGGCAAGTCACCGGCATATCTTCTACGTACGTCACCAAAAGGTTCAACCTGACAAGCGATATGCTGGCCGGCACCAACACCGGCACCGGCTCCGCTCCTGTATATACAGCAAAAGCGCAATGGAGCAGCAGCGCTGCAGAACGCAGTGTGAATTACTGGTTCGAAGTGATAGACGGGGAGACACACGGCAGCGAAACCAGCGTGTATGGTGGCAAGACGTATTACAAGTCCCAAGAGTATTCTCAGAAATATTACTCTTCCGGCAGTCTAAGTGCCAAGGCCATAATGGGGCTTACCAATGTCCACAGCAGTACCTCCGGAACCACGTCAAACTTCTACTATGACTACATAAGCTATGTGTTCACGTTGAATTATCTGGGGAAAGGAACGAATTCCGTCACGAATCTGAAGTACACCCAGAACATCACCGCACCCTCAGACCCGACATACGGAGGATATGAATTCGGAGGCTGGTATACGAATTCCGATTTCAAAGGCAACGCCTTCGATTTCACGGGTGCGAAGATGCCGAACAGCAATCTGATGCTGTATGCTAAATGGTCGATGAGCGGTCACGTTGTAACGGCGTACCTCGAGGGCGGAGAGACCGAGACCGTACCTCTGAATGATAACGGGTCGCCGGACCTCACGGGATTGTATCAGATAGGTACCTTTTACAATCCGGGGGCCGTTCCGGGCGATGATGACTATTACGGCATCTTTGACGGTTGGGTATGGTATGTGCCGACCGGCGACGGCAACACCGTATTGGTGAAGTTCTACGATGAGATCATCCTATCCGGTGACGCTGAGCTCTTCCCTACATGGAAGACAAGCGATTTCACGGTCACATATACCGACGGTACGGCCACCGTCGAGGACCCTAACAGATACAAGTACAACGTCACTGTGATGGCAGCACCCTATCCAAGCAGCCTCGACATCCCGGCGGGGAAGACATTCGTCGGATGGTCGTTGGACACAGGCCTAAATGTGATCAGGCTGTACCCCGGGAATACCTTCCAGATCAAAGGGGACGTGGTCCTGACCGCGAACTTCGTAGACACCGTAAACGCAGTGCTTGTAACGCTGCATTCCGGTCACGGAGATGATGTGGTATTACTTCATGTAGAGAAGGGCAGCTCTTACACATTGCCCTCTACAAACGCCGTTTTCGACGTGTTCGATATTCAGTATACGGGGCACAGTATGCAGGAGATCTGGGTCTCAGGCGGTCAAACTTATGTCCCGGGTCACAGTATAATCGTCAATTCCGCGATGCATCTGTATGCGGTCTGGGGGATCAACCAGTACACAATAACCTTCGACTCGGCAGGAGGATCCGCAGTAACATCGATAAAGCAGGATTACGACACGCCGGTAACGGCCCCCGCCGATCCCACAAGAGAAGGTCATACCTTCGCGGGATGGTCCCCGGCACTGCCGGCGACGATGCCCCTGGACGGAATGACCACAGTGGCCCAGTGGACCCTGAACTCCTATACCATAACCTTCGACTCGGCCGGAGGATCCGCGGTGGCACCGATAACCCAGGGATACGGCACCGCGATAACGCCCCCCGTTAACCCCACAAGGGAAGGTCACGCCTTCGCGGGATGGTCCCCGGCCCTGCCCGGGACCGTGCCCGCAGGAGACATGACTCTGACAGCCGTTTGGAACATCACAGTGGATATTCCTGCCGCCGTCACCGATCTTGTCTACACGGGATCCGTACAGACAGGCGTCCCCGAAGGAACGGGATACACCGTGACCGGCAACACGGGAACGGGTGCCGGCGGCTACACTGCGACGGCGGCCCTCGAGAGCGGATACGCGTGGACCGACGGTTCCACGGAAACGAAGGAGATCCCATGGACCATAGCCCCGAAGGACATAACCGGGGCCGTCATCGTCCTTGAAGGGACGTCCACGATCTACACCGGAAACGCGATCGAGCCGGGAGTCGTCTCCGTCACCCTCGGAACGCCCCTCACGGTCTTGACCGATTACACAATATCCTACGGTGCCAACATCAACGTGGCGACTGGCGGATCGGTCACCGTCACCGGGGCCGGGAACTACACCGGGACCGAGACCAAGACCTTCGCCATAGTCAAGGCGGACTACAACATGACCGGCGTTTCCTGGTCCGGAACGACCTTCATCTATAACGGCAACGAGAGGACGGTGACCCTGAACGGGCTGCCTGACGGTGTCTCCGCCACATACACGAACAACACCGGAACCGGTGTCGGAAGCTACACTGCGACCGCGATCTTCACCTACGAAACGGCGAATCACAATGAGCCGACGGTTGCCGACAACACATGGATGATAGTTCCGGCGACCCTTATTGCCACATATCCCGGCGAGACTGTGACATTCGGTACAGATCCCGAGCTCATGATCAGTGTATCAGGATTCATAGACGGTGAAAATGCGGACAACGCAACGGGATACATCTCACCCGTTCTGATGAACGGGAATGTCAATGTGGGCACATATTCCCTGACCCCCTCCGGCGGGACGGCTGCCAATTATGTCTTTGATTACGTTTCCGGGACGCTCACGATAGAGAGGGCCGCCCAGGGAGGGATCACGTTCAATTGCTACGAAGGAGTCTATGACGGCACCGGCCACGGCATAACGGTGAACCCTGACGGCGGGATCGTGACCTACGGCGAGACGGAAGGCGTCTATGATCTGACAGATTCGCCGACATATATCAACGTCGGCGAGTACACAGTGTATTTCAAGGTGGTCAGGGAGAACTATGAGGACTATTACAACTCCGCCTCGGTCAGCATAATCAAGGCGAACTATGACATGAGCGGCATCACATGGTCCGGGGACAACATCGTCTATGACGGAACCATGAAGTCCGTGACCATAACCGGAGGATGGCCCGCGGGAGTATCCGTCAGCGCATACACAGGCAATGAGGCCATTGTGGTCGGGAACTATCAGGCGAATGCAACCTTCAGTTACGACACGGTCAATTACAATGAGCCCGTGATACCCGATCACGGATGGAGCGTAGTCAAGGCTATTCAGAATGTGACCTCCGACGGATTCGAAGGCGTCTATGACAGCACCGGCCACGGCATAACGGTGAACCCTGACGGCGGGGTCGTGACCTACGGCGGAACGGAAGGCGTCTATGATCTGACAGATTCGCCGACATATATCAACGTCGGCGAGTACACAGTGTATTTCAAGGTGGTCAAGGCCAACTACGAGGATTTCCTCGGGGCCGTCCTGATCAGCATATCCAAGGCCAACTATGACATGAGCGGCATCATATGGTCGGAGGACAACTTCGTCTATGACACCTACGAGAAGACGGTGACCATAACCGGAGGACTGCCCATGGGGGTCACCGTAGCCGGATATACGGGCAATAAGGCCACGGCCGCAGGGGCATACAAGGCGCATGTCACATTCGACTACGACACGGTCAATTACAATGAGCCCGTGATACCCTGTCACGGATGGAACATAGAAGCAGCCGTCCAAAATGTGACGTATAATGGTTACGCGGGAGTCTATGACGGCAACGACCATGGCATAACGGTGAACCCTGGCGGCGGGGTCGTGACCTACGGCGAGACGGAAGGCGTCTATGATCTGACAGAATCGCCGATCTATGCAGATGCTGGCACTTATACAGTATACTTCAAGGTTGTCAGGGAGAGCCTTTTGGACTACTATAACTTCGCCACGGTCAGCATAACCAAGGCTAACTATGACATGAGCGGCATCATATGGTCCGCGGATAACTTCGTCTATGACGGAACCTTGAGGTCCGTGACCATAACCGGAGGACTGCCCGCGGGAGTCTCTGCTAAAGCATACACAGGCAACGCGGCCACTGTGGTCGGGAACTATCAGGCTAATGCAACCTTCAATTACGATGAGACGAACTACAACGCGCCCACGATACCCTGTCACGGATGGAGCATAACGAAGGCCCTTCAGAATGTGACACACAGCGGTTTCGAGGGAGCATATGACGGAACACCCCACGCGATAGCGGTGATCTCCTCAGAAGGCGGAGAAGTCACCTATCTCAACACTGTCAGCGGCGATTACGATCTGACAGAATCGCCGGCCTACGAAATCGTCGGAGAATACTGGGTGTACTTCAAGGTGGTCAAGGACAACTATGAGGATTACATGGGGGCCGCTCTGATCAGCATATCCAAGGCGTATTATGACATGAGCGGTATCATATGGTCCGAGGATAACTTCGTCTATGACGGCGACGAGAAGACGGTGACCATAACCGGAGGACTGCCCGCGGGAGTCACTGTACTCATGTATACGGATAATGAGGCCGCGAATGCGGGATTGTACACAGCGAATGCCACATTCGACTATGACACGGACAATTACAATGAGCCTGAGATACCATCCCACGGATGGAACATAGACAAGGCGCCCCTCACGATCTCCGCCGAGAACAAGACCGTCACCTTCCCTCAGGAGGCTCCGCCCTTTACGGTGGGTTACTCCGGATTCGTCAACGGGGAGGACGAGACGGTTCTCGGAGGGACCGCGGCCTTCGCCTGCGCCTATGACGGAAGCGTCTACGAAGCGACCTATTCCATAACCCCGTCGGGCCTGACCTCCGGTAACTATGACATATTCTTCTCCGCAGGGATACTGACTGTGGAAAGGGCGTCCCTGGCCGTACCTGCGGCCGTGACGGGCCTGATATACAACGGAGGCCTGCAGACAGGCGTCCTGGGATCGACAGGATTCACCCTGTCCGGCGTCTATGAGGCGATCGACTCCGGCAGCTACACCGCAACGGCGACTCTCTCCCTCGGATACATATGGTCCGACGGTTCCGTGAGTCCCAAGGAGATCGTGTGGAGCATAGGCCCGATACAGATATCCGGAGTGATCATCACCATAGACGGGGATGCGGACCTGAGATATACAGGATCGGCCGTGACGCCCGGCATAACGGTCACTCTGGGCGGTGTCCCATTCGACACGGCCAACTACACAATGTCCTACACGGATAACACAGAGGCCGGGACGGTGACGATAATCACAGTCAAGGGTGCGGGCAACTACGCCGGAACGGCGGCGGTGACATTCGTCATACTCAGGGCGGAGATCACCAAGCCCACGGCCGATGCGACCGAGTTCACATTCAACGGCGTGGAGCAGACCTACGTCCCCGGCGGCGTGACGGACAAGATGACCGTCACAGGCGATAAGAGGACGAATGCAGGACCCCATATCGTCACAGTCTCCATAATTGACAAGGTGAACTACCAGTGGACCGACGGCACTCAGACGGATGTGACCTTCACCTTCACTATAGCGGGGAAGGGCATAGCCTTGCTCGTGGAGCCGATAGGCAGCGAGACCCACACAGGATCCCAGATCTCCCCGGCAGTCACCGTGAAGGACGGGTCCGTGACCCTCGCCCTCGGCACCGATTACACCGTATCCTACGGCACAAACGTCGACGCGGGAACCGGAGCGGGCTCCGTCAC
>JAAYKC010000006.1 GCA_012522645.1 Thermoplasmatales archaeon
AATGCGTGTCTCAGACATTTTTTACTCCCAGTCATACCTTTCAAGGTACATGACTGAAATAACAATTGGCATTGTACAATATATAATACTATCTCAAAACAGTTTTATTCAACCGTCCTAAAACTCACCGTCTGGACACAGGATAACGGAGGGGGTGTTAACTCCCGTAGAAGGCCGATACCGCCACGATGAGAGCGGTGCCTATGAACATAGCCGCTATGAACAGAGCCATGAGCTTGGATTTGGTTTCTTTCTTCACAGGGACGTGAGAGGAATCCATTGATTAAAAACTTACTAGTCCCCGTCGGGAACATATACGGGATTCCTTCTCGCGGGATCCCTCACCTTGGATGCCATGAGGTCCTGCACCCCGTTGAACATCTCCGGGCTTACGGCCCGTTCCGCCCCGTGCTCCTGAAGTATCCCGTCCCAGCTCATGTATCCCGCATATATCGTGTTGTGAAGGATCGTCCTCAGGTTGTATTTGTTCCAGGGATTGCCCCTTCGCGTCAGCGTCCCGAGACTGTTCAGCCGGTAAGCGATCGCATCCAGCGTCATGCCGCCTGCGTACATCGCGAACATGTCACTGACGACCGCGAGCTCTTCCTCTGTCCCCCTCAGCTCCCCGTCCTCTATCCCGTATCCGAAGGGGGGATTGAAGCCCATTATGCCTCCTCCGGTTGAGGCCTTCTCCTTCATGCCGATGTATGTCCTCTCACCTATCTGCTCGCTCTCCAGCTGGGCTATCCGCTGTATCATGTCCATGACGAAACGGCCTACCGCATTCCCTGTATCGATCTTGTCATAGGTGGAGACGAAGCCCTGTTTGTTCTTGTTGAGGTCGTCCATCATATCCATGAAGTTCCTGCTGTTCCTGTGGATCCTGTCCATCTTGAGGACGACGAGCACATCCCACTTCTTCCGCTCCTCCGCCGAGAACATGCGCCTGTACGCGGCCCTGTTGGTGTTTCTGCCCGTGTAGCCGTCATCGATGTACTCACCTGCGATCTCCAGATCATGGGCTGCGCAGAATCTCCTCAGGCTGTCCATCTGGGCTTCCAGGGACTGCCCGGCATTGGCCTGCTCCTCTGTGGAGACCCGGGCATAGAGGGCCGCGCGCTTCCTGATTCCCTTCTCCATCGTCATGGAATACACAGGACCGGATAGAAAACAGAAGCGGCAGCAGAGCTGCCTTTGATGCATTCACGGTGTGACAGAAGGATCACACTCTTGTCGTCTCGATCTGACCGTTTATAGCCTCGTACTGCTCCTGGTCGATTATGGCGCGGTGCTCCCCCTGTCTGACGTTACCGTCCCATCTGACGTATCCTGCGTACAGGGGGTTATGCAGTATGTTGAACACTGACTGCTTATTCCATATCCCGCCCTTCTTCGCAGGCACGGATGCATCATTCAGAGATTTTGCAATCGCTTCCATGGATTTGCCCTTGGAATACAGATTGTATATCGCTCTGACCGTGTACATCTCCTCCTTCACCACTTCCAGCTTGCCAAGGTTGTACGTATAGCCGTAAGGATGCCCCGAACCGAGAGGGCCCACCCCGTACTTCGCTTTATACTCCATGCCGAATCTCACCCTTTCGCCTATTTGTTCGCTTTCCAGCTGGGCGACCCTCTGCAGTATGTCCCGCACGAATCTGCCCATGGCGTTGGATGTATCGAATTGCTCCTGGACGGAGCAGAAATCCTTATCGGACTGCTCGAACTCGTCCATCATCAGGGCGAAGTTCTTGCTGTTCCTGTGGATCCTGTCCATCTTCAGAACCAGGACGACATCCCAACCGTCCTTCTCTGACATCATACGCCTGTATTCGGGACGGTTGACGTTGCGTCCTGACTCGCCTTCCTCTCGGTACCTGCCGGCTATCTGCCAGTTCTCATACTCGCAATATGCCTCAAGGCGCCTCATCTGAGCATCTAATGAGTAGCCTTCGCTTGCCTGCTCCTCCGTTGATACTCTCGTGTAGAGTGCGGCGCGCACACAGCACCCGCTTTCCATCCCATCCTTTGCTATCGGGTTGCCTTTATTTAAAATCGTCTGACGAATGTCAGCTCAATAAGAAGAAACGTCAGACAGATGTGAGAGCGACAACAGCATTCCCACGGAGCAGATAATAAGAAAAAACCTGAAAAAAGAAATAAGAATGGGGCTTTCGCCCCGATTTTTAATGTTTTTACATCATTCCGCCGATGCCGCTCATGCCCGGGCCGCCGAGGCTCGGGTCAGCCATGGGGTTCATCGGAGGCGCTTTGCGGGAAGCTATGACATCATCGATCCTCAGGATCATGTTCGCCACTTCCGCAGCGGAGTCAATGGCCTGGATCTTCACCCTTATAGGCTCCACGACATCAGCTTTCAGCATATCCACCGCCTCTCCCGTATTGAGGTCGAGACCGTAGTTCTTGCCGTCCTTCTTCTTCTCATGGGCGTTCTTCAGCTTGATGATCGCATCTATGGAATCTATCCCGGCGTTCTCGGCAAGGGACCAGGGTATGATCTCCATGGCCTTCGCGAAAACGTTGATCGCCAGCTGCTCCCTTCCTCCGACCGAGGACGCATAGTCTGCGAGCCTCAGGCCGACCTCTATCTCGGCCGCTCCTGCGCCTGCGACTACCCTCTTGTCCTCTATCGCGACTCCGGCGACGCGTATGCCGTCCTCCAGGGCCCTGTCCACCTCATCGATGACGTGCTCAGTGCCGCCCCTGATTATGATGGTGAGCGCCTTGGGGTCCTTGCATCCGGTGACGAAGGTCATGTAATCGGTGCCCACGAGCTTCTCTTCCACGAGCTTCGCGGTTCCGAGGTCGGACTCCTGCATCTCCATGATGTTGCCTATGAGGCGTCCGCCGGTAGCCCTTGCGAGGTCCTCCATATCGGACTGCTTCAGGCGCCTTGCGACGAACACGCCGGCCTTGGCGAAGTAGTGCTGCACAAGGTCATCGATGCCCTTCTGGCAGAATACCACGTTGGCACCGGTGGATACCACTTTATCGACCAGGCTCTTGAGGTGTTCCTCTTCCTGGCTGAGGAAGGCCTGCATCGCCATGGGGTCTGTTATGCTGATCTCGGAATCCATCTCGGTCTTCCTGTTCTCGAAAGGCACCGTGATGAGTGCGATCTTGGCGTTGTTGACAGACTTGGGCATGCGGGTGTGGACCCTCTGCTTGTCTATGACGATGCCTTCTATGAGGTTCGTGTCGCCGATGACCCCGCCGATCTTCTTCTCGACCCTGATGTGATCGGTGTTGACCTTCCCGTCAGCGTCCTCGATCGCCCTCACGGCTTTGACGACGACGTCTGCCAGGTGGCTCTGCTCGCCGCCCACGGATTTGCCCACGAGTGCGGTCATCGCCACTTTCTTGACCATTTCATCGCTGGTTGCGTCAACTGCCATGGCCTTGATGATCTCAACGGCCTTGTCAGCGGCCATCCTGAATCCGTTGGTTATGACAGTCGCGTGTATGTTAGAGTCTATGAGGTCCTCAGAGAGTTTGAGGAGCTCACCGGCGAGAACGACCGCGGAGGTCGTACCGTCTCCGCACTCAGCATCCTGGGTCTTCGCGACCTCGACGACCATCTTGGCCGCAGGGTGCTCAACGTCGACCTCTTTCAGGATCGTGACACCGTCGTTCGTGACGATGACATCGCCCATGCTGTCAACCAGCATCTTGTCCATGCCCTTAGGGCCGAGTGTGGACCTGACTGCGTCGGCTACTGCCTTGGCTGCCGCGATGTTGTTGAACTGCGCCTCTTTGTCTTTGCTTCTCTCCGTGCCTTCTTTGAGCACGATAATAGGTTGATTGCTTCCCGAGCTGTACATCAATACAATCTCCTTAACTGAACATCAGTAATTTTGTTCTTCTATATTAACATATCTATTTCCTGCGTATTGTACGTAGATGTCCCGCATGCCGTGTGGCTGCGTACTTGTTTGATTCTCAAGTCCAATAATCGATTATGTTTTAATACCGTACTGGATAACGGGAGTCATGCGTGCAGGAGAAGGTCCCGACAGACGAGAGCTCTTCCTTTCCGTTCTTTCAGGAACCCCGTCGGAGGATATACCTGTTTTCCTGAGGGACCTCACTCTCGGACTGGATGCCCTTGATGTAAACACGGATGAGGTGTTCGGTCCGGAGTACAATGCGAAGCTGTCCGCCGCCTGCGTTCTGGAACTGCAGAGGCGAATAGGGCACGATGCGGTGGTGGGAAGCATCCACACATACAGTCTGGAGGCCTTCGGCGGCACCACGGTGTACCCTGCCAAAGGGATACCTTACATGTCAGACCCCCCCTTCGCCGACCTGGATTCGATGGAGCGTTACGTGCCGGAGGATATATGCGACAGGTTGATGGAAGGTATGCGCGAATCATACCGCATCGTGCGGAAGAAGGCGCCGCATCTTGCCGAGATAATGAATGTAGGCGGTCCGGTGAACACCGCAGGCAATCTGAGGGGCCTTGAGACGCTGATGATGGACGTTATCCTCAATCCGGACGTGGTGTCCGGGCTCATGGCATTCTCGGAGGGCGTGATAAGATCCACCGCAGAATATATAGGGACCGACTGCGCGGATGCTTTGTTCCTCGCGGCCGCTTCGGACAACCCCGATATGCTGGGTCTTGAGGAGTACAAGAGGATCAGCCTTCCCCATGTGAAGAGCATAACTGAATTCTGCCACGGGATGGGGCTGCCCGTCATATTCCATCCCCACGGACTGTTCAGCACCGGGGACCGGAGGGATGTTCTCAAAGCGTCATTGGACACGGGCGTGGACGGGTTCCAGTTCGCAGAGGACAACACACCGGAGGGCATACTCAAAGAAACACGCGGAAAATGCTGCGTGATGGGGGGGCTTGATGCCTTCAACGTCCTCCTCCTGGGACCTGATGAGAGGATCGTCAGATCCGTCGATTCCGTTTTGGATGTGCTCTTCGGTGAGGATTACATCATGACATGCTCATGCTCGGTCAACAGAGGGATGCCGCTGGATAATGTCAAAACAATGGTGGATGCGGCAAGAGCATACTGCGGGAGGTCCTCATGAGGATCGTTATGGTTGCAGGATTCCCGGGTTCCGGGAAGACGGCCCTGATCTCGAGGATGGTCTCTCCCGGCACGGGGGTCATCGTCAACAATCCGGAGTCCGTGAGCCTCATACCCGAAGGTGTGAGAAGTGCGTACTTCCCTATGAGAAGTCCGTGCGCCCGGCCCCGTCAATTCCTGCATTGGATCGAGAAAGTGTATAACGAATGGGGTGTGGATACGCTCATAACAGAGCCCCCGGGAATGTGTACCGAGACCTCTTCGCGAGTATTGGCAGCGGTCCTCGCACTGAGGGACGAGAGATTCGAGGTAGGCCCCTTGATAACCGTCTTCAAGGGCGGAATTCTGGTGAAGGGCATATCCTCCGACACATCGGACGGCCTGAGGATGAGACAGCAGATATCCGAGTCCGATATCGTCGTCATATCTGCCGCAGAGGATATCGACCGGGATGATATCTGCGGAACGGTGCATTCTCTCAATCCCGATGCGGATATACACTTCTTCTCAGAGACAGGGGGATCCGTTGATGAAGTACGCACCGCGGTGTATTCTGACAGGACACTGTCCAGAGCTCTGAACGCTCTCTGAGTGTGATTGTTTTAGTAAAAAATCAAAAAGTAAAATTAAATATAAATCAAAACATATAGCGATGCGATGTCCCGATCCCTTACATCCGCAGAACAGAGGATCTCCGATCCTGCAGGACATATAGACTGTTATGACAGAATGCGAAGGAACCGCCCGCATATGCGTGACTCCGTAACAAGAACTCTGATATCATGAAAAACATAGACCTCATAAGATCTGCCGAAGCAAAGGCCATGAAAGGGGAATATATCGGGAAGGATGCTGTACTGGCTCTCCTGTCCATAGACCCCTTGTCAGAGGACTGCTCCGCTTTGGGAGAAGCTGCGCGCAGAGTGGCCTCGGAATTCTGTGACGATACAGCGATTGTCGGATCATCCATAGGCCTGGACCTTATGCCGTGCAGCATGAGCTGCAGATTCTGCTCCCTGGGAGAAAAATGGGGCATCTACAAGGAGAATTACGTGATGCCTGACGATGATGTCATAGAGCTCATAAGGGACTCGGTGGAACACGGGTTCACGAAGTTCACCCTGAGGACCACGGAATTCTATGATATCGACACCCTGTGCCGACTGAAGAAGAGGATCTCGAATGAGGTCCCGGGAGAATATGTGATAACAGCCAACACAGGGGAGCTTAATCCCGAGAAGGCGAAGAAATTGAAGGACGCAGGCTTTGCCGGCATCTATCATGCGATTCGGCTCAGAGAGGGTATCGACACCCCCATCCCCGCAGATGTGCGCATAGCCACTATAAAGGCCGCTCAGGAGGCGGGGCTGTTCGTGGCATCCGGCGTGGACCCCATCGGGATCGAGCATACCAATGAGGAAATAGCAGACCTCATCGATCTGTACAGGAGGCTGGAACCCAACGCAGTATGCACCATGAAGAGGATAAACGTCAAAGGAACGCCCGTTGGAGATCTGGAGGAGATCGATGATATGAGGTTGGCGCAGATCGCAGCCGTTATCAGACTCGCGGGAGCGGGAGTGTGGAAGAATGTTGCTGTGCATCCTATCACAGAACAGGCTGTCAGATGGGGCGTGAACAATGTGTCCCCGGAACTGGGGGCCAATCCTCGGGATGACAAGTACGAAGGAAAAGAATGGAGCACAGGAGGCAGGGAAAGAGCGATCAAAATATTCCAAGAGAACGGATATAAGGTGAAATCCGCCTTTGAGTACGCCAAAAAGGATTGATATTGTCTCGTCCATCACCACTTATGAGCACACCGAGAGAAATGTTCCTGGAAGCCGTCAGAGGCGGCATTCCGACAACGGTCCCAGTCTTTCCCAGAGACCTTACCTTGGGACTTGATGTGACAGGCATGTCCACGCAGGGGGTCTTTGGCCCCCCGTACGACCCCTGCGCCTCTGCCGCAGCCATTCTGGCACTTCAGGATGTTGTAGGTCATGATGCGGTCGTCGGATGCATATTCGGCTGCATGGTCACGGGATTCGGCGTCAGGCTGGGGATCCCCGAAGCAGGCGTGCCGTATCCTCTGGACGCCCCCTTCAGAGAGATCGCATCACTGGACGCTGCGTCCCCGGATTCCGTAAGGGATGAGATGCTGACAGGCATGAGGGAATCCTATCGGACAGTGCGCAGTAAGCGGGAGGATCTGGCAGTGGTGATGAATCTGGCGGGCCCGGTCACCAACGGCGGCAATCTGAGGAATATGGAATTGCTGCTGATGGATATGGCATCCGACCCCGATACAGCGCATAAGGTGATGCGGTTCTCCGCCGAGTCGATAATATCAGCCATGGATTATCTGGGAGCAGATCTGGCGGATGCGTTGTTCCTGGCCTCCGCCACCGATAATCCCGATCTGATAGGCGATGATATGTACGCCAAATATTGCATCCCTGCTCTGAAGGAGGTCTGCTCTGAAGCGAATAACATAGGATTGCCGGTCATATTCCACCCCCACGGAAGATTTGATGAACTGTCTAGGTCTAAAATACTCGATGCCACTGTCCGCTCCGGCATAGACTGCTACCAATTCTCAGAGGAGAACGACGGCCTTTCCGTGATCGGAAGAATAAACGGAAGATGTTCTGTCATGGGCGGCCCGGATGTTACAGGCGTTCTGCTCAAAGGCACCCGCGATGAGATCATCTCGGATACCGAGAGATTCCTGAACGATTTCTGTGATCAGCCCTATATCATGTCATCGTCCTGTTCACTGCACAGAGGATTCCCCATAGGCAACCTGAAACTTATGACCTCTGCAGCTCATTCCTTCCGACGCTGAACTGCTTCCGGTTGCCGATTCAGTGTTCCGTGAGGCACAACCGCCGGTAATGACCAGACGGTAATGGATCGTACCCCTTTGCATTCCATAATATTATTATGTATTATTTTGGAAAATAATCAAACATTAGAAATATCTTGAGTTGAATGTGGGGCAGTATGAGCTCATTTTCACTCTGTGCAGAACAGATACCGATGTTCTCCGGCATCGCCGTCTCGGATGCGATCATGAGCCCGGATCTGGAAAGGGATGTCCCATGAGCTTGCTGAAAAGCACGAATGAGAGGATAACCCAGAAGATGAATGACCGGGAGGATGACAGCGACATCATCCTCCTCGGGAATCCGGCCCCGCGGAATCTTCTGAAGGGCGTCCTGATATTCATCATCGGGATATTGTTCGTATTCCTGGTATGGGATGTCGTTTCGTCATATTACAATACGTACATGATAAAAACGCTGAGATTTCCCACCATCCGGGATACTTTTGATACATTATTTTACTATATGGACAGAACGCATAAGCTGCTCAGATACACGCTGTATGAGCATGTCGCCGCAAGCATGGGGAGGTGGGTCAAAGGATTCGTCGCCGCATTCGTCATCGGCATGACCCTCGGGCTGTTGATGGGCGTCAACGATAAGATATACAGATTCGGGTCCGTCCCCGTCAATATTCTGCAGATGATTCCGGGGCTCGCATGGTTCCCGGTGACCATCCTGCTCTTCGGCATGGGGAACAACTCTGCGATATTCATCATCGCGATCACCGTGATATCCCCGATCGCGTTCAATGTCTCTGCCGGCCTGAGACGTGTGCCCCAGGTAAATCTGAGGGTCGCCAGGATGTCCGGCAGATCATGGTTTGAAACATTGACAGAAGTGCTGCTGCCGTTCTCGCTCATCGACATAATCGGCGGGCTGAGGATCGGGATGGCCAACTCATGGAGGATGCTCATCTCTGCGGAGATGGTGGTCGGTGTCGCTGTCGGACTGGGATACATGATCAATCAAACGACGAACATGACCGATTACCCCTCAGCGTTCGCCGGCATCATAATCATCTGCGTCATCGGCCTGATCATTGACAAGCTCATTTTCGCCAACGTCGAGAAGTACGCACGGAATAAGATGGGGATGGAGGATTCGCCATGAGCGTGATATCCATTGAAGGGATCAGCAAAGCATATCCCAACAAGAAGGAGAACGCCGCCCGCATCGTTCTCAAGGATGTCTCCCTGGAGATAGAGGAGAATGAGTTCGTATGCATAGTCGGACCGTCGGGATGCGGTAAGACCACCGTCCTCAATCTCATCGCAGGGTTCGAGAGACCCAACAAAGGGAAGTTGCTCTACAGAGGGGAGGAGATCGTCGGAACGTCACCGCAGAGGGCTGTCGTGTTCCAGGAATTCAGCCTGTTCCCGTGGATGGACGTCCTGAAGAATGTCGAGTTCTCGATAGACCGCAAGAAATATGCCCCCCGGGAGAGGACCGAGCTCGCGAAGAAATACATCGATCTCGTCGGTCTTTCCGAATTCGCGGACCACCGGCCGAACAACCTGTCCGGCGGTATGAAGCAGCGTGTCGCCATAGCGCGGACGTTGGCGATGCAGCCTGATGTCATGCTCATGGATGAGCCGTTCTCGGCATTGGACGAGCAGACCAGGAAGAAACTGGACCAGGAGATACTGGACATCTGGAAGAAGGAGAAACGTACAGTCGTATTCATCACGCACAATATCAGCGAGGCGATACTGCTCGGTACGAGGATCATCATGTTGTCTTCCTCTCCGGGAAGGATCGTCGGAGAATGGAGGATAGGGTCGGAGGACAAGGACCTGAACTCTGAAAAAATGACAGTTCTCAGGAACGAGATCGTCAGCAGGCTGCAGCCTTGCGCATGTGCTGGCGATCGCGTTCGGATCATAAATATAGAGGAGGAATAAGAACGGCATTGGAAAAAAACCAAATGATTGCCGTCGGTATCGTTGCGATGCTCATTATCGCAGGTGCTGCGGCATACCTGATCCTGTCTGACGACGGGGACAGCAAAGGCCTCGTGTTCGCATCGGGCAACAAGGACTGCTACGAACCGACATGGATAGCGGATGAACTCGGATACTACAGCGATTTCGGAGTGGACGTTGAGATGCTGACCGTGAGCGGAGGCGGTAAGGCGCTTGAAGCGCTCCTGTCCGGACAGGCGGATATCGCAGGATTCGGATCGACACCTCTCGTAACGTGCCTGAATCTCAACAGCACGGACGACTACGTAGTACTTGCGAGATGGATGGGCGGCGAATCGTATGCGGAGATGGCATCGAACATAACCCAGAAGAGTGACGGGTATCATGCATACTCTCTTATGTACCCTTACGGAAGCACTGATAAGGTGACCGTGTACCGCAATGACGGCACATCCGTCGAGGCCTACATGGATCCGATAAAGGGGAGCAGGATGACCATCGGCATGGATACCACCACCGGGTACCTGAGCGCCCTCATAAGCTACTGCGATGCAGTGGGCCTTGAGGCGAAGCAGTCGGGGGAGATAACACCCGGCACTGACATAGAGATCGTGCACCTGGAGTTCTCCCTGCAGGTGGCAGCCCTTACCCAGGGCGAGGTGGACGGCATCATGGGCGGAAGCTACGGCCTTGCCGCACGTGCGGTGAGCAAGAATGTCATACTGACGAAGCCCGATCTTGAAACGTACCCGTCGCTTGAAAGCGAAGC
>JAAYKC010000066.1 GCA_012522645.1 Thermoplasmatales archaeon
ATGACTGTGTACGAAGGTCTCAGGATACCGGACGAACTGCAGGACTGGAGCTGGAAGGCCAAAAGCATCCTCTATACCGAGAAGGAAGCCGTGGACATAGCGGCAAGGAACGGGGTCAGGACCTATGGTCTGAAGAAGGGCACGAAAGGGATCATAGGCGCCGTTGCGGCCATAGGCTGCTTCGACATGGGCCTTAGGTCTGCGGGGCTGCCAGAGGATTTCGATTGAGATGAAGATCCCGGGAATAATCACCAATAAGGCCTACGACAAGTACGAGGACAAGCTCGAATCAGAGGTCTTGGAAGGGAAGATCCCGGAACACATAGCGATAATAATGGACGGCAACCGCCGATATGCCGCAGAGGTCCTGAAGAGCGATGAGAAAGAAGGCCACATGAAGGGCAAGGATAAATTGGAAGAAGTCCTGGAATGGTGCCAGAGGGTGAATGTCAAGACCCTGTCCGTTTACGCATTCTCCACTGAGAACTTCTCCCGTGAGGCGGATGAAGTGAAATTCCTCTTCAATCTGATGGAGGAGACGATAATGCATTTTGCCGATGATGAGAAGACCCATGAGAACAAGGTCCGGCTCAGGATAATCGGCGAGAAGGAGATGTTCCCGGACAGCTTCAGGATCGCAGTCGCCTATGCGGAGGACAGGACGAAGGATTATTCGGATTTCTCTCTCAACATAGCCGTTGCATACGGCGGAAGGCAGGAGATCGTCAAGGCGGTCAGGGAGATCGGCAAAGATATCCGCGACGGCAAAATGGACGTTAATGATATAGACGAGTTGACAATATCCCAGCACATGTACACGTATGAGCTTCCGGATCCGGATCTGATGCTCAGGACCTCCGGAGAGCTCAGGATATCCAATTTCCTGCTGTGGCAGATGGCATATTCCGAGCTCTATTTCGCCGACGTGTACTGGCCCGGATTCAGATACATAGATTTCCTCAGGGCCATAAGATCATATCAACAGCGGAAAAGACGTTACGGGAAGTGAACGATGGCAAGCTCAGACATAGTATTTTTACACGCACCTACGGTATACGATTTCAGAAAGAAGCCCATATTCTACGGGCCCGTGAGCGATGTGGTGCCCTCGTCCCCCGTCTTCGAGATGTACCCCCTGGGGTTCATGACGATGTCGTCGCATCTGGAGGAAGCAGGATTCCGCACCAGGATAGTGAATCTCGCGGTGCAGATGCTGCAGGACGAGAAATTCGATGTGGAGAAGCGTATAAGATCCCTTGATGCTGATGTTTATGCGATAGATCTGCACTGGCTGCCCCATGCGCACGGCGCTTTGGAGATAGCCAAGATCGTCAAGAAATACCATCCGGACTCAATAGTCGAGTTCGGAGGATTCTCTTCTTCCTATTTCTGTGATGAGCTGATCATGAGGCCGGAAGTGGACATGGTCATGCGCGGCGATTCCACGGAGATACCGCACGTGGAGATGATGCGCGCAATCGAGAAAGGCGGTGACCTTTCCCTGGTGCCAAACCTCATGTGGAAGGACAAGAGCGGCAAGGTTCACAAGAACCCCATGTCCTACGTGCCGGACTCGATCGACGATGTGATATTCGACTACGGCACCATGATAAAGAACACTCTCAGGCACAGGGACATAAAAGGCGCCCTGCCGTGGCTGAATTGGGACAAGAACCCCCTCACGTCAGTGTTCACGGTCAGAGGATGCAGCTTCAACTGCTCCGAATGCGGAGGCTCGCATTCCGCCAATAAGAACTTCCTGTGCAGGAGCAAGCCCGCCTTCAGATCCCCTGAGAAGCTGGTGGAGGACATCTGCGCTATACAGGATTATCTGAAAGCGCCCATATTTATCATAGGCGACCTCAGACAGGGGGGTAAGGACTATGCCCCCCGCTTCTTCTCGGAAGCGAAGCGCCAGGGCGTCAAGAACCACATCGGATTGGAGATGTTCAAACCCGGTAACAAGGAGTTCTTCTCCGGATTGGAGAGCAGCATAGGGGGGTACACCATGGAGTTCTCCCCCGATTCTCATGACGAGGCCGTGAGGGCTGCGCTGGGCAAGGACTATGATAACGCCGCCATCGAGAAGACCCTTACCGCGGCCTTCGAGAATGGGTGCCAGCGTTTCGATCTGTTCTACATGACAGGTCTGCCGCAGCAGACCCGGGAATCCGCGATATACAGTGCCAGTGCGGCAAAGAAACTCTGGGAGACCGTGGGTCCTGAGAAACGGCTCTATATCTACAATGCACCGTTCGCTCCCTTTGTGGATCCGGGCAGCAAGATATTCGAGGATCCGGAGAAATGGGGATACAGGATGTTCGCACGGACCCTTGAGGAGCACAGGGCGCTCCTGGACAATCCGTCATGGAAGCAGGTCCTGTCCTACGAAACGATCTGGATGGACAAGGATGCGATCGCCGAAGCATCCTATGATGCCGCGCAGGTACTGACGGATATCGAGTTCTCCGTGGGCCGCATAGACAAGGAGGTGTATGACTTCAGATCCGAGAGGACCGGGACGGCCAGGGATCTGATGCACAGGATCGACGGCATCATGAAGATCCCCGATCCCGAAGAGCGGGATGCAAAGCTTTGGGAAGTGAAAGCGGACGGTGAGAGGATCATGCTCTCCACTGTATGCAACAAGAAGGATCTGGATTGGAAGACCGGATCCATATGGACGAATGCGCCCAGAGTGGTATCGGGACTTCTGAAATCCACATTAAGCAGAGGCAGGCGCAGTCAATCTGTTAATGTAGCAGATTAAATGGCTGTCATTCCCTGCTCATCTTCTCTGATTTCCGGGCGGAGGCAACGACTGCATCGCTGATATGCTTCTTCACCAGTCCTTCCTCTAAGACCCTGACTCCCTCGATGGTGGTTCCGCCGGGAGAACAGACATTTGTCTTGAGGGTGTCCGGTTCCTCTCCTGTGCCGAGAACGGTCCTGGCCGCACCCTCAGCAGTCAGTGCCGCAAGTTCCAGTGCGAATTCCCTGGATAAACCCATTCTGACCCCTCCGTCAGCCAGAGCGTCTATTACCATGAACACGAACGCAGGTGAGCTACCGCTCAGACCGGATACGGCATCCATATCCTTCTCCTCTATCCTGAATGCGCGCCCCATGGATTCCAGGATCATTCTCACAGCGCTTTCATCATCAGAATCGGTCTCG
The DNA here is from genome assembly GCA_012522645.1 of Thermoplasmatales archaeon. GTDB lineage: Archaea > Thermoplasmatota > Thermoplasmata > Methanomassiliicoccales > Methanomethylophilaceae > RumEn-M2. The sequence continues at coordinate 3,178 of JAAYKC010000066.1, forward strand.
GCTCCCATGGTGTAGCAGGATACTCCCGACATAACGGCGCTGCACAGATTGGGCATCACCCTCACAATTCTTGCATCTGGCACATATGATTTTAATGTAGATATCCTGAGGCCTGCAACCACGCTTACCAAGAGGTGGCCGCTGTTTATTCTGACGGCTGCATCAGAAAGCACATCCCTGACATGCACAGGTTTGACTGCCAGTACCAGGATGTCCGCCTCTTTGGCCACGTCCGCAGGGCCATTGCATCCAATCACGCCGTATTCGGAGGTGACCTTGGCACATGAAACGGGATTGCTGGTGCATACCGATATGTCAGCCGGCGGGACCCCGTGGTCTATCAATCCCCTTATCATGGCCTTCGCCATCTTTCCAGCGCCTATGAATCCGATCCTCATTTTCCAGGACACATCCTTCGAAGCGCACAGGGCAATCCGTCGATATAACCCTTAAGCATAGCCACAGGGCGGTTGTGTTCCTTTATTTTCCTCTTTTCCCTTCTTCGCGCATGCCCTAACCTTTAATACTTACAGGGCATCACCGAAACCCAATGTCACTAGTTGTGAGTTACATACCCTTGGTGGTCTTGGCCCTTCTTGCGTTGGGTTTTGCACCATTGGCATGGTGGATGTCTAGGTTCCTTAGGCCCAAAAAACCCACGGCATGGAAGCAGATGACGTATGAATGCGGTTCCGAGCCAATAGGCGAGGCCAACGTCCAGTTCAGATTCCAGTATTATTCCTTTGGAATCATTTTCCTGATTTTTGATCAGATCGCTACGTTCTTCCTGATCTGGGCTGTCGCATTCGGCGCCTTTTCTAACTCCGCGATCCTTTGGGGTCTCGTGTTCATGATGCTTCTCTTTGTGGGTGTGGCCTACGCTCTTAAACGGGAGGAAACCATATGGATATGAGCCTGTATCCCCACGCCGTAGCGATGAGTGTAGATGAGTTCATGAGCTGGTCCAATGCGACCATAAATGAACTGCTGTCCGCAGGGACGAAGAGAGCCGTTGACAGGCTCACCGGACCTGTTTGGTCATGGGCGATGAGAAATTCGATTCATCCTCTGCACTTCGGACTCGCATGTTGCGCTATTGAGATGGCCGCGGCGTCCGCACCTAAATTCGATGCGGAGAGGCTGGGTATAATCTACCGTTCCTCGCCGAGGCAGACAGACATTCTCCTGATAAACGGGTGGATCTCCGATAAGATCCGTCCGAACCTCAGGCGTCTTTATGAGCAGATCCCCAATCCCAAATGGGTCGTAGCCATGGGCGAATGTGCCATTTCCGGCGGGCCCTGGTATGATTCGTACAGCATCGTACAGGGAATAGATCAGATTGTGCCAGCAGATGTGTACATCCCCGGATGTCCCATCAAACCCGATGCGATGATCGACGGATTCATGCTTCTGCAGAAGAAGATAGACGCCTACTTCAAGAGAGGCGTATTCCTGGAGGACTGAGCATGCCGGACGATGCGATGATAGAGGCACCGACAAGAACGGATGCCGAAGCGCTGATTAAAGGCAAGTTCGGATCGAAAGTGGTCTTCAGAGAGACCACTAAGAAGAACTCCAAAGGCGATAACGAAGGCCGCAGGTTGTACATAGACACGGACAGGGACACCCTTTATGAGCTGTGCCAGTACATCCATGACAGGCTGAATTTCGAGCATATAATCGCTGTTACGGGAGTGGATTGGGTGGATCACATGCAGACCGTCTACCATATTGTGAACTATCTCACAGCGATGGTCATAGAGGTCACTGTTGACATACCCAATGACGACCCCCATGTAAGGAGCGTTACCGATATATGGGAAGGTGCCAACTGGCATGAGAGGGAGACTTATGAGCTCTTCGGGATAATATTCGACAACCATCCCAAACTGGAGAGGCTGCTGACGCCCAAGAGCTACGAATTCTATCCTTTCAGGAAATCTTACAAACTTAGGGGGCAACCAGATGAGTGAGTTGAGCAGGACCGGATATCAAACGGATAAGATGTGGGTCACAATGGGTCCGCAGCACCCGTTCTCTCACGGACTTTGGACCCTCAGGGTCAAAGTTGACGGAGAGTACATCCTCGATGCAGAACCGGAGGTCGGATATCTGCACCGCGGATGGGAGAAAGAGTGCGAGAACAGAACATATGCTAAGATCATCCCGATGGCGGACCGTCTGTGCTATTCTGCTTCCATGACCTGGTCTCACCTTTACTGTAAGGTGGCGGAGGAGGCGCTCGATGTAGAGTTGCCGGAGAGAGCCCAGTATCTCAGAGTCATAGCAGATGAGATATGCCGTATACAGTCCCACCTGATGTGGCTGGCGGCGCTCGGTACCGATCTGGGCAGCCTGACGATCTTCCTGTGGTGTCTGAGAGAGAGGGAATTCTTCCTTGACCTTAACGTGAGATTGTGCGGACAAAGACTCACAACTAACTATCCGCGCATCGGAGGTGTCAGGAATGATATGCCCTACTATTTCGAGAGGGACTGTATGAGAGTCGTCACCCGTTTCGAGAAAGCTCTCTGGGACATCATCAATCTGACAGATGAATCAACGGTGTTCGTGAACAGGTTGAAAGGGATATCATACCTTACGAGAAAACAGGTGGCCAACCTCGGGATAACAGGTCCGGCCATGAGGGGATGCGGAGTCGACTACGATATCCGCCGTGATGACCCCTATGCAGCCTATGACAAACTGGATTTCGAGGTCCCAGTCCTGAAGGAAGGGGATGCATATGCCAGGTACATGGTCCGCATAGAGGAGATGTTCCAGAGCTGCGAGCTCATAAGGCAGGCGTTCAATGCCCTTCAGAAGATCCCCAAGACCTCTCCGTACCGCTTGAAGGTGTCCAGGAACATCCCGGAAGGGACGCACATGGCGCGCATAGAGGACCCGCGCGGGGACGCTATGATGTATCTGGTGTCTGACGGGACCGGAAGCCCTTACAGGCTCAAGGTCCGCAGCCCGGTGTTTGTGAATGTCTCGGCGTCCAAAGCAATGCTTGAAGGATGCAGAGTTGCGGATATACCCGCGGTAATGGCCATGATCGACATGTGCCTGGGTGAAACAGACAGGTGAGGATATGGGATACGACAGCATACTCAATTGGGTCACATTTGATAACCCTGTGAACAACGCGTTCTACCCCTTCGAGGTCTATAATGTTCCTTATGACATCGGTGCGAAGCTCTGGGAGCTCATAGGCGGCACTCTTGCCTGGCTCATCAACCTTCTTGTGCCCGGCAACGGTGTTTCCACATGGCTGGTCTCTGATGCGGTTGTCAATGCTCTCGCCATCATACTGATGGTGATCGTGATATTCGCAGTGGGCTTCATCATAAATCTGACCATGATCTGGCAGGAGCGTAAGGTCCTCGGAAGAGGCATGGACAGAAGGGGAACCAAGATCGGTCCCTTAGGTTACTTCCAGTGCGTGGGTGACGGTCTTAAGACCTTCATGAAAGAGAATGTGGTGCCCAAGGACGTAGACAAGAAGATCTACTGGTGGGCATTGGCACTTGTTATTGGAACAGGAGTTCTGGCCGCCTGTATGATCCCTCTGTCCGACAGATGGTTCATAATGGACTTCCACGCGGGGATACTGACGATATATGCGCTTTTCGCATTAGCTCCGTTCTTCATACTGGGAGCATCCTGGGCACAGAATAACAAGTACTCCATGATGGCAGGATTCAGAGCGGCTGAGCTGATGATATCTTATGAGATACCGATGCTCTTGCTCATGACCGCAGTCATACTCCAGACCGGCTCGTTCAACATCAACGGCATAGTGAACGCCCAGTCTGAGATGTGGTTCATGATACCGCAGTTTCTGGGTTTCATCACTTTCTTCATCTGCGCTGTGGCAGAGTCCGAACGTGCGCCCTTCGACCTGGCAGAGGCAGAGTCCGAACTGGTCGAAGGATGGCAGACCGAGTACGCCGGAATGAAGTGGGGTCTCATCATGTTGGGAGATTACTTCAGAGGCTACATTTGCTGCGGCCTCATAGTCCTCCTCTATATGGGTGGCTGGCTCCTGCCCGGAATAGGTGGAACAGCGGTTCCGGAACTTGTGTTCCTGGCCAAGATATTCGTGGTGTTCTTCTTCTTCATATTGGCCAGGCTGGCCATACCCCGTGTCAGGATCGATCAGATCCTCAACGCAGGGTGGAAGGTGCTGATGCCGCTGTCTTTGATTAACCTTCTATTGGTCGTTCTGATGCAAACAGGGGGCCTGATCTGATGGCAATGAAGTATTTACACAAATATCCTAAGAAGTTCAGGGGAACAGGAGGGATCAGGCCTATGCTGCAGGCTCTTAAGACGATGGTCAAGACGACCGTCCACAGGCCGGTCACCATAATGTATCCCTATGAGAAAGAATGGATCCCGGATAACTACCGCGGACGTCCCGGGCTCAGGTTCGACAGGTGCATAGGCTGCGGCATATGCGAGAGAGCCTGCCCCACCAAGTGCATAACGATAGTGGAGGTCGAGGACGATGACGGGAAGATCGTAAGAAGGCCCCAGGTCTATGTCGGAAGGTGCATGATGTGCGGATACTGTGCAGAGTACTGCCCGGTTGATGCCATGACCACCACTCCCGACTATGAGCTGGCGGAGTTCACCAGGAAAGACCTGATCTATGATCCCCGCAGGCTGGCCTTCGAGGGTACCACTGAGATGATGGAGGTACACCTGGAGGAGCACCTGCAGTCCAATCTGGACAAGGGCATAGAGAAGCCGACGGCCTTCTTCGACACGGACCGTCCGGTGCTGGACGATAATCTCTGCATCGGATGCTCCAGATGTGCTAAGGTGTGTCCGACAAGCGCTATAGAGATGGTCGTTGTTGGGCAGAACGCCAAAGGCAGGGACATAAAACGTCCTAAGCTCGACAGCACTAAGTGCGTCTGTTGTGAGAGATGTGTGATAGAATGTCCCAAGGACGCACTTGAGATTGAGGAGGTGCTATGATGGGAATAATAGACACGATTTCAGATTGGTTCAACACCGCGGCAGACTTCATAATGACTAACGGGGTCGGATTGGCATTTGTTGTCCTTGCCATCATCGCAATAGTTTCCGCTATTTTGGTGGTGACTTCCGAAGAGACGATGCACAGTGCCTTCTATCTGGCGCTTGTGTTCTTCTGCGTTGGAGCGGCGTATTTCTTCCTGGCGGCGCCTTTGATAGGCATACTCCAGATAATGGTGTACGTCGGAGCGATCACGATGCTGTTCGCCTTCGGTCTGATGCTCACGAGAAGGAGCATGTCTGATGAAAGGGGTGATGGGCTGTGAGCCGCAATAAATTCATAGGGGTTTCCATCGCCCTGCTCGTGGTAATCGCCATGGGGGCAGCCGTGGTCACCTATGACTGGGGATTCGACAACGAGCCCCAGGAGATACCCTTCGAGCCTGCTGACGACGGCACGCTGTCGGTCAACAGCCTCAACTATCAGCTGTTCGAGGAACACGGGGCGCTCCTGCTTGCGCTGGGCATCCTGATGTTCGGAGCACTGATAGGGGCTTCATGCGTGGCAAGAGAGGAGGTTGATGAAGATGATTCAAATTGAGCTCTTCCTTTTGCTGGCAGCCATGCTGTTCGTCATAGGTCTCTACGGAGTACTGACCACGAACAGGGGCATAGTGATGCTCATGAGCATCGAGATAATGTTGAATGCAGGGAACCTTAACCTGATCGCGTTCGCCG
>JAAYKC010000067.1 GCA_012522645.1 Thermoplasmatales archaeon
CTCTTGAGGCCCCATATTATTGCGGCTCCCAGCGTCCCCCCGAGGATGCTGTCTATCCCGAAGGCGCCCTCGAAGATCATCATCACCGCGTCGCCCAGGAACCTCCAGTTGGCTATGATCGTTATTATCACGACGGCGAACCACAGCATCGACATAACGGGAACCATCTTGGCTGACACGGTTGCAACGCCCTTGATCCCTTTGTACATGATGAGTGCCGCAACCGTTGCCAATATGACGGCGAAGAAGATGCTGCTGCCGTTGAAGGAGAAGGCTGCGGTGAATGCCGCATTGGCGCTGGAGGCCTGTATCCCCACGAAACCGACGGCATAGGTGATTATCAGGATCATCGATATGAAAGAGGCGAACTTAGGATTCTTCAGACCGTCCCTGATGTAATACGCCGGACCTCCGTGGTACATGCCGTCGGATTTCTTCTCCTTGAACAACTGACCCAGAGTGCACTCGGCGAAACAGCTGGCCATCCCGATGAACGCGAACACCCACAGCCAGAATATCGCTCCGGCCCCGCCCATGATTATGGCTATGGCACCCCTGCGATGTTGCCTATCCCTATCCTGGCCCCGACGCCCACCCAGAACGCTTCCGTGGACGTTACCGCTCTGGCACTGGTGTTCCCGGTGCCGAACAGAGCGAGTTTGAAGGAATCGGCGAAGAGAGACAGCTGGACGCCTTTGAGCTTGAACGTCAGGTAGATGCCGCCGCCTATGATGAGGATGAATGCAATGTACCAGATGTTCTCATCGACGATGCTGATGATGCTCTGGAGCGAATCGGTAAGCGACATTATATCATTCTCGGCAGTCCGGTACTCTCCTCCCGCCTGAGAAGCGGAGATGCCCGCACCCGGACCGTCAGTCGAGCACTGGACTTACGTATTAAGTAATTACTCTCTCCTTTGTCCGAAAATGACGGTTCTCCCGCCATTGACGGGGAACGGGTCACTCAAAGACTATCTCCGAATCCCTGGGTATCCCCATGTCCCCGGCCACCTCCAGGGCCTTCATCATGCCGCAGGGTACGGGGCAGGCGGCGTGGGGGAGGTTCTCGGTCGCCAGCCTGTATATCTCGGTCTCGCACATGGGCGCCTCCACCTCTCCGTAGGCGAACATGGGTCTGAGTCCCCATGACATCTTCAGTATGTGGTGGCAGTCACTCTCGATCCTCAGAGTGACCTCTCCTATATCGTCAGCTTTGGCCGTTATGCGGGACGTCATCCCGCAGGTCCCGGCGAATACCCTGACAGTGCATTCCTTGGTCATGCTGCGACGTATGATATAGCATATTAATCAGCTTTCTCCGCGGTGCGCACCGTGCGTTACTGGTACCGCATTCCGCTTAGCGGACATATGTTTAAGGGTGATGCGAAAAATTCAGGTGAGGGAGGTGAGAGAAAGATGGCAAGCGATAAAGCGGACATGAAATCCTCTGACAAACCAAAGGACGAGAAACCTGCAAAGAAATGCAGTCGCAAGAAAAAGTGAAACAGGGGCGCCTGAGGGCGCCTTATCTTTTTTCTTCATATCATTACGGTCAGGCGGATCACGGGGAATCTCAGTATCGTCCTCTGATTGCTCTCTTCCACCCCGCCCGGACCCGCCGCGTATATCTGGCGGAGGGGGCCGCGTGCAGCGTACTCCCGGTCCTCCATGTAGGTGCGCATCTCCGCTACGGATCCCCCGATCGAACCGTAGCTGCCGGCATGCAGCATCTGTACGGACCGGCCTTCTTCGATATCGGTGAGATACGCCGATCCTGTGTCCAGCTCGGGGCCGTACCTCTCCGCTGCGGCCCTCAGTGATCTGAAGAGGCCCTCATCCAGCACATCAGGCTGGCGGATCATCATGGTCCATTCCCACGTCTCCCTGTCCCCGGAGCCGTACGGCGCATCCTCCGATCCGAGCACCATCTCCAACGGCATGACCTCGTGATCATGACCGTCCGCCGTCAGGCTCATCCTCACCGCATACGACAGACCGAGGAGTATCTCCGCCGCCTCCTGCGCCCTCTCATTGTCCGGTGCCCCCTCATGGGTGACGGCGATGAACCTCATCCGCGGCACATCCACCTCTGAGATCCCCGCCTTCGGCGAGTACAGATCCTTCCTGTCCTTCCTGAGATCCTTCTTCCCCATCTGAATACGGATCGGCCCGTCCGATTAAATACGTGGCACATCCCGCTGATGTTACAGGAACGGATGAGGTGCAACAGGTTTTTATCGGCGCCGCCGAATAGCTTCGGGAGAGGGGGATCACGTTGTTCAAAAGGGCCGTCGGGGACGCAGAGCGCGATGTCGCCCTCATGATGGAGAATCCGGGCAAGGCCGTGAGGCTCATGGCCATTCCCGTAGGGTTCGCCCTGCTCATCGCCCAGATCAACTCCTTCGTCGATGCGGCGTGGTGCGCCACCCTCGGGTCCGATGCCCTTGCCGTCATCGGCCTGTGCTCGGCGCTCTATCTGATATTAGTGGGCGTAGGCACCGGCATAGGCGTGGGCGGGTCCACCGCCGTGGCCCGCCGCCTTGGCCTCGACGACCGCGAAGGAGCCGATTCCAGGGCATCCCATGCGATAGCCCTTATACTGACGGTATCCCTTGTGCTTGCACCGGTCCTGCTGATATTGCGCGGGCCGCTGCTTTCGGTCATGGGGGCGGGAGTCCTCCTGGACGGCGCATCGGAATATGTTATACCGATGTTCCTGGGCTCGCCGATGATCATGCTCAGCGGGGTCATCGCCGGCCTCCTGAGGGCGGAGAACGCCGTCAGGAGGTCCGTGGCCGTCCTCGTTACCGGATCCGTGCTGAATCTGATGCTCGACCCGGTCTTCATATTCTATTTCGGGATGGGCGTCACCGGATCAACTGTGGCGACGGTCCTGGCCACCACAGCGGCGAACTCCGTCGGGGTGTACTGGTATCTGAAGAAGAAGATGTATGTCCGCCCGTCCCTCCGCGGATTCAGATTCAGGAAGGACATCCTTGATGACATTCTCTACGTCGGCACCCCTCAGGTCACGGAATTGGTGTTCATAAACGCTGTCAACATCGTCCTGAACTGGTTCGTCATAAGCAACGTCGGGCCCGACGGCCTGGCGATCTACACCGCATCCTTCATATTCATCAACATGGCCGCGATACCGGCGACGGCGGTGGCCACGGCGCTGGTGCCCATATGCTCTGCGGCCTTCGCCCGCAGGGAGCATGACAGGGCCTGGGACGTCTACCGCAGGATCGTCAGGATAACGATTCTGCTGGTCATTCTCCTGGGGATAGGCGTGTTCATCGGCGCCGGGTATCTCGTCACCGCTTTCACCCATTCGCAGGGCTCCGCTGGACTGAGGCCGGAGATGGTCCGTGCCCTGAGGATATACTGCATGTGCCTGCCGTTCTGGGGGATCATACCGTTGGGATCGGCCATGCTGCAGTCCCTGCGCAAGGCACAGAAGTCCGCACTGTCCGCCGTGATACGCAATCTGCTGCTGATCGCATTCTATTTCTTCACATCCCCGATATCCCTCGAGGCGATACTGTGGAGCTTCGTCGCCGCAGAGGTGATCGGCGGCACGATGATGTACCTCTGGGGAGTATGGGCGTTCAGGAGCGAGAGGAGCAGATACCTTCCCCGGGAACCGGTGTCTCCCGGCGCCTCATGATCTCGGGCGGTCTGGATCATCTTATTCCCCGGCGGATATGCATACATGAACAGCGGTTGACTCTGATCGATCCGGGGATGATTGAAACGGCTGTTACGATTGATTTTTACATACCTATAAATCCGTAGGTCTCGAATGATACAGACGGATGAGGAGCGATGACTCTGCACGGATAGTCTCAAGTGTTTTGGCCAATCCCAGGAAGGCTGTGACGGCGGCAGCTGTACCCATAGCGATAGCCCTCCTCTTAGCTCAGATCAACTCCTTCGTCGATGCCGTCTGGTGCTCATCCCTGGGCCCTGAGGCCCTTTCTGTCATCGGGCTGTCAGCGGTCCTGTACCTGATGATAGTGGGCATCGGGAACGGGATAGGCGCAGGGGCCACGGTGGCCGTGGCAAGGCGCCTCGGCACAGGTGATAATAAGGGCGCGAATCAGGTCGCGGGTCAGGCCATACTTTTGATAGCGGTGATCGCCGCCGTCCTCACTCCTGTTCTCCTGCTCGTGAGGGTGCCTCTCCTCACCGCCATGGGGGCGGGGCCCCTGGTGGGCATTGCATCGAATTACGTCATACCTTTCTTCGCAGGCGCCTTCGTGATAATGTTCAACGGAGTGGTGGCCGGCATCCTGAGGGCGGAAGGGGCGAACAGCAAGGCCATGTTCGTTCTCGTGACCGGATCGGTCTTCAATCTCATACTGGATCCCATTTTCATATTCTCCTTCGGGATGGGCGTTACCGGTTCCCCTGTGGCAACGGTCCTGGCCACGGGGATCGCCAGCATGGTCGGCATCTACTGGTACGTGAGCGGCAGGACCTATGTGCGCCCTGCCTTCTGCAGGCTCAAGAAGCCCCTTCTGGATGACATAATGGTGGTCGGCCTCCCTCAGACCGCGGAACTGTGCATGATCGCAGGGATGAACCTCCTGCTCAATGTGTTCATAATCCGCGGCGGAGGGACCGACGGTCTGGCTATCTACAGCATGATGGGGATATTCGTTGCGATGGTCACCATCCCCGCGGCCGCATATGCGTCCGCTCTGATGATCACCTCGACGGTGATGCTTGCCAGAGATGATTACAAGGGGGCATGGTCCGTCCATTGGAATATGGTGGTCTTGATCATGATCGGCATGATAATAACGGCCGCCCTGGTGTTCTTCGCAGCGGACGATCTCGTTCTGGCATTCACGTACTCAGAGAGGACGGCCCATCTCAGACCGGAGATGGCCAAGGCCCTGAGGATATTCATAACATTCACCCCGGCGTACATCCTGATCCCGCTGGGATCGTCCCTGCTGCAGACCGTACGCAAGGTGCATGTGTCCGCGACGTCGTCCATAGCGCGCAAGCTGTTCACCCTCGCCGTGTATGCGGTCGCTTCCACCATATCCCTGGAGGCCATGTACTGGGGCTACTGGGTCAGCGAGGTGATAGGAGGGGTGATGATGTACTCCCTCGGCCTCTACTTCTTCTTCAGGATCAAGAAGGCCAATGAGACGAAGGATACCGTCATCGTTGACGGGGAGGTGCCGGGCGGCAGGAAGTTCATCTTCTGCGAAGGCGAATGCCCCACCTACTATGAGATCCCGGATTCCGTCCCCACGGATGTTGCTCTGGAGTACGTGACGGTGCCTGCCGACGCATCGTCCGCGGGCATGGGCGCGGCCTTCGTCTCCGTTTCGAACGATGCCGAAGCGGGGAAGGACGGGGATGCTGAGTCAGTCAGCTCTTCCTTGAAGAAAGGAACCCTCTGATCGTACCGATCCTGCCCTTCCCGTCACCGAAGAAGGATGTGACGATGTTCTTTTGCAGTTTCGTGCCCTCTTCCGAATAGGGCATCCACCATGCATCCTTCCCGGAGCCTTTGTCGACGTGCACATGGTGCATGCGCATCATCTGCCTGAACCCTTCCTCGGAATGCGTTATGCCGAACCCGCTCTCGCCGCTTCCGCCCCAGGGCGTGGCCGGCAGGCCGTACGTATAGACGGCATTGTTCACCACGATCGTGCCTGACCTCAGACAAGACGCCACTCTTCTCCCTTTCTCGGGATCACGGGTCCATACCGAGCCTGCAAGAGCGAAGTCGGTGCAGTCCGCGAGGCGCACCGCTTCCCCTTCGTCAGAGAAGGGGAAGAGCGAGACTACCGGTCCGAAAATCTCATCCTGCACGGAACCAGCATCCTTCGGGACACCGACAATAATCGGAGGTTCGAAGATCGTGCCTTCCAGGTCCGGGTTCTTCTTCCCTCCGGTGATGATCCTCCCTCCTTCGGATATCATCCCGGCGCATACTGATTCCATCTTCGATACCGCTTCCTCGTTTATCATCGGCCCGACTGATACGCCGGTATCCTCCCAACCGTTCCCCTGTCTGAGCTCCGAGGTCTTATCCTTCATAAGTGCCAGGAACCTGTCAAAGGAGCCTTCCTGAACGTATATCCTCCTGACGCCGACACATACCTGCCCGGAATTGACGAAGGATGCCCATACGGCGCAATCGGCCGCCCTCTCCAGGTCCGCGTCATCGAATATGATCATCGCATCCTTCCCGCCCAGTTCCAGGGTCACCGGTGTGAGGTTCTTCGCCGCCGAGCGCATGACGTCCCTGCCCGTCTCCGTGCTCCCGGTGAACACTATCCTGTCAATACCGGGTGATGCCGCCAATTCCCTGCCGGTCCCGGGGCCGTGTATCGCGATCACGAGATCCTCAGGGAAACCTGATTCGGCGAAGAGGTCGGATATCAGCTGCCCGGTCAGCGGCGTCTCGCCGGACGGTTTCAATATCACGGAATTGCCCGCCGCCACGGCTGCCGCGGCCTGGGTGAACGGTATCGCCATAGGGAAATTGAAAGGGGAGATGACCGCGACCACTCCCAGAGGCAGATACTC
>JAAYKC010000153.1 GCA_012522645.1 Thermoplasmatales archaeon
CACAAACCTGATGGACGCACAGCAGATGGCCCACACCCGCCTCTTCTCCACCCTGACGCTTGAGACGGGGTGCTCCATCGGCGAACACGACCACGTCAACGAGACCGAGTACTACTGGATCCTCGCTCGCGAGGGCATCGTCACCGAAAAGGATGGCGAACACGTGGTACGAGTGGGAGACCTGGTGGTCACCGGGGGCGGTGCGAGCCACGCCATCCGCAACGAAGGGAAGGGACCGCTCACCCTCCTTGCCCTCATCATCCTCGACTGAAGATAGAGCATGTGCCCGAGTGTCGCTTTGCGGTGCCACCCCGGTTGGTAGTCCTCGTCGTCCGTCCCCTTATGAGGAATTCTCTTGCGGGAGGGATTCTGTGACAGGCAAGGCAGACCACCACGAATTCGACTATTGGTGAGTAGACAAGGACAAGACCATGTGTAGCGGCAGAGCCCCGACGATGGGGGGTGATACCATCTCATCGTCGGGGCTACAGACATTTTTTTCGAACTACTTTCTCAACAATTCACTTATTGCCATGAACTGGTCGCGAGTCTCGTCAAGTACTTTGGTGGTATCAGCAACACTGAGTGCATAGGCACTCTGACCACTGTATGCGGTCACGGCATTTTGATACACACTGTTTTCTGCGCTAATCTTCATAACAGCAGCGTTCATTTTCTCAACGATCATAGGATCTGTGCCCTTGGGGGCAAGAAGCACGAACAAATTATTGATCACCAGCCCCTCAACCCCTGCTTCTACAGCTGTCGGTACATCAGGAAGAGCAGCGCTTCGCGATCCCATAAGAGTACAGAGTGCACGAAGATCACCACTTTCAATGTACTCCTTTCCAATCCCATACCCTGCAATTGTAGAATCTACTTGTTTCCCGAGCAGGGAAATAATGCGCTCTGCACCATCGCTAGCATCGACAAGTGAGAATTTCACCCCCGCCTCTTGAAGCATCATGGCTGCTGCGTAGACCGAACCACCCATACTGACTCCGATCGTCAACTTGTTCGGATTGGCTTGTGTGGCTTTTACCAAATCTCCCATGGTCTTATACGGAGAATCGGCGCGCACCCAGATCATCTCGCCACTATGCTTGGCAAACACAGCAACCGGATCAGAAACCGTATAATCATAGTCCACCAATCCGTTCGCTTCATTGGCACTCAACGCACAGGTATTATTCACATAGAACGTATACCCATCGGCTTTCTTCTGCCTGAGATCATCCATTCCGACCGATCCATTGCCGCCGACTAGGTTTGTCAATACGAGCGTTGCCCCCAGTTCCTTCTCTAGATCTTTTGCCAGCAACCGCATCAAATAATCGCCATCTCCCCCAGCACTACTGGTAATGATGATGTTAATAGGTTTGGCAGGCCAATTATCAACCGATGAGGCGGCAGACTCCGATTTCCCTGATGCCGTCACCGCTGACATGGCGATCAAAACCACAAGAACTACAGTCACGAATTTTTTCATAATCTTTTCTCCTTCTTTATGAAACACATATATTCCAATGGCATTATTTACCATTCTTTTTCAGCAATTTTGAAACATTGATAGTATGCATGATTATTGTAACGAGGACGAACATGATGGCGATTGGGTGCTTAGTCCACCGCATCGAATCAATAGCGAGAAATTGTGACACTCGTCTCAAATTGGACTCGAATAGTGGCCCAAGGATGAACCCCATGATGATTGGGGGAAATGGAAGTTTTCCGACTTTCATCAAGAATCCCAACAAGCCGAATCCAAGCATGCAATACACATCGAACATTCTATTCGAACTGCCAAACGCCCCAACGGCACAAAGTACGATGACAATGGGCAAGAGATAGTGCTTGGGAACCTTTAGAATCTTCAAAAACCCTCGGATTCCAAGATTTTCCAACACCAGCATGGCGACACTTGCCACCAACATTGCAATATAGATTCCAAATACATAGTCGCCATTCTTCTGGAAGATCAGAGGTCCGGCAGCTATTCCTTGGACCCGCAATGCACCTAACAGGACAGCTGTTGTTCCATCGCCCGGGATACCCAAGGTCAGCAATGGAATCATGGCACCACCAATACATGCGTTGTTTGCCGTCTCACTGGCAACAACACCATCGATTATACCGGTACCAAACTTCTCTGGATACTTTGAACGGTTCTTCACAAACGTATAGGC
>JAAYKC010000068.1 GCA_012522645.1 Thermoplasmatales archaeon
GGGGTCGGCGGTGCTGTTGCGGCCATAGCGATAGCAGGCGTGGTCCTCTTCATGAGGCGTCCTTAAACATCTTACCGGGGGGAGACCCCCGGACACCATTTTATTCAACCTGAACCGATACTTCTTTAGAATAACGGGCACTATGGTGTTGCATACGGTCTTGAGGGCCCGTTGGGGAGAAGAGATGGCTGCCAGATTCCAGGATAATGACGTTACTGCAGGTTGGGAGGAGATCCTATTCAAGGATGAGTACAGGCTCATGCTGTCGGATGTTCAGGCGAACTATCCTGCGAAGAGGAGCATCTTCGTTGACTATTCCGATATAAATTCCCTCAACCCCGATCTGGGCATATTCATCCTGGAGAACCCGGACGCCTCCCTGAACCTGGGGGAGAAGGTCCTGACGAAGATGCTGCCCCCGTCCTGGGACCCTGCGGGCGAGATAAACCTGAGGATAAGGAACCTCCCTAAGGATGCGCATGTGGAGGTCCGTCAGATAAGATCGAAGCACCTGGGCAAGATGGTGGCCGTCACCGGTCTCGTGAGGAAGGCGACGCTTCCCAAGCCCAGGATGACCAATGCGCTGTACAGGTGCGTGAAATGCGATTCAGAGATAAGGATCAAGCAGCGCGGGATGCTGCAGAGGGAACCTGTCATGTGCGTAAACGATGCGTGCAACAGGTCCGCCCTGAGATTCATACTGGATGATGCGCATTCCGAGTACATAGACACCCAGAAGATAGAGATCCAGGAGAACCCCGAGGGCCTCAGGGGAGGCGCCCAGCCGGAAAGGCTGTCCGGATTCGTGGAAGATGACATAGCGGGCTTCGTGACGCCGGGGAACAGGGTGACCCTGAACGGGATAATAAGGTCGTCCCAGAAGACCGAGAGGGACAAGTCCACAGTCTTTGACATATTCATGGACGTGCAGTCCCTGGAATTCGATCAGCACGAGTATGAGGAGATCGAGATCACCGCCGAGGACGAGGTGAACATAAAGGAGATGTCCCGGGCCCCGAATCTGATGGACGAGATAATCAGATCCATATCCCCGACCATCTACGGCCTGGATAAGGAGAAGGAGGCCGTTGCTCTGCAGTTGTTCGGCGGCTCCCACAAGGAGATGGACGACGGCACCGCGATAAGAGGGGACATACACATCCTGATGGTGGGGGATCCCGGTGTCGCGAAGTCCCAGTTATTGAGGTACATGAGCAATCTCGCCCCCAGGGGCATATACGCATCCGGTAAATCCGCTTCGGCGGCAGGCCTGTGCGTGAGAGGGGACACCATGCTGTTCCTGAAGGACACCACGGAGAGGATACAGGACTTCGTGGAGGCCAGGATGAATGATCCTGAGGAGTACAGGCCCGGCATATTCAGACAGAGGACGGATGATGCCTCTGTTCTTTCCATATCCCCGGTGGGATCCCTGAGGTATCACCCCATATCCTATGTCTGGAAGATCAGGACCCCGGACCGCCTGATAAAGCTGACCGCCGGCAACGGGAGCGTTCTGGTCCTCACGCCGGAGACGAAACTGCAGGCGATGAAGGGCGGCAGGTTCGACTGGTTCGAGGCCGGCAGCCTCACGGAAGAGGATATGGTGTCGATAGTGGAACGGAACATGCGTTTCCTGCCGATCGCTTCCGCAGAGGTCCTCACCGAGGACCTCCCTGAATACGTTTATGATCTGACGGTGGAGCAGTCCCATTCATTCATCGGCTCCGGATTCGCGATACACAACACGGCCGCAGCGGTCAAGGACGACTTCGGGGATGGGAGATGGACACTGGAGGCAGGCGCTCTGGTTCTGGCCGATAAGGGCCTTGCCTGCATTGATGAGCTGGATAAGATGAGCACACAGGACAGGTCCTCCCTTCATGAGGCCATGGAGTCCCAGCGGATATCCGTGGCCAAGGCCGGGATAACCGCGACGCTCCAATGCAGATGCTCGATGCTGGCGGCGGCGAATCCCAAGTACGGCAGATTCGATGAGGATGAGAAGATAGCAGGTCAGATAGACCTGCCTCCTGCGCTCATGTCCCGTTTCGACCTCATATTTGTGATGACGGATAAGCCGGAGGAGAAGAGGGACAGGGACATAACGAATCACATACTCAATGCGCACCTGAGGGGGCAGGTCCGCATGCGGGGGGAAACGGACAGTGAGGAAGCAAAGAGGATACTGGAAGAGACCGATAACATAAAGCCGGTCTACTCCGAGGAGATGATCCGCAAGTACGTTGCGTACTCCAAGAGGATAATACCAGTCATGACCAAGGAGGCTCAGGAACTGATAGAGGAGGACTATCTCTCGATAAGGAAGATGGGCAGCGGCAACAACTCGTCGGTGCCCATAACCGCCAGGCAGCTGGAGGCATATGTGCGCCTGTCGGAGGCGTCCGCCAGAGCCAGGCTGAGCCATAAGGTGGAGGCTAAGGATGCCGTGAGGGCGATAGACATGGTACGTTACTATCTGGGGAAGATAGCGGCGAATACTGACGGAACATTCGAGATAGACCGCATGGCATCGGATTTCACCAAGAAGGACAGGAGCGGGATAAGGACCGTGCGCGATATAGTGGCCGCATCAGGCAAGGCAGGGATAACGGAGAGCGAGGTGATATCTCTCGCAGGCAAGGACGGTATTTCCGCCCATACGGTCAAAGAGCTGCTGAAGAAGATGAAGAATTCGGGTGAGACTTTCAGTCCCTCGGAGGACAAATACGTTATGATGGACCTGTCATGATAGCCGTCAGGATCCACGCCGGAAAAGAGGACATGCTCCTGGCCGCCTGCGATGAGGACCTCATAGGCAGGGAATTCAGGGAGGGTAAGATGCGGCTCAGGGTCTCCGGGGAATTCTACATGGGGGAACTGATCACCGAGGAGATGCTGGCGGAGCGGATGAGATCCGCTTCCATATTCAACCTGGTCGGCGAAAGGACCGTGGCCGTGGCCGTGGAACAGGGCCTGGTGGATTCGGATTGCATAATCGTCATAGACGGCATAAAGCATGCTCAGGCGGTGAAATTGTGATGTTCTGTGTTGAATGCGGGAAGGAGACCGACAGGCTCGTGGAAGGGGCCTGTATCGAATGCTTCGTCAGGGACAAGCCTTTGATGAAACTGCCGCATCATGTCGATTTGCAGGTGTGCACGAACTGCGGGGAGTTCGCCCTGAACAAGGTCTGGTCGGACAAGGAGGTGTCCGACGCCGCAGAGGAGGCCGCACTGGAGAAGCTGTCGGTCATAAAGGAGGCCAGGATCCTGAGCGTCGGCAGTAGGATCTCCCAACAGGACCCCAGGACGTTCAAGGTGGATATGGAGGCCGACCTGGAGATACGCGGTACGGAGGTCCGGGCCGAGGCGGACACCATGGTAAGGCTGAAGAACACCGTGTGCAAGAGATGCTCCAGGCAGCTGGGCAACTATTACGAGGCCATATTGCAGATAAGGAGCGACGGCAATCTCGAGGACAGTCTGAGGGACGAGGTCGTAAGGAAGATCAGGAACGAGGTGGAATCGCTGTCCAGGAATGACAGGCGGCTGTTCATCACCAGTGTCTCCGAGGTCACGGGAGGCATCGACATGAAGCTGTCATCCATAGCCATGGGTAAGAACCTCTCCAGGGAACTTGCGGACCGTTACGGAGCGGAGACGAAGGAATCATTCTCCCTTGTGGGGCAGGCCGCCGACGGCTCGGACACCTACAGGGTCACGTATCTCGTGCGCCTGCCGGAGCACAGGGTCGGGGACGCCGTCACATTCGACGGCAAACTGTATAAGCTCACATACATAAGCAAGAACGGAGGCAAGCTGCTGGCTCTTCAGGGATTCAAGCATATCTTCGTACCCAGAGCTGATATGGTAAGGGTCAGGGTATACAGGAAGAGGGAGGAGATGAGAACGGCCACCGTAATCTTCTCCGAGGACGGAGAGGCGGAGATCCTGCACCCGGGCACCCTGGAGCCGGTCCTCATCCTCACTCCGAAAGGGGAGAAGGTGGGGGAGACCGTCAGATTCGTGGACCTGGAGGGAGAGATCCTCTACGTCCCGTGAAACCGTGTTGTTTTTCATATATGCAGAGGATTAGGATATCATGATCAGAATACCCGAGAGCGTGGAGGATGCGGTCGTCAGGATACTGCGCATAGCTAACACGAAGCTCCCGCCGGACATCGGTTGGGCCCTGGAGGCCGCCGCAGGATGGGAGAGCAATCCCGTGGCCTACACCCAGCTGGGAGCGATAATGGACAATGTCAAGCTGGCCGAGAATACGGGAAGGCCGATGTGCCAGGATACAGGGGTTCCTGTGTTCTACGTATCGGGATCATTCGATTCCTCCGTTGCAGGGATGATAAGCGAGGGACTGCGCAGGGCAACGGCGGAGGTCCCGCTGAGGCCGAATACCGTGGACCCTCTGACCCGTGAGAATCACGGCGATAATCTGGGCCCGGGGATGCCGGTCATCCGGTATAATCCGACGAATGATGATTTCCTGCAGATAACGGTCATGCCCAAAGGGGCGGGATCGGAGAACATGACGAGACTGGCTATGCTGAATCCATCCGACGGGGAGAAAGGCATCAGGGACTTCGTCATCAATACGGTATTGGATGCGGGAGGGAGACCGTGCCCGCCGACAGTTGTCGGCGTGGGCATCGGAGGCACATCGGAAACATGCATCGAGATGGCGAAGGAGGCGATAGCGGCACCCATAGACTCGGACAATCCGGACAAGAGGCTGGCTAAGATGGAGGAGGAGCTGTTCGTGAAGCTGAACTCCAGCGGTCTGGGACCCATGGGCCTGGGCGGGGACACGACGGCTCTTGCCGTCAGGATCAGGAAGGCTCACTGCCATACCGCAAGTCTGCCGGTGGCCGTGGCCATAGGATGCTGGGCCACGAGACGCGCCACCGTCAGGATGCATGCGGACGGAAC
>JAAYKC010000069.1 GCA_012522645.1 Thermoplasmatales archaeon
CGGTGACGTGCACCAGGGGCGAGAGGTATTCCAAATTAACTTGATGACAGATGCCGTTCCCCGGGGGAACGACACGGAAGTTATCGAATGATTTCTGAGCCCATTTGAATAACGCGTAACGCTCTGCGTTCCTCTCGAACTCCAGCTCCTCGTTCAGCTCCTCAGCATCGGGCCTGCCTGCGTAATCAGTCTGTATCGAGTGGTCTATCACCAGATCAACGGGAACGAGGGGATTGATCAGCTTGGGGTCTTTTCCCAAGGCATCCACCGCGGCCCTCATGGACGCGAGATCGGTGACCGCGGCCCCTCCGGTGAGATCCTGCAGGAGAACACGGGCCGGTATCCAGGGGATGTCCTTCTCCGTATCGGTGTCGGGGCTCCAGGATGCTATCGTGATGACGTCATCATCGGTTATCGTGCTGCCGTCCCTCTGCCTGATCATGGACTCGACTATGACGCGTACGGAGTACGGCATCTTCCCGATGTCCCTGATCACGCCTTTGCTCTCAAGCTCCCTGAGGGAGAATACCGTCAGCTTCCCTTCAGCCGTCTGTATCCTCTTCTTGCAGTCCCCTATCTTCATATCAGTCACCCTGAAGGGTATTTACGAGGCTTATATCAAACTTTACCGAACGAAATTATAAACATGACGGGATAACGGGGCATGGGTTTGGATATGGAGGTCCTGGTATGGATACAGGGCCTGAGGAGCACCGCGGGCGATGCGGTCATGACCCTCATCTCTCACAGTGCCGATGCCTCCCTGGTCTGGATTCTCCTCAGCATCATCTTCTTATCGGACAAGCGCACCAGGAGGACGGGCCTGCAGGTCCTGGTGACAGTGATGCTGTGCTACACCCTGAACGACCTCGTTCTGAAGGAGATCTTCGCAAGGCCGCGCCCATTTTTCGAGAATACGGAATACCTCCCGCTTGCGGATGCGTCGGGATATTCATTCCCGTCAGGGCACACATTCACCTCGTTCGCCGCTGCGGCGATGATATTCCTGCATAACAGGAAGGCAGGGGCCGCAGCGCTGGCATATGCAGCGCTGGTAGCGTTCTCCAGGCTGTATGTCTATGTGCATTACCCTTCCGATGTGATCGCCGGAGCACTGCTGGGCATAATCTGTGCCGTCCTCGTATTCGTGACGGCGGAGAGAATATATCCCGTCGGAGGCAAGGCCTCCGACGGGGCATGAGTCTCACTTCTCAGCGGCCTTTTTATCTTTCCCGTCCCGCTCCCCGTTTCAATCCGTACACTCGCACGGGGTGTGATTCCTCATTGAGAGCGATCTTCCTCGTCCCATTCCTCGAAGAGCCTGGCAAGGCCCATCTTGGCGGAGGACCATGAGGGAACCCCCCCGGTCAGCACCGCGACCTGCATGGCCTCCAGGATCTCCTCCCGGGTGGCGCCGTAGTTCTTGGCCACCTTGGCCTGGGGGTATACGCAGTCATCGCACATCCTCACGGCGACGCAGGCGAGGGCGATGAGCCTCTTCGTCTTCTTGTCCAGTGCTCCGTCCTTCAGGATGACCTCGTCCATCGTGTTTATCAGCTTCACGAACTCAGGGTTCTGGTCCCTTATGGCCCTCAGGGTCTTGGGGGCGAAATTCCCCATCTTCATGCACATGTTCTTGAACGATTCCTCGCTGTCCATCGGCTTCTTGCAGTCCATGGATGCATCACCTGTTTGCGGGTTATAAATACAGAACGGTCTTACACGATTCCGCGCCCGCAACGGATTCTGTGGCGGACCCGAGGCGCCGGGAACCGCTCATCAGGACCTCGTAAGGAAGTCCCGGACCGATTCTATTTCGTCATTCGACGAATAGGACATACGTCATTTTTATATAGGGTTGTCATATAGCATAGGCAATGGCCCAGGAACTCGAGGAGAAGATGGCCGGCGAGATGGCGATGTCCGCCGACCCAGGCAAGACAATGCGCAAATGGAGGGAGGAGTTCGACCTCTCCCAGAGCAGGGTCGCCGATGCCATGGGGGTCTCCTGCTCCGTCATAAGCGATTACGAGTCCGGGAGGAGGAAATCCCCCGGCGTGGCATTCGTCAGGAAGTTTGTCGGAACGCTCCTGGACCTGGACAGGGAGGTCGGTTCCCCGACCATAAGCAAGTACATGCCCAAGGAGAGGGACGCCTGCATAATCGCCATGGCGGAATTCCGCGAGGGCATATCGATAAGCGAGTTCGTGAAAGCCGTGAACGGAGTCTATCTGGCACCTGCACAGGCCCCTGAGAAGAAGGTCTACGGGTACACGATATTGGATTCCCTGAAGGCGATCATGAACCTGAAATCAGAGGATTACGTGAAGATATACGGATGGAGCACGGACAGGGTGCTGATATTCACCGACGTGCACTACGGCAGATCGCCCATGGTGGCGATAAGGGCCCATCCGCTGACACCGGCCATGGTGATGTACCAGAAGCCGGACAGGACAGACGAGCTGGCCATAAGGCTGGCGAAACTGGAGGGAATTCCTCTGGCCTCCACGGATATGGAGGCGGAGGACATGATAAGGATATTCGACAGATTGGAAGAGGGGATGTAATGGACGTAGGAATTGTGAGTTACGGGGCGTACGTGCCCCGGTACAGGATAACCCCCGAGGAGATCGGCAAGGTCTGGGGGGAGAACGGCAAGGCCATGGGCAAAGGCCTGTTCATAGAGCAGAAATCCGTGCCCGCACCGGACGAGGACGTCGTCACCATATCGGTGGCCGCGGCAAGGGCCATGATGGCCAGGACGGATGTCGACCCCAGGGAGATAGGGGCGCTCTACGTGGGATCGGAATCCCACCCGTATGCGGTGAAGCCCACCTCCACCATAGTGGCCGAGGCGATAGAGGCCACGCCGGACCTCACGGCGGCGGACATGGAGTTCGCCTGCAAGGCGGGGACCGCAGGCATACAGGTCTGCATGGGCCTCGTCGGCTCCGGCATGATAGAGTACGGCGTGGCCATAGGCGCCGACACGTCCCAGGGGGCGCCCGGGGATGCGCTGGAGTACTCGGCATCCGCCGGCGGCGCAGCATACCTCATAGGGAAGAAGAACATCATAGCCAAGATCAACAGGACCATAAGCTACACAACTGACACACCTGACTTCTGGCGCAGGGAGGGACAGGACTATCCCAGCCACGGAGGCAGGTTCACCGGGGAGCCGGCATACTTCAGGCACATAACCAATGCGACCCAGAGGCTCCTGGCGGATGCGGGCACCAAACCCGGGGATTACGATTATGCGGTATTCCACCAGCCCAACGGCAAGTTCCCCACCAGGGTCGCCGCCATGATGGGATTCACCGAGGCTCAGATAACGAAAGGCCTGATGACCCCCTATATAGGGAACACCTACAGCGGCGCGGTCCCCATCGGCCTCGCATCCGTATTGGATATCGCCAAGCCCGGCGACAGGATACTCGTGGTATCCTACGGCTCCGGCGCAGGCAGCGATGCCTTCGACATAACGGTCACCGACCGCATCAGGAAGTACAAGAGGGAGGCCGCACCGACGGTGGAGAAGATCGTCAGCAATGTCAAGTACGTCGACTATGCGACCTATGCCAAGTTCAAAGGCAAGATAAAGATGGAGGAATGATCATGAGGGATGTAGCCATAATAGGAGCGGGAGTCACCAGGTTCGGTGAGCTCTGGGACAAGTCCTTCAGGGACATAGGTGTCAAAGCAGGAATGCTGGCAATAGGGGACGCAGGCCTCTCCGGAAGCGAAGTGGACGCTCTTTTCATAGGGAACATGTCCGCAGGCCGCTTCATCAACCAGCAGAACATCGGCGCAATGATAGCCGATTACGCGGGATTCGCCCTCAAACACATACCGTCCACGAGGATAGAGGCGGGAGCCGCCTCCGGAGGCATAGCCTTCAGGCAGGGAGTGATGGCGGTGGCGTCCGGCATGCACGACGTGGTCGTCGTCGGCGGTGCCGAGAAGATGACGGATGTGGATGATGCGTCATCCAATTCCATCCTGGACTCCACTGCCGACCAGCAGTGGGAGGCGTCCATGGGGGCCACGATGGCATCCCTGTTCGCCATGATAGCCAGGAGGTACATCCACGAGGGGCTCGCAACGAGAGAGGAGATCGCATCGGTCTCCGTGAACGGGCATGCCCACGGGGCTCTGAACCCCAACGCCCAGTTCAGGAAGGCGATAAAGCTGGAGAGCGTCCTCAGATCAGGGATGGTCGCGGACCCTCTGGGTCTCTTCGACTGCGCCCCGATATCCGACGGTGCGGCCGCGGTCATACTCTGTCCCATGGACAAGGCGAAGGAATACACCGACAACCCGGTGAGAGTGGCCGCGTCCACTCAGGCCAGTGACACGCTGGCACTGTTCCAGAGGGACAGCATAACGTCCTTCGCATCGACCAGGATGGCAGCGGACCGGGCATTCAAGACGGCGAAGCTGTCCCCGTCTGACATATCCGTGGCGGAGGTCCACGACTGCTACACGATAGAAGGGCTCATGGCCGCGGAGGACCTCGGCCTCTATGAGAGAGGCAGGGCCGGCAAGGCATTCCTGGAGGGACAGACCCTCTTCGATGCGGGGAAGGTCGCCATCAACACATCAGGAGGCCTGAAGGCCCGCGGTCACCCCATCGGAGCAACAGGTGTTGCCCAGATAGTCGAGATCGCGGAGCAGGTCAGGGGAACGGCGGACAAGAGACAGGTGAAGGGTGCCAGGTACGGCATGGCCCTGAACCTCGGAGGAACGGGCTCCGCAGCAACCGTATCGATACTGGAGGGGATCTGAATGTCATCAACGGCAAGGGAATGGAGGGAGATACCGGGAAGGTACAACCTCAAGGGATCGAAATGCCCGGAGTGCGGCAAGGTCTTCTTCCCCAAGCGCAGCATGTGCCCTCTGTGCCGCAGAGCCAGCATAGGGAAGATGATCGAGTACAAGGTGGAGAGGAAAGGCACTGTCTACACATACTCCGTCGTCTATGACGTGCCGGAGGCCAACAAGCGCATGAAGCCCTACGTCGTCGGTATGATAAGGACCGATGACGACATCCTCCTGACGGCTCAGATCGTTGATGTTGACCCTGAGAACGTCGAGATAGGCATGCGCGTTCAGGCGGTCCTCAGGAAGATCGATGATGACGGTCCCAGCGGCGTGATCCACTACGGGTTCAAATTCGCACCCTGCGAATGAGAGCCCCCTTAAACATCTTAGAAATCACTTCTTTTCTATTTCCAGCATGGCGACCATCTCGAGTGCCAGTGATTCGGGATCGATGCCCTCCCCGTAACGGTCTATGCCCAGAGCCTTTGCTTTACCGATGCCCGCTGCCAGGATCCCGTCGCACCTCTCAGCGCCGATATCCTCCAGCCTGAGATCGTCCATGTTGATCACAACAGCCGCAACGGGCCTCTCCGGGTCCTTAGGATTCATCTTCCTCATGGCCTTGGAGATCTGCCTGTCCCCCGCAGCGTAGAGGATGATCTCGGTGGCCAGGGTCTTGGACCTGTTGGTGCCGTTCCTGAACGCCCTGGCCGCATGCTCGGCCGCGGAAAGAAGATGCGCCGGGCCGCAGACCATATCCGGATTGAACAGCACGGCATCCCCTCCCAGGGAGCGGAAGTGCTCCGCAGTGACGGAGAACGGCCGCCCGCCGGTGAGGCCGATCACACGGAAGTCCATGCCGCCGACAATACTGTATCCGTTTTTAACCTATCCCGCCTGCGTGAATAGCTTTATGAACTTTATAACAGTACGAGGGGCATAGGACTGAGTGGTCAAATGGGAGAATGGGTGAAAGTTTCTGCTCCGGCTACTATCTCGAACATAGGCCCGGGCTTCGATATATTCGGTATGGCTCTTCAGGACCCCTTCGACATAATCGAGGCGAGGAAGGTCGATTCCGGGGTCAGCATAACCGAGGTATCGGGACCGGGTTCGGACTCCATACCGTGCGACGCGAAGCTCAATTCCGTCGGGATAGCGGCAGAGGAGGTCCTCAGAAGGACCGAATCCGATTTCGGCATAGAGCTCAGGGTGAAGAAGGGCATCAGGCCCTGCAGCGGGATAGGCTCATCGGGAGCATCCGCCGC
>JAAYKC010000070.1 GCA_012522645.1 Thermoplasmatales archaeon
CCGTGGATCTCCGAGTACACCTTGAAGTTCACGACCACCGCAGGCTTATTCAGATTACTCATATTTCTCAAACCTCCCGGTAAGCTGTTTCAACACCTCGGGTCTCGATGTGTATTCCATCTCCTCTGACCCGAGTATGGCCGGCATGAAGGGGCCGTGGCCTCTCATCATCTTGCTGGCCTTGACAGAGTTATTGCGGACAAGATCCCATTCGCTGCCTGCGAAGAAATCCATGGGCTTGTGATCGCCGGGCTTGGAGTCCATGGGCTCAAGGCCCTGGAAGTGCCCGTCACGAAGCTGGAATCCCAGACAGCATATTCTTGGCGGCCCGTCGAAATACGTGGGATCGGAACTGTCCACCCCGCAGGGGTAGAAGGCTCCGTAGTGGGATCCCCTCATCCATCCTGCGACGAGCATCGTGCTCATGAAGGGCTGCAGGTACTCTCCCACCGAGGGGAGACCGCTCTGTGCCCTTACTACGCAGACGGGATCGTCCTTACCGACATACTTGCCGGCCGTGAAGTTCAGCTTATCGGTGGAGACAACGGCCGCGGTACCGATGCCGGAACGGCTGAAGACTCTCTTTATGGCGTATCTGGAGGTGTCGCCCAGGAGGCTGAGTATGCTCAGGGTCTCCTCGGGGGAGGACATTATCACGCTCTTGTTGTCCTTGACATCCTGTATCTCCACGTCGAAGCCCTGCTTGGCCCTGGCGTCTATGACGAGACCTGTCGTCGTGAAGGGGTCCAGGAACACCCTGGACAGAGGGAGCGAGTATGCGGACGGTTCGGTCTTGTCCGCCATGAAGAACATTATCGGTTCGGTCTTCCTCTCCTCGAACTCCATCTCCGCAGAGCCGGGGCCGGCTCCGCGTATGTTCCCGGAGAACGCGTCTGCGAGTATGTCCTGTCCTGCACCGTAGAGGTGCATGCTCTTTGCAAGGGCTGCGGCCTCGGTGAAGGCGTCCCACGCGAGACCGTGCACATCCCTGCTGTTCTCTCCTTTGTAGTGGGACATCAGAAGGTTGATGTCATCACCGACGCGGGTCACATAATAATCCACAAGCGTGCCCTGTTTCACTCCGTCGGCCAATATCTCCCTGCATTTGTCCATCATTGAAGGATGGGGACGGGTATGCCCGCATACCGAGCCCACATCTGCCTTGATTACTGAGACTGTTACTTTCTTGGTCATTCGGAACCACCAGTATTTATCAGGCGACCAATTCCCTGCGTCGTATAATACCTTTCGCACGCGCGAGAGCCGGTCTGACTAATTATTTTAACCAGTTAACCGATTGCCCTCGGAAGACATGTCAGCAGTTTACAGGGATTCGGGCAGCATAGCGGCGGATGACGGAGAGGTCACCATAAGAGGATGGGTGCAGGAGATCAGGAATCTGGGCGGGATATCCTTCGTAATAATCAGGGACAGGTTCGGGACAGTGCAGGTCACGCTGCCCAAGAAGAAGATCGACCCGGCCGTGTTCGAGGGGCTTACATCCGTCTCCAGGGAGAGCGTCGTGTACGTGACCGGGAATGTCAAGGAGAGCAACCAGACTGATCTGGGTCTTGAGCTCATTCCTTCCTCCTTCAAGGTCATATCCCCTGCTGCTGTGCCCCTCCCCATAGGCGTGATAGATAAGGTCAACGCGGAGATGGACACCCGCCTCAACAACAGGTTCATGGACCTGCGCAAACCTGAGATAAGGGCCGTTTTCGAACTCAAGAGCATACTTTTCGATCTCATAGAGGAGGCCATGAGGGAACTGGACTTCACATGGGTCAACACGCCCAAGATATCCGGCTCCGGAGCAGAGGGGGGATCCACTCTCTTCGAGGTGGACTATTTCGGGAAACCGGCATATCTGGCTCAGAGCCCTCAGCTTCACAAGCAGATGCTCATGTCCACCGGTCTGGACCGTGTGTTCGAGCTCGGGCCCGCCTTCAGGGCGGAGCATTCCAATACCAACCGCCACGTCACCGAGTTCCAGTCCTTCGACGGGGAGATGGCATGGATCGATTCCCAGGATGATATCATGGCAACACTGGAGAAGATCATGGATTACATATTCAGGGGCATGGCCAGGAGAGGCGGTTACTTCCTCGGGCTGCTGGACAAGAAGATAAGGATCCCGAAGAGGCCCTACCCCGTGCTCACATACAGCGAGTGCCTGAGGATGGTCAGGGAGAGAGGCCTCGATCTGAAGGACGGAGAGGACCTGGGGACTGAGGGGGAGAAGATCATCGGAGATATCATGGCCGAGAAGGACCGCGAGCTGTACTGGATAACGGAATATCCCGAGGATGCGAAGCCGTTCTACATAATGGAGAAGGAGGGCACGCCGTTTTCATTCTCATTCGACCTGGATTACAAGGGGCAGGAGATATCCTCCGGAGGCCAGAGAGAGCACAGGTACGACGTGCTGACGGAACGCATGAGGAAGAAGGACCTCGACCCGGAGGATTTCGAGCATTACCTTGATGCTTTCAAATACGGCATGCCGCCCCACGGAGGGTGGGGGATCGGTGTGGACAGGCTCCTGACGAAGATGCTGGATCTTCCCAATGTCAGAGAAGGGATACTGTTCCCCAGGGATGTCTCGAGACTCTCCCCGTGATTCGGCGGCATTCGGGGACCTCCCCCTTCATCCATTTATATATCCGGTAACGAATCGAACAGTGATAACGATGGCCGCACCCGGTGACATCTACGAGAGGGAGCTGAAATACCTGCTCTCCGGAGACGAGAAGACCATAAACAAGATGGTGAAGACCTGCAGTGACGACGAGAGAAGGGCGTACATGTCCGTCATGAAGGAGCCCTTCGTCGTAGTGAGAGCGGCCGGGTCCCTCGGCATGGACCTTGTTGCGCTGAGGTGGGACTACTCCTTCCCGATAGAGGTTAAGAGCACCGCCGACGGCATACTGCATTTCAGCAGGAATCCCAGGCTGACCGAGCAGGCGGAGAAGATGAGATCCGAATGTGCCAGATCGAATCTCCTTCCCGTATATGCATTCAGGCTCAAAGGTGTCAGAGGAGATCCGTGGAGGGTGTTCACCCTGCCCATTGATGAGGATCTCAGAGGGAACATGGGCCTGGTCCAGAGAAGGGTCCCCGACATCAGGATCAGCCCCAACGGGAACTACATAATGAAATGGGATGACGGCATGAAGCTCAGCGAATTCCTCGATTATCTCATGGAGTGAGAACACCGTCAGCACTCATAGGGCTCATCACCAGTCAGAATTGAAAATATCTTCATCCGGCGTCTCGGCCTTCAATGGCCTGATGCCTATTTTATCTCTGTCATCCTCTTGACAGGACTGTATGCCCTTTCGGAGATGTTATCGGGCAGGGATACCTCCGGGGACATGGTCTCCAGGCATCTCACTATGGAATTGAGCGTGGTCATCTTCATGACACCGCACAGTGCCACATCCGGGAAATAGAATGATCTGCCCGGGAACTCCTTCTCCAGCCTGTGCTTCATCCCGACTTCGGTGGCCACGATGAACTCCTTCCTGTCGGATTCACTGACCGCCTTCACCATCATCTCCGTGGACCCGATCATGTCAGCCATATCTATCACGGAGGCACGGCACTCCGGGTGCACCATGATGAGGGCATCGGGATGCTCCTTCCTCAGATCGTCGATCATCTCTGACGAGATGGCATGATGTGTGGGACAGAATCCTTTCCACAATATCATGTTCTTGGAGGGCACCTCTGAACCGGCATAACCTCCCAGGTTGTGATCCGGTACGAATATTATGTCCTTCTCCTCCATCGAGGAGACCACATCCAACACGTTGGATGACGTGCAGCAGATGTCCATCTCAGCCTTGGAAGCGGCAGTGCTGTTCACGTATCCGACGACGGCGGCACCGGGATTCATCCTGCGCATCTCCTTTATGTCCTCGGGTCCGCACATGCCCGCCATCGCACAATAGGCGTCCGGCTCGGGGGATAAGACCGTCTTGGAGGGGTTCAGGATCTTGGCCGTCTCCGCCATGAATGTGACGCCGCAGAAGACCACCACGTCCGCATCGGTCTTGGATGCTTCGATGGAGAGCCCTAATGAATCGCCTACCAGATCGGCAACGTCCTGTACCTCAGGCAGCGTGTAGTTGTGAGCCAATATGATAGCATTCCTCTTCTTCTTCAGAGAATGTATCCTTTCCCTCAGATTCTCCATGGGACTGCCTTAAGGGCAGGTTACTTAAATTCATTTGCGAAATAATAACTCTTAACTATATCCGTATCCGATATCGCGGACCATGAAGGACAGGGAGCGCAAGGCTGCCGGCATGTTCGGATGCACCGTCAGAGAGAGGGCTATGTTCGAGGCGGGCATCAAGATGGGGACGATCTACCATCAGTTCGTCGGCATGCCCGTGGACCAGACAAGCGTGGATATCCTGGAGAGATCGATAGAGAAGAGCGTGGTGGTGCAGCCTTACGTCGAGAGCGTGAATGTGCACATAGACGGGTCTCACTTCAGACCCAAGACGGATGAGTACAGCTATGTCTCTCTGACAGGGAACATGCTGGACGTCAGACTCGTGATAAGGATAGAGAACATACGCGTGGTAGCCGAGATGAGATACGACAGGGGTCTGAACTACCCTCTCATGTACATATCCGATGTTCAGGACCTGGACTGAGCTCCCTTTGAGAAATGAAGTGCTCAGTGCCCCGCAGGGGTTCTCACCCCTTCTTATCCCCGGATTGAAGATGGATATGAACGTGGGATCTTTCAGAAATGCTGCGAACGAACAAGTGTGATTCTATATAAAAATAGGATTTATAACACATTTTAAGACAATCATGTAACATAACCCGACATTTTAAATAAGATGCTTTCTTTGGAAAAAGTACCTTGACCGGAGGAAGAATGCGAAAACGCATTCTGTTTCAGGTCCTGAGTTCGGAGTATTCGTGCCGATCAGGGAGAGCGAAAAGGGTTCGCCTCCGAAGGTTCATCCGCCGGCCCCGGGATCTTTACCGGTTTGCGGGCCCTTCGGGTCCGCAGGTCGATCCCGCGACTTCGTTGTTGCTTGGATTCCATCGCTTCAGCGGATGCTCCGAAACACGGATGCTCCGATCAGACCAGATCGGAGATGACATCGAATGTCTTCAGGCATAATGAAGAGAAGACCGTTGAAGGCCGCGGATGATAAGGTCCACGACTTTCTGACAACCGGGATCGGACGGGTGAAGGCCCTCATAAGAGGTTCCGTGAAAGGATTTGCAAAGGAACACAGGCCGCGTTCGAAGAACGGACGCACTGCGAAGGCCATCTTCGCAGAGGCTCAGAGCCCCACGGATGAGGATGGCAATGAGATAATGATCCAGGTGAAGAAACTGTCTAAGATATACGGGAGACGCCCGGAAGAAGCACTGGCACTTCTCAGAGAAGGGAAGGATAAGGGGGAAGTGCAGAGCATGACGTCCAACAACGTCGGCCTGTATGACGTCTCCTTCGACATAAGAAAAGGGGAGATGTTCGTCCTCATGGGACTGTCCGGCTCCGGCAAGTCCACTTTGGAACGCTGCATGAACAGGCTCATCGAACCCACTTCCGGGCAGGTCTTCATCGACGGACTTGATTTCACTTCACTGAACGACGAGGATCTGCGCATCGCCAGAAGAGAGAAGATGTCCATGGTGTTCCAGAACTTCGGGCTTCTTCCCCACCGGAATGTGAAGGATAACGTGGCCTACGGCCTGGAGATACAGGGGATTCCCGAATCCGAGCGTCTTGAGAGGGCTGTCGCTTCCATAGAGCTCGTCGGCCTCGCAGGATACGGGGACAGGATGCCCTCGGACCTGAGCGGAGGGATGAAGCAGAGGGTCGGTCTGGCAAGGGCTCTGGCAACCGACCCGGACATCCTTTTCATGGATGAGGCCTTCAGTGCCCTGGATCCCCTGATAAGGGGGGATATGCAGGATGAGCTCATCAGGATACAGTCAGAGCTGGGGAAAACCGTCATTTTCGTGACGCACGACCTGGATGAGGCCCTGAAGCTTGGCGACCGCATCGCCCTCATGAAGGACGGGCGGATCGTCCAGATCGGCACTGCGGAGGAGATATTGCAGAACCCTGCGGACGAGTATGTGGACCGCTTCGTGAAGGAAGTGGACCGCAGCAAGATACTTACCGCCAACTTGTTCATGAGGAAACCGAAAAACATCCTGTATGAGACCCAGGGGCCGAGAACAGCCCTCAGGATGATGGATAATTGCGACCGCGACGATATGCTCGTCATAGACGGGGAGAAACGTCTCATCGGGATGGCCAGGTCAGACGGCATACTGCGCGCTATGAATGCAGGGGACAGGGATATCTCGGGGATAGTCTCAGATGTGCCCTCGGTCAGACCGGATACGCCGATGAGCGAGGTCGTGCAGATAATGGTGACCACTGATTTCCCGATCCCGGTGGCGGATGATGACGGGATCCTCCTGGGCATGATCAGCCCCTCAGCGGCTGCGGAGACCCTGCGCAACGGAGGCGGGGAGTGATGGCGTCCCCGGTAGGAATCTTCGCAGAGGAACTGGTGGACGTAATCCAATATTATCTGGGATGGCTGCTGACCATATTCAAGGACGTACTGGATCTTATACTGGAATCCGTGGGGGGAATACTGACCTTCCCGGACCCGGTTCCGTTCATATTCGCTCTCATATTGATATCTCTGCTAATCACGAAGCGCTTGGTGCTGTCGCTTCTGATCGGCGCAGCTTTCTACATCATCGAATGGATGGGCTACTGGGACAGTGCCATGGTCACGCTGAGCATGGTCTTAGTGGCCACTTTGGTGGCCGTTCTCATAGCCGTTCCGCTGGGGATCCGGGCCTCGAGCGGCGAGAAGGCGAATCCCGTGATCAAGGCTCTGATGGATTTCATGCAGACGATGCCGGCATTCGTCTACCTGATCCCTGCGGTCATATTCTTCGGGCTGGGGGCGGTTCCGGGAGTGATCGCCACGGTCATATTCGCCATGCCCCCTGTGGTAAGGCTGACCAATCTGGGCATAAGGCAGGTGCCGCCTGAGATGAATGAGGTTGCTGACGCTTTCGGTTCGACCGGCTGGCAGAAACTTACCAAGGTGCAGCTGCCGATCGCACTGCCTTCCATAATGGCAGGGGTCAACCAGTGCATAATGCTGTCACTCTCGATGGTGGTCATTGCCGCCATGATAGGCGGCGGCGGTCTGGGCGGGGATATAGTGAACGCTCTCAGCACCATTGATGTCGCAGTCGGATTCGAGGCAGGCCTGGCAGTGGTTCTGATCGCTATGACCCTGGACAGACTCACACAGTCATTCAGGGAGAACGGCGCATGAGCATCAGGCTCACAGGAGAGAGAAATGAACATCAAATATCTGAAAACAGGGGCCCTGGCGGCAATAATGATGCTGTTGGGGACCGGGACCTACCTGTATGCAGGCGATTACTACGGAGCCGACGAGATAGAATATGCCGGCACAGTGCTGGAGAACGGAGCCGGAATGGGATTCGTGGTGCCGCAGCATACGGCAGACAAACTGGGCATCACCTGCATATCCGACCTGAACGACCATGCCGGGGAATTCGGCAATAGGATAATCGGCGTGGACAGCGGGGCAGGGATAATGAGGCTGGCGAAGAAGGCCGTTGGAGACTACGGCCTGAATTTTGATCTGGTGGAATCCTCCGAAGCGGGAATGCTGTCCGAGCTCAGGAAGAAGTATGATGCGGGAGAGGATATAATCGTGACCCTCTGGGACCCCCATTGGGCATTCGGCGCATATGATCTGGTGTACTTGGAGGATGATCCGCACGAATCCTTCGGAACGGCAGAATCCATAGAATCATGGGTCAGGAACGGATTGCTGGATGAAGACCCGGACCTTGCCGGCATATTGGAGAGATACAGCTACGATCTGGAAGATTTCAACAGCCTGCTGATGCACATCAGGAACAGCCCGAAGGACGTGAGCGAAGCCGTTGAGGACTGGCTTGCTCTGAATCCGGACATGAGGGATGCATGGATCGGGGATGTGGAGAAGGCGGACCGCGGCAGGATAAGGATAGGTCTTGTGAACTGGGCATGTGCAATAGGGACCTCCAATGTACTGAAGCATCTCCTTGAGGAAGTGGGATACACTGTGGAGATCGTCCCCTCTGAGACCGGCGCCATGTACACCGGCCTTGCTTACGGGAGCACGGACGTAATAACCACTGCATGGCTGCCTCTGACGCACGAGGAATACATGGACAGATACGGGCCTCGGCCGCAGACCGGAGGTCCTTCGTCTGAAGAATGACCTCCTGTCAGGCCGGGATCAAAACCCTTCATCCCATTCCCTCGGCCACATTCAGACGGTATGATTCCTTCTGAGGGGACACATCACCGCAAACAGGTATAATTGTCGAAATAATCTAAATATCGGCAAATTCATACGGTACCCTCGGACGGTGATACGGCTTTCCGAAATCAAGTTCGCCGCAGTAGGACATTAATTAATATCTGCATCGCCATGCGGGATAGGGTACGAGGGCTATTTTGATGGTCAGTGAACTGAAGATAGGAATAACGGGACTTCCGGGGGCAGGGAAAACGTTGACCTTGGTCAGCGTCATAGAGAAGCTTCGGGAGAGCGGATACACTATCGGCGGCATGATAAACGAGCCCGTGATGGAGAACAGACACCGCGTAGGCTTCACGGTACGGGATATCAGGACCGGGGAGTGCGAGGTCTTCGCCCATAATGATATGGGAAGCCGGGTCACCGTCGGCAAGATGGGCATCGACATAGCCGTTTTGGAGGATATAGGCGTCAGGGCCATAAGGACCGCATGCACTGATTGCGACATCATAGTCATAGATGAGGTGGGGAGGATGGAGGTCGAGAGCCCTGCATTCGTCAATGCCGTGAAGGAGGCATTGGACATGGGCAAGCCCATGATCCTCACTCTGCACAAGAAATCCAGGAATCCTCTGCTCCAGGACATAAGGCGCAGGGATGACGTCCGCATACTCGAGGTCACACCGACCAACCGCAGCTTACTGCCTTTCAAGATAGTGAGCCTGATGAGCGGGGAAAATATCAGATGAACGGCGTGAGGGTGAAAGAGGGCGGAACAGAGCTCATAGTACCGGAGGATCATTCCGTCAAAGGCCCCGGTAAGATACGCGGATCGGTTTTCTTCAATTCACAGATGGCATTCAACAGAGACGTCAACGTGATGCTCCTGAGGGCCCTGAACAGAGAGGATCTGAGTGTGGCCGATGCCATGAGCGCCACCGGCGCCAGGGCTGTCAGGATCGCCAACGAGGTCCCGGGCACGCATGTTACCGCCAACGACATAAGCATCGATGCAGCGGAGTTCATAAAGGCGAACATAGAGCTGAACGGCCTCACCAACTGCATCCCGTCCAACAAACCCCTGGGATCCCTTCTTGCGGAGAAGTCGTTCGATTACGTGGATCTGGACCCTTTCGGTTCCCCGGTCCCCTTCCTGCACGCCGCCATAGCCGGATGCAAGAGGAAGGGCATCCTCGCCGTGACCGCAACGGATGCGGCCCCTCTTTCCGGGGCCCACAGGGCCAAATGCGAGAGGAGGTACTCCGCCAGGCCTGTGAGGGGGCATATGTGCCATGAGGTCGGCCTGAGGATACTGATGGGGCATATATGCAGGGAGCTCGCCCGATTGGACAGGGGCATGGTCCCTCTGCTCTCATTCAGTGCGGACCATTACTTCAGAACATACGTCACGGTCGAGAACGGGGCGGGAGCGGCGGACAGGTCCCTGTCCCAGATGGGGTACGTCTCCTATGACACATCAACGATGGAACGGAGCTTCTCCTCCGAACCCGACAGGGACCACAAGTACGGACCTCTGTGGGGCGGGAGGCTGTTCGACAGGGAGCTGTTATCGCGCATGAGCTCAGATGGCATGAGCGATCCCGGAAGATGTGATTCGATGCTCGGTCTGTGGAGGCAGGAGATCGATTCCGTGCCCGTGGTCTACTCCATAGATGAGATATCCTCGTTCACCAAAAGGCCGACGCCGAGATTCGGGGATTTCATGGAATCCCTCCGAAGGAGAGGTGACGCCTCAAGGACGCACCTGGGCCCGGTGCTGTTCAAGACCTCTCTCCCCCTGGATGAGATAATCTCCGCATACGACGAGGCCTATTCCGCAGGACATTGAGTGAAGCCGATAAATAGGGACAGCCTGTTGTGTGTCTCTGATACCATGCCGACCCTCGCGATTATAGGCGCCCAATGGGGCGATGAAGGAAAGGGCAAGATTACAGATTATCTGGCAGAGAACTCCGATGCGGTAGTCCGGTTCCAGGGAGGGAACAATGCGGGTCACACCATCGTCATAGGGGAGAACAAGTTCAAGCTCCACACCTTGCCGTCAGGCATACTCCGCAAGGGGAAGCTCGCCATAATCGGCAATGGAGTGGTCATAAACATGGCCGATATGACCGAGGAGGCTAAGCAGCTGACCGACGCAGGCCTTACTCTGGATGATCTCAGGATATCCGACAGAGCCCACATCATTATGAACTATCACAAGAAGCTTGACGGGGCCGAGGAGGCCCGCAGAGGCAAAGTGGCTGTCGGGACCACGAAAAAAGGCATCGGCCCGGCATATCAGGACAAGGTCGCCAGATGCGGTTTCAGAGCCGGCGACATCCTGGATGCCGACCTCATAAGAGAGAAGGCAAGTGTGGTTCTGCCCGCGAAGAACGAGCTCCTTGACATGTACGGAGGCGAGCGCTGCGGATGCACGTTGGATGTCATGTGCGATAAATTCGAGACGTGGAACCGGAGCTTCGGCAAATATGTGTGCGATACGTCCGTTCTCATAAACGATCTGATCGATGAGGGGAAGAACGTCCTCTTCGAAGGAGCCCAGGGCTCCATGCTGGACCTGGACCACGGAACATATCCGTTCGTCACATCATCATCCACCATCGGCGGCGGCATCTGCTCCGGGTCCGGGGTCGCACCGAGCAAGATCAATGAGATCGTAGGCTGCCTCAAGGCCTACACCACCCGCGTGGGCGAGGGGCCCTTCATATCAGAGCTCTTCGGGGAAGAAGGAGCGTACCTTCAGGATAAAGGAGGGGAGTTCGGAACGACCACAGGCCGCGGCAGGCGCTGCGGCTGGCTGGATCTTGTGGTGGCGAGATACGCCGCAAGGCTCTCCGGCATAACCCACTGGGCGGTCACGAAGCTGGACGTGCTCAACGGATATGAGGAGGTCAGGGTCTGCGTGGCATACGAGATAGACGGGGAGAGGGTCGAGAATTTCCCTGCATCCATACGCAAGCTGGAGAGGGCCAAGCCCATATATGAGACGCTGAAGGGCTGGAAGGACATGGCGGACTACGACGGAAGCTACAGATCCCTTCCGCTGGAAGCGAAGGAGTATCTCAGGTATATCGAAGATAAGACGAAGGTGCCTGTCGGCATAGTCAGCATCGGACCCGAGAGGTCCCAGACCATAGACGTCTACAAGAAATGGTGGCCGGCCCGGGAGCAATGAGCTCACAGGCATCCGTCTGATTCCTTTCGCTGATACCGGACTCGGGCCGAACATGTTCGCAGTCCGGCTTATTTCCCCCTGACCCCATATGGTATTGGGCAAGGATTTCTGGGATCACGACCAAAGAGGAAGTGATCGCAATGGAAAAACTGAGTTGCAAAGAAAGGTTCGAGCGTGCGATGAGATTCCAGGAGGTTGACAGGCCTCCGGTCTGCGGCATGACCACCGCAGCCACGACGGAGCTCATGGATTATACCGGCGCACCTTGGCCGGAAGTGCATGCAAATGCAAAGCTGATGGCGAAGCTCGGACTCGGTGCCTATCCGTTCCTAAGATTGGAATCGATAAGGATACCTTATTGTCTTTCTTATGAAGCAGAGGTGCTCGGAGCCAACGTCAATCTGGGAAAGAAGAACAGCACACCCATGGTCAAAGGGAGCAAATACAGAGACAATTTAAACGCCGATCTGGAGCTGATGGATAAGAAGGAGATGCTGAAGGCAGGCAGGAACCCGGTCATCATAGAAGCATCCAAGATCATCATGAAGGATGAATCGAGTAAGGAGCTTCCGACTGTGCTCGGGGTCACCGGCCCCTTCACGATAGCAGGGCACCTGGTGGGGACTGAGAATCTTATTCTCTGGACCATAACAGAGAAGGATATGGCCCACAAATACTCCAACTTCGCCTCCGAATACGTCGGCATGTGGCTGGAATATGTGGATCAGAATATGGGATTCGACACCATCCAGATGTCGGAGCCCTCTGCATCGTGGGACATGTTATCTCCAGATCTCTTTGACGAGTTCGCCCTGCCTGGTCTGAAGAGGACCTACAAGCGCATGGATGACACCATGTCCATCCTCCACATCTGCGGAAACATGTTGCCCATGCTGGACAACATGATCAATACCGGATGCACGGGATGCAGCATAGAAGAGAAGACAGACCCGTATCAGGCAGTGAAGAAGGCAAAGGGAAGATCTGCTCTGATCGGTAACGTCGGAGTCGTGCATCCTCTCCTTCAGGGTACTCCGGAGGATGTCAGAGTGATGACTGAGAAGAGCATCGATGCCGGGTTCAATGTGATCTCTGCAGGATGCGGGCTTTCCGCCCTGATAAAGAAAGAGAACCTTTGGATGATGGTGGATACGACGCTAAACCACAAGAAGAAGGGCTGAAACAAAAAAAACGGGTCCCGCTCATTGCGGGACTCGGATATTTTTAACTCTGCTTCATATTATCCAGATTATTCATGGCATGAGATATCACCAGCCTCCGTTCCGCATCCCTCAATGACACGCTGAGAGTGGATTTGGAGCAGTCAGCCAGTTTAGCAAGGTCCTCCAGGGAGATCCTCCTCGGTACATCGTAGTATCCCGCTTGGTAAGCCAAATAAACGTATTCCTCCTGCTTATCGGTAAGGACGGACTCCAGTTCCACATCACATGAGGATATCTTTTTCACACCGTAACCTTCGGCCCTCATCCTGCTGATAAACTTGTTCATGACAACCTTATTGGGTGCGAGGATCCTCCAGTCTATTATATTGTCATCCTGAGGTATCGCGGACAGAAGGAAGCATTCCGATTCAGAAACGATCTTGGCAAGATCGCAGTTATTGTTCAGGACCATCACCATGCTTTGAGCCTTCGATATCTTCACAGCGGCAGCCTCTCCGTATTCGCTCTTGTGTTGGTTCACCCTGTCTGCGATATCGGAATGCGTTCTATCCAGATCCGTCAGCCTGATAAGGGAGTATCCCATCGAATCGACCAGCGGGGCACATTGGGTTATCTCGACCCTCAGTCCCTTCTCTTCCTCCACATCTATGGGCAGAACCTTGTGACACGGATGGCCGTCAGGGCGTATCCCGTTCACTCTCCTGTCAATTTCTAAGATAAGATGGTACATGTTCTGCCGGACGAACATGTTCGTAATCCCACATAAATATTCTTATAATGGTTCAAATTCAGAGTCGGATTCCGAGATCCTTGCCCGATGGAGGAATCCAATGATAGATCCTAAAAAGAAAAAGAAAATGCTGTCCTACAGGTGGGCCATTTTCGGCATAATGGCCGTAG
>JAAYKC010000071.1 GCA_012522645.1 Thermoplasmatales archaeon
GCCCACGATCTTCTCGTTGTCCTTGCCTACCTGGAAAGTTGCAAGGCCCATGCCGAATGCTTCAAGGGTCTCGTAATCCACAGCATTCTCCAGCAGTGCAAGGGTGGCGATCTTCTGAGCGGCGATGAGCTCAGGGGAGATGATCTGATCCACCCCATCCTTGCCGGTGGGGATGAAATAATCAGGATTCCGGACTCTGGCAATGGTCCTTATCTCAGGTTTTATCCTCTTCGCCATCATGCAGGTGAAGAGATTATCCTCGTCCTGTACCGTGGTGGATATCAGCACATCCGTGTTATTGCGGCGTATGGCGTCCTTTATGACCGCCGGATTCGTGCCGTCATCGTTGAGCACGGACACATTCAGAAGATTCTTGGAGGTCTCCGCCATTTCGACGTCCTTCTCTATGAGCAGCAGATTATGTACATGACCCAGTACCTCTGCGGCCGTATATCCGACTCTCCCCGCGCCTACGATTATTATATTCATCAGATCACCGTAACGCTCAAGACCCCTTCTTCTTGGCGTAGATTCCCGCAGATATCAATGCAGCCAGCAGGGTGAATGCTACGAATGCGAGACAGACGATGAAGTATATGTTGAATATTGAGTAGAGAGGTGCATCATTCAGGAAGGTGGCATCCATGACATAGTTCACGAGCCCGGAAAATGTCTCGGTTCCCATGGAGGAGAGCTCTGAGAATATGGAGACCGCATCATCCAGGAAATCAGTAACAGAGTAATCGGGGAAAGAGAAATCTGAGTCCGTCAACGCAGCCGCCGGTGTTCCGACGAGGAGAATACCCAGGACCAAGGCGGTCACGGAGAGAGACAATGCCACGCGCTTCATTCTATCCCTTATTCACCGATTGTCTCATCTCTATATAATATCAACCGCACCCGCATTTATGCCGGTGGAATGCTTAAATCGTAGTTATGCTATCGAAGCAATATGTGGCAGCAGATGGACGAGGGATTCTGGCAGAAGAATCGTGCTTCGAAAACCGATGACGTTTCCGACAGCGTTCTGGCGATAATCGATCAGGTCAGGAAAGGAGGCGATAAGGCCCTCAGGGAACTGACATTGAAATTCGACAAAACTGATCTGAAGTCCTTCAGGGTAACCAGGGACGAGATAGACGAGGCATATGACAAGGTGTCCCCGGAGCTGGTGGAGGAACTGGAGAATGCGGCTGCCAGCATAGAGGATTTCCACCTGATTCAGAGGCCCAAGGATCTGTGGCTGACCGAGATGTCCCCCGGTGTGACGCTGGGAGTCAAAAGCGTTCCTCTGGAAAGAGTGGGATGCTATGTGCCAGGAGGCAGAGCGTCCTATCCGTCTACGGCCCTTATGAGCGTGATACCGGCCAAGGTGGCGGGTGTTGACGAGGTCATATGCTGCACTCCGCCGCCGGTAAGCCCCCTCACCCTGGTGGCTATGGATATCGCAGGTGCGGACGAGATATACAAATTGGGCGGGACCCAGGCGATCTCGGCAATGGCGCTTGGAACGGAGAGCATAGAACCGGTCCAGAAGATAGTGGGGCCCGGGAACGTTTATGTGACGGCTGCCAAGACGCTGCTCAGGAATGTGGCGGAGATCGATTTCCCTGCAGGACCCAGCGAGATAGGGATAATCGCAGACGATACCGCGAACCCGAGGTTCGTGGCCGCCGATATCATCGCCCAGGCGGAGCACGATCCGTCATCCGCAGCGGTGCTTGTGACCACCAGTGCGAAGCTGGCTGAGGAAGTGGGAACGGAGATAGAGAAGGCCGTCAAGAGCGCGGACAGGAGGAAGATAATCACGGAGGCGATGAAGAACTCCGGATACATCCTCACCGATTCCGCGGAGCACGCAGCCGCCATCATGAACGAGATGGCCCCGGAGCACCTGTCCATACAGACCGCGGATGCCTTCACGGTACTGTCAATGATAAAGAATGCAGGCTCCATCTTCGTGGGTCCGTACACGCCCGTCGCAGCCGGGGACTACGCTTCAGGCACCAATCACATCCTGCCTACCGCAGGCAGTGCGAAGACATGCTCCGGACTCAATGTGGCACACTTCATAAAGACCTCCACTGTGCAGATCCTGACCAGAGAGGGCCTTGAGGAGATGAGGGATACCATAGAGACAATATCCTCTGCAGAGGGCCTCACGGCCCACGGCCGTTCCGCATCCGTACGTCTGGATGACTGAACAGGAATATCTATTGCGAAACGAGATATCCGTCGGGGAAGATGATGCCGGAACCGAACCTCAGAGATCCCGCTCTCTACATAAACAGGGAGATATCCTGGCTGGAATTCAATAAGAGATGCCTCGAGGAGGCCAATGACAAGTCGGTCCCTTTGCTTGAAAGGGTGAAGTTCCTCGCAATATGCCACAGCAACCTGGACGAGTTCTTCATGATCCGCATATACGGGCTGCTGATGCAATCCAATTCAGCAGCGGCCATACTCGGTCCCGATCAGACCGATCCGTCCACCGTCCTGGACAGGGTCCTGAGAATAGTCAGCGAGCTGACTGACAGCTACGAGTCCTGCTGGAAGCGCATAAGGAAGGAGCTCTGTGCAGAAGGGATCCGGATAAAGGACATGAAGGACCTGACATCCGATCAGAGGGAATGGGTATCGACCTTCTACAAGGAGAGAGTGCATCCGCTT
This sequence comes from Thermoplasmatales archaeon, assembly GCA_012522645.1. Lineage (GTDB taxonomy): Archaea > Thermoplasmatota > Thermoplasmata > Methanomassiliicoccales > Methanomethylophilaceae > RumEn-M2. The sequence goes on from JAAYKC010000071.1 coordinate 2,671, forward strand.
CTCACACCTCTGGCACTTGACGTCTCCCATCCGTTCCCGTTCATATCCAACAATTCATTGAATCTGGCAGTAGGGATCGAGAGGGACGGGGAGCTGAACTATGCCAGAGTGAAGATCCCCGTGGGGATAATAGACCGTTTCGTGGAAGTGCCGTCAGATGAACCGGGCATGGATTTCGTCTTCCTGGAGGATATTGTGAAGGATTCCGTTGATCTTCTGTTCCCCGGGTTCAGGGTGCGGAGCACCAATACATTCAGAGTCACCAGGAATGCGGACGTGAAGGTGACGATAGATGAGGCCTGCGACCTCATGGAAGCTGTGGAGGACAGTCTGGATGACAGAGATGCGGGATTCCCTGTCAGGATGACCGCAGACGGAACAACCCCCAGGGAGATGGTGGACCTGTTCGGCAAGAACCTGTCTCTTTCCCCGAGGCAGATCCATATCGCCAGGAATGCGATATCACTGTCGGACCTGTGGCAAATAGCCAATCTCAATATACCCGGCCTCCATGAGGAGCCCTTCGTCCCGTACACGCCCCCGGAGCTGACTGAGGAATACAACATATTCGAGGCCATAAAAGAGAGGGACTGGATCCTGTACCATCCTTACGAATCATTCTCCACTGTGGTCAGGTTCGTCAGAGATGCCGCGGAGGATCCCAAAGTCCAGAGCATAAAGATCAGCCTCTACAGGATCGGGAACGATTCATCGATAATCAATGCGCTGAAAAGAGCCAGGGAGAACGGTAAGACCGTTTCCGTTCTCATGGAGCTGAGGGCGAAGTTCGATGAGAACCGGAATATAAAGTGGGCCAAGGACCTTGAGAACATAGGTGTTCACGTTGTCTTCGGCCCGGTCGATCTGAAGGTGCACTCGAAGATACTGCAGGTCGTCAGACTGGAGGGCGAGAGCCTCGTCAGATACACTCACATGAGCTCCGGCAATTACAATGTGAGCACAGCGAGGCAGTACTGCGACATGTCCTTTTTCACTGCGGATCAGGAGACAGGAGAGGACATAGGGGAGCTGTTCAATGCCCTTACCGGATATTACGGGCCGAGGGATTACAAACGGATCCTCGTGGCCCCCATGTTCCTCAAAGACGCTCTGATCGGGAAGATAGACCGGGAGATAGAGCACAAGAGGAAGGGCGGGGACGGATACATAGCGATGAAGGCCAACGGCCTCATCGACCACGATATAATATCATCCCTCTACAGAGCATCCATGGCCGGAGTGAGGATCGATCTCAACATAAGAGGGCTGTGCTGTCTGCGGCCGGGGATCGAAGGGATCTCCGATAACATACGTGTGATAAGTATAGTCGACCGGTTCCTGGAGCATTCCCGCATATACTATTTCGAGAACGGCGGTGATCCCGAGATGTATCTCGGCTCATCGGACCTGATGCCGCGCAACCTGATCGCCAGGGTTGAGGTTCTCTTCCCGATACAGGATAAGGATATGCTGTCCGAGATAAAGGAGAAGATGCTGAAGATCCATCTGGCTGATAACGTGAAGGCGAGGGAGCTTATGCCGGACGGTTCCTATGTGAGAGTGAAGACCAAAGGCAAGAGATTCAGATCTCAGACATGGTTCATAGAGAACAGAGGGTCCTGGCATGGAAAAGGGTAAGACGATAGCTTTCATCGATATCGGTTCCAACTCCATCCATCTGCTTGTGGTGGAGTTCCTTCCGGGCACCACGGGCGTTCCCGTATTCCATGACAGGGAGATGGTAAGGCTCGGTCAGAGCCTGTACAAGGACGGCAGGATAGACCGCAGCACAATAGAGAAATGCCGGTCGGTGGTCCGCAGCTTCGTGAGCATCGCAAAGAACATGGGTGCCGATGAGATCATATCCTTCGCCACTTGCGCCGTCAGGGAAGCGCCGAACAGATCCGAGCTCCTGAAGGCAATACGCGGCGACGATTATCAGATAAATGTCATATCCGGGGAAGAAGAGGCCAGACTGATAAACCTGGGAGTCACCGGAGGCAAAGGCGTCGAGAAGAAGACCATATTCATCGATATAGGCGGAGGGAGCACGGAGATATCCATCAGCCTGGGCAAGGAGATACTGTATCTGGACAGCATGACCATGGGGTCTGTGAGGTATGCCTACTCCTTCCCTTACGATCAGAGCGGCCCGATATCAGAAAGCGAATACGGCAGCTATCAGAGGGAGGTCCTCCTTCACTCCTACCGGTCGGCGAAGGCAGTAAGGGATATAGGTTTCGAGAGGGCCGTGGGATCCTCCGGAACGATGATAGCGCTTGCCGATATGTGCGCTTCCAGAAGAGGCGACGGTGACAATTCCTATTTCACCCTCACGGAGCTCAAATCCCTGATGGAGGACCTGAGGATGACCGATGCGGAAGCGAAGCTGAGTTTCCCGGGCCTGAATCCGAGCAGGATCGATATAATAACCCCCGGCGGGGCGATAGCCGAGGAGCTCATGACCATTTTCAAGATCGAGCGCATAGAGATCTCAGGGCAGGGGATGAAGGACGGGATGTACATCGACTATCTCCTGGAGCACGGGATGATGGACATAGATGAAAGGGAATCCTCCGTGCTGGCTCTTGCCAGGAGATGCGGTTATGATGAAGTGCATGCGAACTGCGTGGAGAGGAACTCCATGGTCATGTTCGACGGCCTGAAGGAAGCAGGCGCTCACAATATGGACGGCAGATGGCGCGACCGCATCAGATATGCGTCCATCCTTCACGATATAGGGGAGCTGTTCGGATTCTCGAAGCACAGGGTCTACTCATACATGCTCATCAGGAACGCCCAGCTTCCGGGGCTGTCCATAGAGGACATAGATGCCGTTGCTCTCATGGCCAGATTTCACTACAAGAAGATGCCGTCGCCTTCCGGCGGTATGCTGTCCATTTTCAATAAGGAAGACAGGGACAGCATGATGAAGTCGCTGGTGATCCTGAGGTTCGCAGACGTCATGGACCGCAGCAGAACCTGTCCCGTGGTGAATCTGTCATTCAGAGATGACGGTGAGACCCTGGAGATGGAGATGTGCTCGAAAGAGGACATAGACATTGTTATGTGGCGTTTGGATGAAATGAAAGAGGAATTCAAGAACGCATTCGGCCGCAACATAACGTTAAATCTCAATTTCATAGGGGTTAAATAGAGAAACCGTAATCCCAATTATGAAACAGGAGACGACCCCTTGCAACAACCGGTCTGAGAAGACTGTTCGTCTCCTGTTACTCAAATTCTTCAGGGATATCCTTCGGGATCCAGCGATATCTCGGTGAATCCTGTGTTCTTTAGGGCTGATATCACGGCATCGCCCCTCCCGAACAGAAGATCCCTTTCTTCGCGGGAGGACACCACCACGCAGGTGCACCCGGACATCCTGACCCTTACGAGACCTATTCCCGTGATTTCCCTCACGGATCTCTCGCACGCTTCCGCGAATCTGAGGTCCTTCTCAGATACCGGCGTTCCCACGGGGAAACGGGTCATCAGACACGTCTCCTTGAACGGCATCCTCTCTTGACACAGGGATGAGACGAACTTCTCGATCACGGACCTCCTGATCCCCAGTTCCGTCAGCGGATATCTCATGCCCATCTCCTTTCCGGCGGACATGCCCGGTCTGTCGCTGAGGTCATCATCTGCATTCTCCCCCGACACGAGATTACGGAATCCGCGGGACCCGGCGGCTTCCCTGACCGCAGAGAATATGGCTTTTTTGCAGAAATAGCATCTTCGTTCCCCGTTATCGGATACTTCGCGCAGTCTGTCCCATCTGACGGGTACGATCGCGAGGTCTATGCCCGAGGCTTCGGCTCCGCTCTCCGCCATCTCCCTTTGGACATCGCTCAGCATCGGCATGTCCACCATCACGGCCATGCTGTTCTTACCGAGGGCCTTCCGGGCATGGGCCGCGAGGAAGGTGCTGTCAAGACCGCCGGAGAAGCATACCGCGACCTTCTCCATTCCTTTGAGCAGGTCCAGTAATTCGGGGATGTAATCCATGTCTGCCTGATATCCTCTCACGGATATATGAGGTTCATTCACGGATATTCGGATGAATAATTAATTATCTATTATTTTAGTTTTTTATAAAATGTATTTATAGGCATACTGTGTAGCCTTCTTCCGATGCAATTGTGCAGATGCTGTCAGGTGTGATGCGGGAGAGGGATTCATCTGAAGATAACTAAAGAGAAGGACAAGAGGATCGCTCAGCACATTCAGGATGAGAGGATCGAAGGCGGCTTTGTGAATCTCGGATCATATTCAGTCCAGAGCTTCCTGAAGACGCTTCTCGTATTCTTCGCCGGGATCATCATAGTGATCCTGATGTGGGAGCTGCTGGCCCTGTATTGCAATTCAGGCGGGACAGTAATGATGTTCCCGACACCGGCAGAATCCTTCGAACGGACTTTCGAATGGCTTCTCAGCGGGGAGACGCTGTACGGGCACACGATATATCAGCACATTTCGAGAAGCCTGAAAAGATGGCTGATCGCCTTCATCATGGCATCCGCGGCAGGAGTGGCCCTCGGATCCATACTGGGCTATTTCGATAAGATCTACTCCGTAGGTATAGTCCCGGTCACCGTATTGCAGACAATACCCGGGCTGGCATGGATCCCGATAGCGATCCTCCTGTTCGGCCTCGGTGACGATGCGGCGATCTTCATGATATTCACAGTATCCTTCATGGTCATAACGATCAATGTGGCCGGAGGGATCAGGATGGTCCCGGAAACGGTGCTGAGGGCCGGAGGGATGATGGGTGCCAGCGGTTCGATATTGTTCCTGAAGATCCTGCTGCCGTATGCTTCCGTCAGCATAATCAACGGGCTGCGGGTGGGCATGGGCAGCGCATGGAGGGTCCTGATCGCGGCGGAGATGCTCATAGGGTCCGGGATAGGCCTCGGCGCTTCCATGGAACTGCTGAGATACAATCTGGATTTCATCGGGGCCTTCGCCTGCATAATAATCATCTGTGCGATAGGTCTGATAGTCGACAGATTCATTTTCGCCGAGATAGAGAAGAGGGTGCGCCACAGGCTCGGCATGGAGGAGGGATATTGAGATGTCCCAGATAGAGCTGAAGAATGTGACGAAGGCATACTATGCCGACAGGAAGAAGAGCCTGGCACGTGTTGTCCTTGACAATATCTGCCTGGAGATTGAAGAAGGGGAGTTTGTGACCCTGATAGGGCCCAGCGGATGCGGTAAGACCACAGTGCTCAATCTGATAGCAGGCTTCGAGGCGCCCACCCTCGGGACTGTGGAGGTCAACGGCAAAGAGGTGAAATCCCCGTCACCGGAAAGAGGGGTGATATTCCAGGAGTACAGCCTGCTGCCGTGGATGGATGTCAAGAGCAATATCGAGTTGGCACTGGAGTGCCAGAATGTGCCCGTGCACGAGAGGGCGGGCAAGATATCCAAAGCCCTCGGGATTGTGAGGATGAGCGAGTTTGCCGATTCGCGTCCGAACATCCTGTCCGGGGGCATGAAGCAGAGGGTGGCGATAGCCAGGCTCATCGCCATGGACTCTGAGATCTTCCTGATGGACGAGCCGTTCTCTGCTTTGGACGAGCAGACGAGGAAGAAGCTGGACGAGGACATCGTTGAGATATGGAAGAACAGCGGGAAGACTGCCGTCATGGTCACCCACAGCATAGAGGAGGCCCTTACGGTATCCACACGGATAATCATGTTCTCTGATTCTCCCGGGAGGATCATAGGAGAGTGGCGTTTGCCGGAGGAAATGAATCGCGATCCTTACTCTGAGGAATTCGTGAAACTGAAGATAGAGATCATGGAATGGCTGCCGGCCTGCCCGTGTACAAGGAAGGAGAGAAGATGGATAGCAATAGAATAATGGCGCTGGTGGTCGTAGGCATACTCGTCGCGGCCGCCGCAGGCGGAGTGTATCTGTATATGAACGATTCCGATGACTATGATCTGAGCGTAGTCTATCTGAATAAGTCAGGTTATGAGACTCAGATGGTGGCTAATGAGAAAGGTTTCTTTGGTGATGCGGGAGTGAAGATAAAGAACATGACCGTTACCGGGAGCGGAGCTGACACAGTCAATGCATTATTGGCGGGATCGGCGGACATAGCCGCGACCGGAGAGGGGCCCGTTGCATCTGCGATAAAGAATCACGGTGATAAAATCGTCGTTTTGTGCAATGTGAACGCATCCACGGGCGGTCAGGTATGGGTGGCCGGACCGCACATAACCACTGATTTTGTGTTGTATGATAAGACTGCCGAAAACACGGATGAAGTGCTTGCATCATGGGAGGGCGCCAAGGCAGATCTCGGAAGAATCCTGAAACTGGGGGTGCAGAAAGGAGCCACTACAGAATCAGCTCTGAAGTCCTGGCTTGAATTCATGGGCATAAATTACTCTGATTTTGATGCCTCTCCGGCAGAAGGTGACATCGTTCAACTCGTGAATGTCTCGGCGAATGAGCTCGTATCGATCTTCGCCCTCGACGGCGAAAAAAGAAGAGAATTGGATATGATGGCGGCCAGCCAGCCATATCCCTCCAACGCTCTGGAGCGCATAGATGGATCAGTGAAGGTGGGTGACAACTCAGATAACGACGGTTATGGGATATCCTGTTACATAACCACCAAAGACATCTACGAGAAGAAATCCGAGGTCATATTCAAATTCCTGAATGCTCTGAAATTGGCCACGGATTACATGCAGAATGAGGCCAATGAGGATGAGTGCGTGTCGATATGCAAGAACATCATAGGCGCAAGTGATGCGACAGTGAGGGCGGTCTTCGATATAGGGGAATTCCGCGTCTCCTGGGATGATGAGATCTCTGCGAAGACATTGTACAATACTGCTCAGAGCAAAGGATTCACCAAGATAACCTTGAATCAGTGCATAGGAGCATGCCCTCAGGAAGTGAAGGACCATATCGAAGGGATGTACGCCTGATAGGTCAGCAAAGCGTCGGTGATCCGCAGGGTGAGACGAAACTCCTTAATCTTTTTACCACAGGGTATCTGCGATGTGTAAGAATATGAAGAAATTGATAGACGACACGAAATGCCAGGTTCTGTCAGAGGAGCAGCCGGATCCGGGTGTTCTCCTCAGGATGCTTCGTCTGGATCCGAACTCCGAAGAGTGCGCCTATCTGGGAAAACGGGCGAGAGATGTTGCCGAGGAGGTCACAGACGGCATAGGGAGCCTCAATTCATCCATCGGCCTGGACTGGATGCCGTGCCCGATCAGCTGTGCCTTCTGCTCTCTCGGCAAGAAGTGGGGCCTGGTATCCGGCAATGCGATCTTGGATGATGACGATGTGATAGACACAGTCGACGAGGTCATACGGATAAGGGGTTTGGACAGAGTCACACTGAGGACCACTGAGACCTATGATCTGCAGCATCTTCTGGAACTGGGAAGGAGGATCCGCAGGGAGGTCTCCGGCAAATACAGACTGGCACTGAATACGCGCACCCTTACGAAAGAGGATGCTGATGAATTGCACAAAGCCGGATTCAGCAGTGCTTACCATGCTCTCAGACTGGGAGAAGGAACAGACACACCGTTTGATCCGGAGGACCGCATAAGAACGATGAGGGCCATAGCCGGCTCGAAACTGATGCTGACCAGCGGGATAGATCCTGTAGGTGTGGAGCACACGAATGAGGAGATACTTCTCCGGATCGGGATCCTGAGGGAGCTGGGTGCCAAGAGCGTGTGCTCGATGAGGCGCAAGAACGTCGCCGGCACACCGAAGGGCGGTCTGCCGGAGGTCAGCGATAAGAGGATGGCTCAGATAGCTGCGGTACTGAGAATGGCCCATCCTGAATGGGGTGTGGCATCAAGCCCCATAATACCCCAGTCCCTGGAATGGGGGGCCAATTCGATCTCTGTGGAAACGGGGGCCAGTCCGAGGCGGGATCATCCGGACCGTATCTGGAATATAATGTCCCATGATGAGGCGGAGAAGGTACTGGAACATGCGGGCTATACTCTTAAGAGGAACCGATCTCCCGATTGAGGACTTCAAGGACGTCCTCCATGGGCAGGATGTCCATGGGGTCGTAAGCGCGCCATACGAACTTCAGCCTCATATCAGTCCCCACTAAGAAGAGCTCCCTGTTGGTATATCCCAGTATCTTCTGGGTTCTGGCCCTCTCCACGATGGCCCCGTAGGCTTTGCTTATCTTCTGACCGGTATCGCTGATGTGCTCATACGGGGAGCCTGTGAATCTTATCCAGGCACGATGGTTCTCCAGAGATTCCGGGTTTATGTGCACAAGGGAGACGTTCAGATCGTCTAACTCCTGTTTCCGCTCATTCATGAGCGCCATGTAGTTTATGCAGGTTTTTCCGTGATTCACTACATAGAAGTACAGCAGTACCGGCCCATTTGTCACACGATCCGACAGAATGAAATGCCCATTTGTGGATTCAGCTTCAAAATCGGGGACCTCATCCCCGACAACAAGATCCTCAGACGTTATGCCGTCGGGGAGGAACCAGAATCCGTTCTCCCCTTTTATCCCGATGCCGCCGTCCGGCTTACTGGAATCCATTACGGTGCGAATGTCATCGGGAATATAATATATTATTTCACTTTAAACTAAAAACAATATAGCCGTGCAGCGCTTCTGAGGGAGATAATAATACCATGAAGACATAGTGCATGCATCATGGACATAAGGGACGTATTGGAGGCCTATAAGCAGGACAAGATATCCCCGGAGGATGCAGAGAAGCTCCTTCGTATGGATTATCTTGAGAGAATAGGTCAGGATTGCGTCCTGGACAGGAGCAGATCGATGAGGAAAGGAATACCGGAGGTCGTGTACGGAGCACCCAAGACTCCTGACAAGGTCGCAGAGATATGCGCATCCCGACCCGGGAGCCTGCTTCTGGTATCGAAAGCGGGCAGGGACCACTTCGAAGCCGTTAGGAAGAAGGTCCCGGATGCGGAATTCAGGGAGGATTGCGGGATAATCGTCGTGGGGAAGATGCCTGAGCCTGTCAAAGGCCTGATCGGGATAATAACTGCAGGCACATCAGATGTTCCTGTGGCGGAGGAAGCCGCAGTCATGGCTGAGGCCATGGGGGTGAAGGTGATGAAGTACTACGACGTGGGGGTGGCAGGGCTTCACAGGATCTCAGAACCTGTGAAGGAGCTGATAGAGGCTGATGCTGATGCTATCGTGGTGGTCGCCGGAATGGAGGGCGCTCTCCCTACTCTGGTGTCATCAATGTCCACGTCCCCGGTCATCGGGGTGCCCACATCGACGGGATACGGTGCCGGGGGGAAGGGCGAGGCCGCTCTTCTGTGCATGCTGCAGACATGCTCTCCAGGCCTCACAGCCGTCAACATAGACAACGGGATAGGCGGAGGCGGCATGGCCGCGCTGATAGCCAATCGCCGTTCCGAGAGAAAGAGCCAGAGTAATAAATAAGAAGATGACGGGGACCGCGAAGTTCTTTGACAGCATGGCGAGCTACAACAAGCAGGACACATCCTCAGGGCTCTGCGTCCTCTGCAAAGGGTCCAGGAACCTTTGCGGGAAGGACCGCTGCCCCCTGATGATAAAGTTCTACAGCCAGAGCAAGACCCGCCCTCTGATCGACGCAAAGGACCTGGTGGGGAGCAGTCCTCCCGCTGTCTTCGTCGGACGTTATGGATATCCGAAGGTTGACATAGGCCCGCTGCTGCCGCCGGATCTCGGCGACACATCAGAGATGGACACCCCCGAGATGTGGGTCGGCAAATCCATTGACAGCATAGTCGATTTCAGGTTCAGACTCGTCAGAGGGAAGTACAGGATCGATGCCAAGAACTTCAGGGCGGCCGGAAGGATAGTGGATCAGGTTCAGGAGCTGGCACTTACGGAGAAGCCCGTGGATGTGGAGGCGAACTTCTCCCAGAAGCCCCGGGGAAGGGTGATCCTGGATGATGAGGTGCAGCCCTTCGGGCCTTCCGCAAGGATGGAGAGGATGAGAGCGGCCAACGGGCGATTCGAGAGATATCTGGAGCGCAGTTTCTACGATACGGATATGAAGGCCGTCGACGGCGTGATCAACGCATATCGCAACGGAACGCTCATATCTGAGATACAGAAGGCGTTCTCCGTCGGGACCATGGGCATCGATAAGAACCGCAGGTTCGTCCCCACCCGATGGAGCATAACCGCCGTCGACGACATAATCGGCAAGGATCTGTTGAAGACAACGAAGTTCAACAGGACCATCGACGAGTTCAGGATATACCAGTGGGAGGAACTGGATAACAGATGGTGCATTCTCATGATGCCGTGCACCTGGCGCTTCGAGCTGATAGAGGCGTGGTACCCGAACACCACATGGAACCCATCGGGGAAATCCATCTCTATACTGTCGGATCATGAGTTCTTCGACGGCAGAACGGAGTATGCCTCCATAGGCGGCTGCTATTATGCATCCAGGATGGCCGTCAACGAGCTCCTGACGGAAGAGCGCAGGACCGCAGGGGTCGTAATATTCAGGGAAGCGCACCCCGGGTATGTGATGCCCGTGGGCGTATGGAACGTCAGGGAGAACGTCCGCGCCGCCCTGAAGATGAAGCCTTTCAAGTTCGATTCCCTGGAAGGGGCGATGTCCCACGTAGACAAGGTGATGGACATACCCAGGAAGACGTGGATCGCCAATTCCGGTGTCCTCAGGGATATGATGATTCAAAGGAGGATCGAGGATTATCTCTAGCCTTCTCGATTTCTCGGATTCCGCAGGGACCTACGAGGCCGTGGAGTGCAGGCGTGCTCTCTCCCCTTCAAAGCTTCCGGATATGGACTATGCCCTCAATCCTTACTCGGGATGCGCCCACGGCTGCGTGTACTGCTATGCGCCGGAGGTCACCCATTCGAAGTGGGAGGATTGGAGGGTCCCGAAGGCCAAGATGAACATAGCCAGACGTTTATCTCTGGAGCTCCCGAACATCAAAGGGGTAATAGGGATAGGCACGGTCACAGACCCCTATCAGCCTGCGGAATCGGAGCTGGAACTGACCCGTCAGTGCCTCAGGGTGCTGAAGGAGCAGGGATTCAGGATACATATGCATACGAAATCGGATCTGATACTTCGTGATATTGATCTCCTGTCGGAGATGGAGGGCACGGTGGGCATCACGGTAACGGGGATCTGTGAGCGCGAGTCCAAGATGACGGAGCCGGGAGCCCCGATGCCGTTAAGGAGGCTGGAGACTATACGCAGACTTGCGGACGCGGGCATTGACGTATATGCACTGGTCGGTCCCGTCCTGAATCATCTGGAGGGGAAGGAGGAGGCTTTCGTGAGCGCTCTGGCGGATACGGGCGTGAAACTGATCTATATAGACTCGCTGAACAGCAGACCCCTTCTCTCGGAGAGATTGTCCCGTATGAGGTTCAGGGGCTCACCGTCCGCTGAGAGGCGGATAAAGGATCTGGCACAGGTTGCGGGGATAGAGGTCCGCCCGGTCTTCTGATCCGAAGATCAGGCGGATGCGTCAAATACGGACACATCCTGCGTTATGCAGAGGATCCGACATGCATGACAACATAGATTTTCTTAGATTGGCAGCGGACCGCTATTCGGTGCGCAAATTCGCGGAGAAGCCTGTTGAGCAGGAGAAACTGGACAAGGTCCTTGAAGCAGGCCATCTGGCGCCTACTGCGGTAAACTATCAGCCGCAGCGCATACTCGTCATGAATGACGAGGAGGCGCTGACCAAGCTGCAGAAGTGCACGAGATATCACTTCAACGCGCCGGCGGCACTTCTGGTGAGCTACAATAAGAACGAGTGCTGGAAACGTGCATACGACGGGAAGATCAGCGGGGAGATCGATGCGAGCATCGTCACGACACACATGATGCTGGAGGCTGCGGCCATAGGCCTGGGAACCACCTGGGTCATGTATTTCGACCCGGGGATCCTGAGGAAGGAGTTCAGCATACCGGATGAATTGGAGCCCGTGGCACTTCTGATATTGGGGTATCCTGCAGATGATGCGAAGCCGTCTGCAAAGCATACTGAGTTCAGATCCCCTGAGGAAATAATATCCTACAATCCGGGTTATCATGATCTGAAGAAGTGATTCGCAACCAGATCAAAAAAAATGGAATGACGGCCTTCCCGGAGGAAGGCCGTTATTGTTTATCGAAACGGTTTATGTCTATTGAACGGACACCAGGACGTCTCCTGTGATGATCCGTTCAAGAACCAGTGTCTTACCGTCGTAGGTCCATCCTTTGCCCTCTTCGACGGCTGTACCGCCTATCGTCAGGACTATGTCGGCGTCTGATGCATCAACATCTTTCCCGTGTTCGTTTATGAACATGATATGCCAGACACCGTCTGCGACATCTACATAGATCCGGTCTATGTCCGTGATCGAAGGCCCGTCATCAAGGGTGATGGTGTAGCCTGTGCAGAAATATGTGCTTGCATCAACGAACCATTTATCGGCATCCCACAGAGAAACCTTAGAGCCGGCCATCAGCGCATCTGAGAGCGCACGGCCGTCGAAATAGTTCATATAGTCGAGACCGGACACCTCTCGAAGCGCAGATTGGGAGTTCTCATACGAGTTCTTGACGATCTTCATATCCACAAGCTCGAAGTCGAGGCCCCATGTGTACGAGTCGTACGAGATCCTCTGAACCTCGGTCGTGAACGGGGTTCCGAAGAAGTCGGCGATCATCCTGCATGCGTCCGTTCTGTAGTAGAATCCCCTGTCATCCATGCCGTTCGGGGCGACATCCCCGAAGAGCGCAGTGAATTCGGAGGCTGTGAGCTCATCCTTGAGGGCCGTCTGCTCTGCGATTATGTAATCTGAGGTGAGCATCGC
>JAAYKC010000072.1 GCA_012522645.1 Thermoplasmatales archaeon
ACACGGACCTTCACCTGGGTGGCCTCTCCCGTCATTCCGGTGCGGCCGATGATCTCGACCACTTCCGACGGGATGCTGTCAACGTCTACCATGTCAGATCACCTTACTTCTTCAGGGACTTGACCGCATTGACGATGTCGTCGCACAGGGTCTTGCCCTTGCCGACATCGGTTATCGCAATGGATGCCGTGGGTTTCTCAAGGCCTATGGCATTGCCGAGCTCGATCTTGTTGGGAACGTATACGTAAGCTACGCCCCTCTCCTCGCACAGGGCGGGTATGTGAGCCAGGATCTCCGGGGGATCCACGTCCTCTGCCATTATCACTATGGAGGCGGATCCGCGCTCCACGGCCTTGGTGACCTCGTTGGTCCCTTTCTTTATCTTCCCGCTGTCCCTGGCTATCTCGGCCAGGGAGTATGCTTTGTCCGAAATCTCTTTCGGGGTCTCAAATTTAACGAATATAGACATTCTATTACCTCTTTCGGGCTTGCGCCTTCATTATTCATCGGCTCAGAAGAGCAACGGCACTATCCGATGGATGTATTTATTGGTTGTTCCTCAAATCCTGCTCTGTTTCAAAGGATCACCGTCCTGAGAGAAAAGAGTATGGCACTGTCTGAATATATAAGGAAGACGACGACGCCCATTCACGAACACGTGTCCTCTCGATCACGTCTTCTCCTCTGCACCGCTGCGAACTTGGCTGCTTTCTGAAACAGCATCGAATATGAGCGAAAACATATATCCGTGTTCTCAATCTACCCCGGTAGATTTGCGTGATATCATGAACAGGAGCAGCATCGTTTCCGTGACAGGTTTGATACTGTCGGCCATACTGCTGATAATGAACTTCTATCGGATGGAGACACTCACGATTACGTCCTGCGCCATATGCGTGATATTGTTCAGCGTGTCCTCATACCGGTCCGTCACCCGCGGGGAGCACCTCAGGATCGGCATCATGGTCATCGGCCTTATAGCATTGATGATCGGGACGCTTTCGCCCTTCCTGGGCACAACAGACGCGATTGCCGCTTTCCTGGAAACGCTGCCGTACGTATTCGTGGCCATATTCATCATCGCAGAGATGATCGCATTCATGGGAATGCGTTTGGATAAAGCGCTTTTCACAACATTCTCTCTGATGTTCTCGATGGCCATCGCATCCTTTGCGGCCGTCGTCACATATCTGATCAGAATAGAGGACATACGTTCAGAGATCATCGTCAACAATGACATCGTCGTTCAGTTCGCTGCTTCATTCGTGATATCGATTGTGGTCATCATTCTGTCACGCAGGATGATGAAGAAACGCGACATAAGGATCATTACGAAGGAGACCCTTCTGGAGGGAAACCTATGAAAGTTGGCAAATGGGGGCCTCTTGATAATATTATTCTTTTCGTCTTCCCCGGGATCATGCTGACCTTCTCGGCCCTGGGATTCCTGGGTTACAATTACGGGGTGTCCACGGCATGGTATGTGGGATTCACCAACATATTCTGTGCGGTCATCATAACCATACTGCCGCTGCTGAAGAGGGCAGGATGGTTCACTTCGCCATACTGGCTCACGATATTGATGTCCCTGAATGTGATGATGTACGGCATATCGCTGTTCTTCGGATTCTATCATTACTATTGGTGGTGGGACAAGTTCGCCCACATACTGTCCTCGATGCTCGTGACAATGCTGGTGTTCATCGGACTGGGTGCCATTGAGTGCCACACGAACCGCATATCTTTGATGCCCAAGGCTGCATTCCTGCTCACAACATTCCTGATAGGCGTCGCCATAGGGAACGCATGGGAGATGTTCGAGGGGTCCGTGGACTTCATCGTTTCATCCAATCATATGCAGGACATAGATGCCTTCGATACGCTCATGGATACGGTGATGGACGCTGTCGGTGCGCTGATAATGACCGGCGTAGGTGCGATGATCCTCAGGAAAAGAGGGATCTGCGATGTAATATCCGAGATGGGGTTCGAGAAGGGCATGGTCATCATGGGAAAGAAATGGGACAGGAAGTGCATGTCCCGGGATGACCCGGAATATGAGGATATCTGTGAAGAGATAGAAAGACTGAAGAACTAGCGGGCCACCTTCTCGTATATCTCCTCTATACTGCTTATATGATCCTTCCACAGGAACCTTCCGGCCCGGGCACGTGCCAGTTTCCCTATTCTCTCACGTTCCGCACCGTCATTCAGAAGATCATTGACGGCGTCGGATATTGCCTTCGGATCCTTCGGCCTGACTATACGGGCAGCCTCTCCGACGGTTTCCGGAAGACCGTTGACATCCGTGCAGACGATGGGTCTGCCGTAAGATATGGCTTCCAAAGCGGCTATACCCATTGCTTCGAACAGAGACGGCATCACGAACATCTTACAGGAGCCCATGAGCCTCACTTTCTCCTCATCACTGACCCAGCCCCGAATCTCAACCTTGTCCTCCAGGTCGTTTCTGGAGACCAGCTTCGTTATCCTGTTCAGATCGGGCCCTTTGCCGCATATGATTAGTCTGGAATCTATGTCCCTCATCGCCTCTACCATATAATCCAGACCTTTTACCCTGACTATACGCCCCAGAGAGAGTATGAAATCGCCCTCCTCTCCCATCTCAGGCAGTCCGTTCAGGCAGTTTGGCACTGTTGATATGTCCGCACCGGAGAATCCCCTTTCGATCAGGTCCCTGCGCAGATACTCGCTCACGCATATTATGTGGTCGAACGTCTCCATGTGCTTCCTGAACATTTCATCGTTGATCCCGGACAGCGTTGACTGGATGCCCACGCCCTCCCCCCAGGTGTTATGATCCGTGAAGACCTTCGGACCCCTGTAGGCTCCCAGGTCCTTGTTGTACGACGGTGCCCATCTGTAATTATAATTGACTACGTCCGCATCCAGATCGTTCAGTGTCTCGAGCACGTTCTTCGATGATATGTAAGGAGGGTTGTATATATTCATGAATCTAGATTTCAAACGTATGACCCTGTAACCATCCATGAGCTCCTCTTCAGCAGTCCCCGGAAGCCTTCCCGTCACCACGGTCACGTCGTGCCCCCGTTCCGCAAGGAGTCTGTTCGTATCCTTCATCCTCATCTCGATTCCTCCTCTGAAAGGATGAAAGAAGGGGTTCACATCCACTATTCTCATAAATTCACCTTATTCTGTATTAACGATTCTTGCCGAACTTATTCCTATCGCCCTTTGCAGGATTCTGCTGGTTGCAGTACGGGCGTCGATATGCATATCTGTGATGGTGAATGCCTCACTGTTCATTCCTGCTCACCGGCAGATGCCGTCGCATCATTGTAAAGGTCTTCCAATTTCTTTGCCGCGGCGGTGACGGAGAATCTCTCTGCTGTCCGTCTCGCTTCCGCTCTGATATCCGAAGATGCGTTCAGAGCCTTTCTGATCGCATCAGGCATATCTTCCTCGAAGAGGAATCCGTTCTTACCGTCCTCCAGGAAGGATCTGAAGGCTCTCTCGTTGACGCAGGCCACGGGAAGACCTGTGGCCATGGCCTCCATTATCGACAGCCCCTGGGTCTCGAATCTTGAGGCGGATACCGCGGCATCTGCAGCGGCATAATAGTCGGGAAGGTCTTCATCTGATACGAAGCCCGTGAATATCACTCTGTCCTCCACTCCGGCATCTTCGGCTTTCTTCCTTATCATATCCTCGGCCGGACCCTTTCCCACTATCATGAGAACCACATCATCGATCAGTCGCATCGCTTCAACGACCTTGTCCAGATTCTTCTCGAAGGAAATCCTGCCTACATGTATCAGTACTTTCTTCCCTTCAAGGCCGTATTTATCCCTCACTGCCGCCCCGTCGTTGGACGGGGTAAACCGATCAACATCCAATCCTGTAGGAATCACTGCCGTCCTCTTCGTTCTCGCGCCCATCCTCTCCAGCTCTTCGGCTACTGGCTCTGTGGGCGCTATAACGGCGAACGGCAGTTTGAGGATGTTCCGGAGATACGTCCATACGAGCTTGTCGGAGATCCCTTTGGGCATCTTTATTGGCGAATAGTACTGCATCGTATCACCGACGGACGTGTGGAACGTCAGTACCAGAGGTTTCTTAATCGCTCTTGCGGCGATCAGCGCTTTCAGGGCCATTACGGCAACACCGTGCACATGTATGATATCAACGTCCAGGGATTCCAATATCTCCCTCTTGTTAGACGGGAATATCGGAACATAGTACCCTTCATACTTGCTGAACGGCACAGCCGGGAAATAATGCACACCGGGAAGCCTGTGCTTCTCTCCGGGATCCGGCGCTACGATGAAAACCTCATGGCCCCGGTCCTCCAGACCTTTTTTGGTTATGCACAATGAAGTCACCACTCCGTCCCGAGTGGGATAGAAGCTGTCCGTAACCATAACAATTCTCATTAACACCTCACTGTTATTTTCATTAATTATACATCGCACGAATGTAACAAAGTATAAAGGTGGCAATTAGTAATACGAATGGCATGGGGCGCGGGGAGGCAGACAATTTCTATGCAGAACGTTTCAGACGTTCGGTCAAACACCCCCTCTTCCTGGTAATTATGATAGGTCTTGCGATACGTCTGATCCTGATGCCATTGCTGACCTACGCATACGACATCTCATTCTGGGCAACGACCATACAGAATATCATGAGCGGGAACGGATTATATGATCTGCCCGGCTACTATTATTCACCGGTTTGGGGTTACATCTTGGGGGCTGTAGGTTCTGTCGGGAACATGTTGCTCGGACTGTCCTCTATGGGCAGTTTCTTTGAAGAGCTGCTTCCGAGCCTGCATCTTTTCAAGAATAGCTACACATCCACCGCCATCGTGACGACTATTGAATTCAACGTTCTGATGAAGGTGCCTTTGGTAATCTCAGATTTATTGGTCACATGGATGCTCTATTCCCTCATAAAAGAGAAGACTGGGGATGAGCGCAAAGCTGCTGCCGGCGCAGCATTATGGTTCCTTTGCCCCATCGTCATCTATGCGTCATCGGTGCATGCAACGTTCGATACCTTCTCCGTGATGTTCATGCTCCTTGCCGTAATGCTTCTTCGTAAGGAGCGTTATCTTTTTGCGGGCGTGTCTATCGCCGCCGCGACATTCACCAAGCTGTTCCCGGCATATCTCGTGATTGTTTTTATAGCATACATCGCGGCCCGGTATAGAGGCAATAAAAGCGCAATAGTAAAGAATCTCACAAGGGGAGCCGGCGGAATACTGATCGTCACGTTACTCATGTACGCCCCTATGCTGTTGGACGGGACGTTCATAGAGTCGTTCTTTTTCATCACTTCACGGATAGGAGGTGTGTCTACAGGCACCGGGGACGGGCTTGATCTGTTCTCTCTGCTCTCTTCCACAGGTATGATGATCGTCATCATTGCCCAATTTTTTATCCTGACCTTCATCTCCTATCTCGGATACAGAATGTATGCCGGCGGCAAGGGCATGGATGAGGAGAGGCTCGATGACAGACTTCTCCTTCTGGCTCTCGTCACAACCGCACTGTCTTTGATGTGGATACCTTCTCCGCAGTATCTCCTGATAATCATACCGTTCCTTGCGTACCGCATAGTCGTAAATGACCGCAAGCTGATCATTCCGTGGGCGGTCATGACCGTCGGTGCCGTTCTGTTCGCATTCTCCACCAGCCACTTCTCTGTGCTCTTGAGTCTGGGTGCTTACACGGATATCATCGATCTCGGGACCGTGATATCCCTCATGGAATCCATGTACACATCGGTGCTTGGGATCTCGCTCCAAAAATTACTCTTCATCATAACAGGGGTGATGGAGGGCATAGGGTTATGGATGATCTTCCTGTTTGTCTATCTGAGAAGGAGGCACAGCATAAATGGATAAACGTACTCTTGTGACCGTATCCATCATACTGACCGTTTTCCTGATGGTCGGTCAGGGAATAACATATTGGGCCAATCCCAACTCCTTCGGATCCGAAATGCAGAGAATCGGGGACGATATAGAGTATGAGCTTTCATCATCGGCGGCGGTAGAATACTCTGTAACTATCTTCGAGAACGGAACTGATTTTGATGGGATATATATCTACTATGATGAGGGATTCACTTCATATCAATCTCACAGCCAACAAAGGGCCTTCATCAACCAGCTCATGCTCGAGTTTGATAAACGCAATACAGAGAGACCGACCATCGTCGATGCGGACAAAATCGCCGATCTTATGGAGAGCGGAGCCGCTGTCGGCATCATAGTCGTGTCCGGCATATTACCGCCGACGGTCTTCTCTGATGTGAACAGTACAGCAGTGGACTGGGTCAATGGAGGAGGCGTGCTCTACTGGGCGGGCGGCATCCTGGATTCGTGTTACATTGGAGAGGGTGGACAAATAATAAAACTCTCTGATCCGGGAACGAGATTCTTCGGCATCCGGTCGGTGAATACCGAAAACGGCAAGGGATCCGTGCCGTCTGAGAACAGAGATATCGGGAGGATGCTCTCCATGAATGCCGGCAACCTGCGCGGAGGCCTGATGCTGGGCCTTCCTGACACTTTGTATCTGGGATTCCAAAATGACGATTTCTCAAGCATCTCCGTCGCATCTGTCGGCAGTGGTATGGTGGCAGTGCTCGGAGGCGGTCTGGATGGAGAAGTGAGAGTATCTCTGGCACAGATGGTTTGTTCCGGTATAACACCGGATTCGTTTGGATCAATAGAATATAAGACGGGTTCATTCCAAGATTCTTATGCAGGTTCGGCCACCGTGTCTGGATCTGCGACTGCATACGTATATTACGGCGGAGACCACATCGTATACGGGAAGAGATTCTTCCTTTGACGATACCGTTCACGGGGCGAATCAATGCTAAAATAGTGGGGACGGTATTGAGCGAAGTAACCGAGGGGCGTGCCGGGTTTGTTCATAAGTGATTGGATATACAGCATATTCGGACCATACGGCAGTGTTGGAATGCTGCTGTGTGTATTCCTCATCTTCTTGATAGATGCGTTCATATTCCCAACACTCCCGGAACTGTTCTTCATAGTGGGGTTCATCTATCAGCCGACCTTGGCTTTCGGACTGCAGCTTCTGGCGGTAGCGGTGATCGCCGAAATAATAGGTTTCACTACCTTGTATTGGGTAGTGGAGCACATACATGTTCCACGGAGAATAAAAAATATAGTTGACAAATACATAAAATTCTTGATTGTGAGTGATGAAAGAGCACTGCTCATCAACCGTGTCGCACCGATGATACCTTTCGCAGGGGCATTCATAAGCATAATTGATGATTGGAAGTTCTCCAAGGCGATGTTCTATGTTGTGATCGGATGCATTCTGAAATACGGGATGATGATGCTGATGAGCAATTTCTTCTTTGAGTACTTCAGCAGCGATGATGCCACCTTATACACCCTGCTGTTCGTATTCATCATCATAATAGCAAGTTTTGCAGCAACCTATATCAGAAAAAGAAAGAGCGGCATAACTGATGACTAATCCTCCGGCTTCATGGATTATGCTGGATAAAGTTGCCGCAACTCTCCTGCAGAATCAGAATAGTGATTATTGAAAGGAATTTGGAAATGTCAGGTTGCCAAATATAGCCAGTCTTCATATTTTGGGTCTTCGCCCGTAACGAACCAGTCACAGGGATGACAGATCCTCTTTGAAGAGGGGGTTGAACCCCCTCAGTTTACGTGCTCTGTCCAAGAGGAATACTTTGCATCCTTGCCGCGCACGATATCCGCGAACTTCTTCTGCAGCTCCGTGGCAACCTTCCCCGGCTTACCGTTACCGACGGGACGGTTGTCTATCGTCGTCACGATGACCACCTCGGCCGCAGTGCCGGTCATCCATACTTCGTCCGAGGTCAGGAGCTCTACTCTGCTTATATCAGTTTCAATGACCTCGTAGCCCAGATCCCTGGCGACCTGTATCACGGAGTTGCGGGTTATGCCCTCCAATATGCTGTTGGAAGGCTTCGGGGTGTAGATCTTGCCGCGTTTGTAGATGAATATGTTCTCTCCCGTGCATTCCGCCACGTAGCCGTTGCCGTTGAGCATGACCGCCTCACTGGCACCCTGTTCGACCGCTTCTCTCTTGGCGAGACAGGACGTGACGTATGTGCCGCCGATCTTCGCACCTGCGGGGGTGCTGAGGTTATCGGGCCTGTGCCAGGAGGATGTTATTATTTTGGCGCCCGCCGCCGCATCCTTGCCGAGGTACATGCCCATGTTGACTCCGGTTATGGACATAGACGCAGGAACGTTGACGGGGTTCAATCCGACGTTCTCTCCTCTGAGGAAGACGAACGGCTTGATGTAATCCACATCCTTGTTCTCCCTGACAACCTGCTTCACAGCCTCGATGAGCTCATCCAATTCATACTTCTTGCCGCCGAACTCCAGAGGTATGGCCATGATCCTGCAGCCTTCCTGCAGCCTCATCATATGGTCCCTCAATCTGAATACTGCAGGGCCTTTGTCCGTCTGGTAAACACGTATCCCCTCGAAGACCGAGGTTCCGTAGTTAAGACCGTGGGACAGGACGTGAACATTCGCATCCTC
The DNA here is from genome assembly GCA_012522645.1 of Thermoplasmatales archaeon. Lineage (GTDB taxonomy): Archaea > Thermoplasmatota > Thermoplasmata > Methanomassiliicoccales > Methanomethylophilaceae > RumEn-M2. The sequence goes on from JAAYKC010000072.1 coordinate 8,579, forward strand.
CCACCTGACCATCTTCCCGTCAAGCCAAATCTTTTCTGTTTTCTTCATATCCATCACTTTCAGCTAGAGAGCGTTCAGCGCCTTGACGTATTTCTCAGGCTTAGCACGCTCTATTATCTCATCCACCTGCGCAGATCCGCCAACAACGCCTACATTCCCGTTCTCGGTATGCAACAGCGCATAAGCGGACTGGTTCGGGGGTTCGACTATCTGGACACAGTATACGTCCTGTAGCTTCTGAAGACGTCCGACGGCCGTCTCAGCGGATTCCCTGTCGAGTACGGAGAGCACCATGCGTGCCTTGTTGGGCAGTTCGCATGTTCCCACGACTATCGTCTCAACGTTGATCTTGTTCCTGGTGAATTCGCCCATGACCCTCTGCATGACTCCGAATTCATTTTTGACTACCAGCGATATGACGTACATGTCCGCGCTCCGCGCTCGCATATGTTTGCGAATATATGATATAGTCGTTCCCGAATAGTTAACGGGGATTGCGTTGACGGGAGCATGTACGATCATCCTGCCTACTTTCAGGGAATCAGAGAACATAGCAAGAATGGTGGGAACCCTCAGGGAGATGTACCCCGACCATAAGATTCTCATAATGGACGACAACTCCGATGACGGATCCGAAGAATTGGTGGAAGCACTGAACGATCCGCTGGTGAGATTCTTTGTCCGTGAACCTGAGGACAGGGGGTTGTCGGCAAGTATATTCCAGGGGATAATGGAAACTGATACAGAATACTTCGTGAACATGGACTGTGATTTCCAGCATCCTCCTTCGGCTGTTGGCAGTATCTGCTCAGAACTGGAGAATGGGGCCGATCTGTGCATAGGCGTAAGGAAGGAGCGCACCGCACTTTCGCCGATTCGGTGGGTGGCATCATGGGCAGCTCATTTTCTTGCCGTTCAGACCCTTTGGCTCAGGAACAAGAAAAGGTCCGGTGACATCATGAGCGGCCTCTTCGGCGGAAGGACGGAGGTCTTCAAAGAAGTCATATCCGTCAATTCCTCGGAATTCGAGATGAGAGGGTTCAAGGCTCTTTACGATCTAATGAAATTCGCTCCGGAAAGTCTGGAGGTGGAAGAGATCATGTTCGAGTTCGGAACCAGACAAGGTGGCGAATCTAAATTAAGCTCCGATGTCATCCTGTCATTGCTCAGGCAGAGCGAGCCTTATGGCAAAACCCTGGCAAAGCTGATGAAGAAGGCACTCTGAGCAGCTGGAAAGAGATATCCCCAAAAATCCGCCCTATAGTTTCACTATCTCGGAAACTGCGTCCGAGAGCGTGAATCGTTCGTTCACCTGGAACGTTCTGCAACCAATCCCCTTTCCAAATTCTACATCCCTTACTGAGTCGCCGATCACGAAGGACCGTGATGTAGCTATACTATACTTCTCTATTGCCTGCTCTCCGAGACCGATCTCCGGCTTGCGGCACGAACAATTCTCCTCGGGACTGTGGGGGCAATAGAATATAACATCTATGTGACCGCCCGCCTCTCCGATCTGGCTCTTCATCTTCACATGGATCCTTGAAAGAGTATCCACATCAAAATATCCGCATCCTATTCCGGACTGATTGGTTACGACGATTACCATATAGCCTGCGTCATTAAGCTTCTTTATGGACTCTGGTGCATAATCAAAAACATCGAATTTCTCAGGATCATCACAATATGGGATGTCCGGGGCTATCGTGTCGTCTCTGTCTATGAGCACTGCCTTGGGGCCGAACATCTCCCTCTCCACCATCCCGCACACGATGTGGCATGCCGCCATGTACCCTTCCTGTACTCTGGGAGTCTCGGTTGAGGGTATGATCACGGCTACATCTGCAAGGTCCTTCATCTTTCCGCCGGATCCTGTGAACGTGACTGTTGTGGCGCCGCATAGTTTTGCTGCTTCCAGTGCCAGTATAACATTCTTAGAGTTCCCCGAGGTTGAGAGCCCGA
>JAAYKC010000007.1 GCA_012522645.1 Thermoplasmatales archaeon
CGTGGCCTCGTTGAACTCCTTTATACCGCGGTGCTTGTCGAAGAGGGGGCAGTATCTCACGACAGGTTCGCCAATCTCGGTCACCCTGCCGTCTTCGATGACTATTCTGGCCTTCCCCAGGGCCTCCCTCACGTGCCTTGTCATGATCACTCGGACACGGTCACCGACTCGATGACGGCATCCTTCACCGGCTTGTCACCCCTTCCGGTCTTGGCGGTGCCGATGGCATCGACGACCTTCATGCTGCTCTCGTCCGCCACCTCGCCGAATACGGGGTGAGCCGACGGCGTTTGGGGGTTGTCCCAGTCCAGGTACCCGTTGTCCACGAGGTTAATGAAGAACTGGCTCCCGCCGCTGTCGGGACGCCCGGTGTTGGCCATGGAGATGGTGCCCCTGGCGTTGGAGTGCCCTTTGACGAACTCGTCCTTTATGCAGTATCCGGGCCCGCCCGTGCCGGTTCCCGTAGGGTCCCCGCCCTGTATCATGAAATCCCTGATCACGCGGTGGAAGACGGTCCCGTTGTAGAAGCCTTCCCCGGCGAGCTTGATGAAGTTGCCTGCGGTCACGGGCATGTCGTCGTACATCCTGAGGACGATATCCCCGGCGTTGGTGTGCAGAGTCACATTTGTCATGGCGGTGCCATGCTCGGCGGCATTAAAAACCGTTGCGGACTCACCCGTACATATTGGAGCCGCTGCCGTTCTCCTCCAGCTGTTTCAGGACCCTGCTGTACTCCTCCACATGCCTGTTGATGTTGATGTTGCCGTACCTCACGGAGAGGAGGCAGGCGGCCAGCATGATCAGCATGAAGACGGCCACGCCGTCGGTCATGAAGCCGTAGATGAGACCGGTGATGAGGAGCAGCGCCGTCAGGACGCTGGCTATCTGTATCTGGAAGATGACGGGCCTGGTGGCCCCCAGCCTCTCTATATCCTCCACCACCGCCGTGGTGTAGCCGATGGTGCTCCTGATGTTGTCCCATTCCCTCTGTATGTGGACGGGGGCATCCCCCACGTCGGCCAGGGACCGCAGCAGCTGATAGCGCTTCAGCTGCTTGGATGAGCTCCTCACGGTCAGTGCCAGAGTGGGCACTGAGACCACCACGAGGAAAAGCGTGACTATGGTCAACGCCAGGCTGAGCTCTTCGAATCCTATCAACGGTACGCGGTATGCACGGGGATTATCTAATCCTTCGCTTCCCTTCTCCCGGTACGGAGGTGCTCAGCCCTTGTGGTTGGGGTTGAAAGGGCACACTTCCTTCAGGCATACCGGGTTGTTCTCGGACACGTAGCACTTGATCTTCTCGGGTATCTCCATCTCCACTCCGAGGTACTCCTTGAAGTACTCGGCGGCCAGAGGTATGGCGAGATACGCGTCCCTCTTGCAGCACCTCGGCCCTCCGTACCCGGCTATCTTGGAGAGGCAGTCGGACACCATGATCTGGTCCTTGCTCCAGACGTCCCCGGTCAGCGGGCCGTCGTTGGTTATCACGCTGAAGGCTATCCCGCATCCCAGGGCGGCGCCGCATGCGCCCCAGTGGCCGCAGACGGCCGCCGGTATGATCGAGCCGCGTTTATGCGCTTTCTCCATGGCTTCCGCGAGGTTGATGTCCCCGCCGCTGTTCTTGTAAGCTGTCAGGACGGCGAAGGGCACCAGGGAATGGTGGACGGGGCCGTGGAAGGGCACGTCAGGGTCCTTCATCAGGATCTTCAGGATCTTTATGGGATCCCGGGAGTCTGAGGAAAGGCAGAAGTTCATTGCTCTCTGGAACACGTCAGGCTTATCTGTGTCGGGACATACGTCCTTCAGGTCAGTCATGAAACGGTGATTAATCCCGTGATTTAAATAATTGGACTTGCGACAACAGTAATGCTCGTAGCGTTTTCAGGGGATATGAGATATTATCGGAGATCTTGTTCATTTGTCAGCTGCAACTTATTGAGTATGATACATTCACGAGAGAGCGGATTATCATGATGGAATATGATATTCGGACATGTTATATCATGGGGTAAGGAATATATTTTTTCTTTTTGCTCGTTTTTCCCGGACTCTTTTGAGTGTTAGTACTTATGGTACATCAGAGATATTCATAATACATATCATCGGTCTCTCATTACAATGAGACAAATTTCTAATATACTCGGTGATGCATCTTCTGCCTACAGTCGTCTGGCTCTTACGTCCTTTAATGGGTGTGTCAGACGGTGATCCCATGTATGTTAGAGCTTTGTAACACGTTTGCTTGGACAAATACTATATATAGCGTGCATATACTTGTTACAGGTCGTTAGTATAGGCGGTAGCGATAATGAAAGCTCGGTCAAACAGATCATATTCCTGCCCTGGCTCATTTCCTTTTAGCGAAGAGTCAGAAATACTCGAATATTACAGAGAAGGCAGAGTGCGTTCGGGAGAGCACGACAAGGACACAATAAGGGCTCTAAAGGATTCGGGTTATCTGAGATGCGGTATCACCGATAAACTGAGGGAAACTCTTAAGACTACAAAGGACGGAACAGAGTATCTTAAGTGGCTCAGCAAACGTACTAAAAGATCTGGCTGAAACCCAATAGGGACATCATGAAGCTCTATGGCTGGATCCCGCATACCTATCCGACTTTGGAAATGAAATTTCCGAAGGAAGACTTCCTATCTAGACTGAGTAAGCTGCCGCAGGAAGTGTACTGCGATGATGCAGATCCCCAAAGTGCCATGAGCGTTAAATTCAACGTTCCTAAAGAGTTCGATTACGGCATTACTAAGATAAAAACGGAAATCAAATACGGGGAATATAATCCCAGCATAGAGATCACTGTGTATTCGTCAGGGCTTGTCCTCTTGGAACTGGATGATGAATATGTCCGTTCATTGGAGATCGCTTCTTCCGAAACGGATGGTGGGGATGGCGATCTATTAGACGGACTCCGATACCTGATCAGAGAGCCGTATTTTCTTTTGAACGCCAGTTCCGTGTAACGTTATGACAAGGCCCTGACCGAGAGGTCGTTTTTTCCTATCTGGCCATTGGTTTTCCCGAAGCAATCTATATATAGTTCATTGTCATAACTAATAACAATGACATTCCGAACCGTTCAGAAGATCAAAGGAAAACACTATCTTTACGAATCCGAAGGCGTTTGGGATCCGGAGAAGAAACAATGCAGGCAGAAACGGACGTATATCGGCCCGTGCGACGAGAACGGCATCCTGCTGCCGGAGAAGCAGAGGAACATCCTCGTTGAAAGCAGGACGTTCGGTCAGTATCATCTGCTTTTCGAACTCGCAAAGCAGTCCGGAATCTCGCATGCGCTGTCGGATGCCTTCGGCA
>JAAYKC010000073.1 GCA_012522645.1 Thermoplasmatales archaeon
CCCCACCAGCACGATCTTCCTGCCCCGGAGGTACTTCACGAATTCGTTCTTAGCGACAACGTATGCCTGTCTGAAATCGTCTGAGAATCCTTCTGTCATCATATCACCTCGACTCCTTTATGAGATCCAGATACCTGTCCTCGAGCGTGTTCCCGCTCTGAGCCAGGCTGTATATCCCTATATCCAGTGCCACGACGTCCTTCATCAGCCGGACCTGGTCCTCCCGGTCACCGTCCAGATGGACTGATATCTCCTTCCCCTGAACGGATACGTCGGATATGTTATCGAGGCCCCTCAGTTTCGACACGGCCTCATCGATGCTGCCCACGGTCCGGAGGATTATCTTCCTGCCGGAGCTGAACATCACCTTATCGAGGCTGTCGTGCAGCAGCAGCTTCCCGTGGTTTATCATCGCGACACGGTCGCACAGGTCGCTGACCTCGTACAGCATATGGGAGCTCATCAGCACGGTGAGGTCCCTGTCGCTGTCCCTGATGTTCTTCAGGATCTGCCTCATCTCGGCGGTCCCTCTGGGATCCAGGCCGGATGTCGGTTCGTCCAGGATTATGACGCCGGGATCATCCAGAAGCGCCTGCCCTATGGCGATCCTCTGCCTCATTCCCTTGGAGAATGTGCCTATCCTGTTATCCTTCCATTCGGTCATCTTGACCTCTTCAAGGATCTCATCCGTCTGGGTCTTTATGGATTCGGAGCTCATCCCGATTATCTGACCTATGTAGCGGAAGGTCTCCGCAGGCGTCAGGTAAGTATAGAATTCGGGAGTTTCGACGACTGTGCCAGTGCCTCTGAGGGCCGCTTTCGGGTCCGCATTGACATCTATGCCGTTGATGTAGACGTTGCCTTCCGTGGCCTTCGTCAGATTGGTGAGGATCTTGAGCGTTGTGCTCTTCCCCGCACCGTTAGGTCCGAGGAATCCCGTGAAGCTGTTCTTCTCGATATTGAGATTCAGGTCATCCACGGCGATGAAGCTGCCGTAGACCTTTCTCAGACCGTGTATCTCTATCGGGCATCCTTCGGACATGTTTATCGGCCCTTCATCAAACTGTCATTAAAATACGTTTCCCCGGCTCCGCCCGGTTCGTATGATACCGCTTTTCAAAAGTCACGCCCGCAGGCCATCCTTAGCAAATGTATATAAATACCCTTTAAATACACTCTTAAAGGTGATCAGATGTCAAAGATGAATATTGAGAATGTTGTGGCCTCCACTTCCCTGGAGCAGGAACTTGACCTTAACGCTATCGAGGATGCCCTCGACGGAGCGGAATACAACCCCCAGCAGTTCCCCGGTCTGGTCTACAGACTGAAGAAACCCAAGACCGCCACCCTGCTGTTCAGGAGCGGCAAGGTCGTCTGCACCGGAGCGAAGAGCTACCTGGATGTTAAGGCGGCCATAGCGCAGGTGAAAGAGGACCTCAAGAAAGCGAACATCTTCATCACGGTCGACCCGAAGATAGAGGTGCAGAACATCGTTGCATCCGCCGATCTCGGACAGGAGATCAACCTCAACACGGTGGCCATCACCCTCGGATTGGAGAAGGTGGAGTACGAACCTGAGCAGTTCCCCGGCCTGGTCTACAGACTGGATGACCCCAAGGTCGTGGTCCTTCTGTTCGGATCCGGCAAGATGGTATGCACAGGGGCGAAGATCCCTCCGGACGTAGTGCGTGCCGTTGACAAGATAGCCGC
>JAAYKC010000166.1 GCA_012522645.1 Thermoplasmatales archaeon
GCACGGCGATTTACTTAAAAAAGCCGGATTGTATAGCTGGATAGAACAAACACCGGAAGAAGCGGAAAAGCGAAAGGCAATAGTAAAGGCGAAAGCCTGCAACCTCTTGCGGTTACAGGCTTTAATGTGTCGTTAGTACAAAATAGATGCAGGCCAAAAGCATTGTTAATAATCTATTTTTTGTACCAATCTTCCGGTATCAAGTTATTTTCATTCCACCAATCTTCAATAACAGAGTTACGGAAACTTTCATTTTTGAGGTTAGCATGATCTACTATTATGACTTGAAGCTTTTGTTTTAGTTCCGATACCCTATCGGATATAAAGTTATATAAGGTGCCAACCATATTCCAATCTGTATTTTTTTCATCTAACTCAGATGGAAAATATACTTGTGAAGGTTGATCCAAAAATATAAAATTAGGCACTGGCCTTTTAAGCGTAATAAAATATTTATGTAACGCAAAGTAAGTTATTAGATGTATCCCAACCCAATTTGATCCACTGCCGAGCTGTTTTAAAGGAACAGGGCGATCAGCTTTATCGACAATAACTGTAACTTTGTTCATATCTAGACGATATGGGTTATCCGAATGTTCTAAGTTCAGCTCCTTAGCCCATTCAGTCATATCTACAGATATTCGTGATAATACAGATTGCTTACGATCTTCTAGTGAGTCTTTATCTAACGTTTCATTAATTTCACATATTCTATCCTCAATCTTTTTTATGACTTTTTCTTTACCTGTAGAGTCATCATGTTGCTCTACGCTTTCCAGCCATAGACTAATTCTACCAACTACTTTTGCACGCCTAGAATTTAAATCTTTTAATGCAATGGCATCCTGATTCTGAGTATAAATGCCATCAATTTCAGACTTTACTTGGATAATGTCTTGCCGTGTTTTTTCCCTCTCTGATTCAAGGGAGTCAATATATTTTCGTAATTTCGGTTTTTCCCGGGTAACATTTTGTATATTGTCATCTAGGTTTTTTATAGCGGTTCTTATCATGTCGATATTTGGTAAAGGTGTTTCTAGTTCATTGGCACATAAGGGGCAATGATCCGGTCTAAAATCAAGTTGCTCGAATAAACCAATTGAGCTTAGCCTAATTTTTTGATGCTCGACTTCATTTGCATAGCCGCTTGTTTCTCCCGCAAATGTTTTTGCATTACTAATATCCTGATTCAGTTGTTCTAATTCATCCTCGGCTTTTTTTAGTTCTGACTGTAAAAAGCTTAAACGATCCATACCAACCGTTTCAGCATTTACAGGAGTCCATTCATTCACGTTTTTTAAAACTTTATAGACAGAATCGTAACTATCATAATCCACTTCAATATTATCGTATACGAGACCTACATACTTTGCTTCAGATATTAACGAAATGGCTCTTTGCAAGCCTCCTCCTTGAAGCATTCTATTTTCTTCTAGCCTACGTCTTTCAATTGCTAATCTTCTTTTTAGAATACTTCTTTCATTTTCTAAGGCTAACGCTTCCTCATTCACTATACCTAAAAAATATGGCAAAGTGTCTTTTATGGCTTGCGTAATAAAATCCTCTGACTGCTTATGAAATAAAAAAGTTTTTGCTGCTACCTCATCTTGATTTTGAAAGCAGTAGTATAATGCATGTCGAATATTAGCTGCTAAAGGATCACGGCTTTGTCCGTCCGGCGGTATATTTAGATTTTCAGAAATGCCTAATCTCTTAGTTAAGGCCTCCTCCAATCCAGCAACATTAGTATTGGAAACAAAATCACATTTTTCAGGAACTTCAATCTTTTCTCCGACCTCAATATAACAAAATCCCGTCGACTGTTGACCAGGAGGCGGATTTTGGCGAGCTACAAACACTCTTTCGCTATCAAACTGCAATAGCAATCCATACCACGACACATTTTCTCTAATTACGCCATCTGCAATATCACAAGAACTCCCGCCTAGGCAATAGTCAATTATGTCGCCTACAGCCGATTTTCCGGATTTCGATTTTCCGGATATTATGTTCACTTTTCCTAATTGAAATGGCAAATGCCTTACTTGTCCATTTAATCCGTATATGACTAATTCTCGTATCTGCATCATGGTCTTACCCCCAAACCAACATATACTGTTTCAACTTTTCCTGCTGCAGCAAACCATTTTGCAACGTGTTCGCTTTTATTAAGGCAATCTCTGATTTCGTCATTAACATATTTTGTCTTACTGAGTGGTCGGCTCGTTTGAGATATTTCAAGCTCTGCAGCGTTCGTTAACAGTACGACACCACTTTGGAGCAAAAACTCCATAGCCTCATTGGTTATTTGAACCATATCTTTTGTTCTCTCTGCAAAACCTATCAATAATTCAGGATATCGTTGTTGCCATATGATCAATTGTGTACGACTTGATATGCACTCTCTAGTTTTTTTATGAAGTATCAATGGAAGAATCAGATAAATAAGAGGAAATGGAAAAGCTCTTTTTGTTATCTCATTATATGTTTTAATGCAACTGTATAATAACCTACCACAAAACGCCGGATTAAGTAAATAAGCGACTTCCTTTGCCCTAAGCCCCCAATTCCTCAAATAAATCACCTCAGTTCTTTAATAATTGCGCCAAACGCTCATAAAAATCAATATGCCATCCTACTCTAAGCTGATTCGCTAAGATATGATAACTGCCTCTCATTACAAATGCATCACTGCAGCGATCTCTAATACGTATATCCTTTTCTTCAATTTCCTTATAGAGTTTTTTTGCATTTAATACTTTAGTATTTTCTGTAATTTGATCTCCATAATCTGACAAGTCGTCTTGCATTGCATAAAATGAATGTTCCCATTCATCAATAAGTTTTTTTTCATATTTGTCCAGCTCATTTGTATATAACAATTCTTCCCTGACCCAGTTTGCTCGCTGTTTGAAGGCACGATAATAATCTCTAATTGCCATTCTCAGTCTATTGCTTCCTAAGCAAATCAGCTTTAATTGTTCATAAAATATTTGATCATTTGGAGACAACTCATCTAATTCGAAGTTTTCGGATTCGTCCACATCAATAGGCAAATTGTCGGGTGCATATTCCAATCCTATAGAAACTATGTGTGAACGCACTTGACTCTGAGATATGAATATTGGTGTTTCTGAGCATAAAGCTTCTATTGCTTTTTTGTACCACCAACCTTCCAAACGTTCACATATTTTATCAATATATTGAGGAAGGCTACTATATCTAATGGCTTTTTTTATATCAGATTCAACATCGACAATATTGCTGCTCTTGTCAATTACATAAATACAATCTAACAATTGCTGAATTTGCGATTCTGGCATACTGGTAAATGCTTTATAATAACTTTGGTGACCTTTGTTCTGAGATTCTTCCGCAACTTTTTTTAATATGCTGTAAGCCAAAAGAGAATCCCTTTTTTGTGATTCAGTTTTCAAATAATATGCTGCTGTGCCCTCTGGCGCCGAAGCAGTAGTTATTATCATAAATTTTGTTTTTGACAATAAATCTGGATGCTTACTAATAGCATCTATCCAAACTTTTAATGTTCTCCATATATCTGTACTTGCGTTATTTAAATCGCCATAAGCCTTTACATGATGCTTGAGTTGAATCATGATTTCAGGAGTATCACCGTTTCCAAAGCTTACATCATCAAATTTTTCAATACTAATTTCTGATTGCTCATCATCATTATTTAATAAAAGGTACAATGCATACCTAGCTTGATAAAGATAACCTATCATTTGTTCTGATGCTTGATGGCTAGTCATGATGTCACTCCCTCCACAAAAATATTATACATGATTAATTTTATATAACATTAATCTACTCTGGCTTTTTTTTATTACATCGACCGTCCTTAGGCTTCACTGCATCCTTAGGTATCGCCCAAGCAACCCCAAACCGAACAGCGCCCGGTATTTTGCCCTGCGCACAAAGCACCTGTATCCGGCGTGGTGTGATTCCCCATTTTTCAACGGCATCTTTCACTGTGATATAGTCCATTAAAACTATCCTTTTCAAAATAAAGATTGTATATATTATATATCGCAGTAGCGAATAAAGCAATCTGTTTAGTGTAAAATATGGAAATATTCACAGTATTATGGTGAAACCAATTGAAAAACAGCGAAAGTTCCGACCAAAGTAGAAAAACCGCCAGCTTTGTGGCGGCTTCTAATGCCATTTTCATTCACCCGGCAGTTCCATCTCCATTTCTACACCGCCATCAAAGGTGACCCGGATGCGGTCGGCGGATAAAACCACCACCTTGGCGATGATCGCCCTGACCACATCGTCACGATACTCTTTAACGCTCAGGTCGAGCTGCTCCATGATGGCCAGCAGTTCGCCTATTCTGGCCTTGGTATTTTGCGTGATCAGTGTTTGCTGCTTGTGTTTGCCCAGCTGCTCCTGCAGCGACTTGATCTCGGTGGAGATTTCTTCAAACTTGGCATCGAAATAATCTGCACTGGCACTGGACTTGGAGCTGAGTTCCACCAAATCCATCATCACGCTCTGCAGTTCCGCAATGCGGTTTTGGATGGCACCCTCATTGAAGCTGTCACCCTCCTGCGTACCCAAGGCAAGCTGCAGACCGGCTCGGAGGGTTTCCATGACATCCAGTTTATCATTATCCAAACAATTCAGGGCGGCCACGATGGCAGTGTGAAGTCTGCTTTCCTCAAGGGTGGGGGACTCCTTGCAGTATTTCGTGCCGTATTCCAAGCGGTTGATGCACCGCCAGACCACCTTTTTCTTGCCGCCCCTCGCCCACGTGACCCTGCGGTACTGAGTTCCGCAGTCACCGCAGCTGAGAAGCTCGGTCAGCGCATACTTGCTGCTGTATTTTCCTCTCTCTGTTTTCACAGCCTTTTGCGCTACCTTGCGTTTTCCGGCTCTCCGGGCGATTTCTTCCTGCACCAGATTGAATAAATCCCTTGAAATAATCGGCTCATGGTTTCCAGTTACATAATACTGCGGGATTTCACCGTTGTTTTTTCGGGTTTCCTTGGTAATGCAATCCACCACATAGGTTTTCTGCAGCAGGGCATCGCCGATGTAGCGCTCATTTCGGAGCATATACTGGAGAACACCCGGCGACCACTTCTCTTTGCCGGTGGGAGATGGGATACCGTCCGCTTCCAGCGACTTTTTGATTTTGCTGATGCTGGCTCCGGCATAATAGCTGCGAAATATTCGCTTGACCATTTCCGCTTCCTCCGGCACAACCTTGGGCTGGCCATCCTCACCTTTTTCGTAACCCAGCAGGCGTTTATACTGAAACGGCACATTGCCGTTCTTGAAGCTCTGGCGCTTGCCCCATGTCACATTGCGGCTGATGGACTCGCTCTCGGCCTGTGCAAAGCCGCTGAGAAAGCACAGCGCCATTTCGCTGGCCATCTGCATGGTGTTGATGCCCTCTTTTTCAAAGATGATCGGGATGCCCTTGGCTTTGAGCTTGCGGATGTAGGTGATGGCATCCAGCGTGTTCCTCGAAAATCGGGAGACCGATTTGGTCAGCACCATGTCAATCTTGCCCTTTTCACAGAGCGCCATGAGCTTGAGAAACTCGTCACGCTTTTTGGTGCTGGTGCCGGTGATGCCCTCGTCAGCAAATATCCCGGCCAGCTCCCAATCCTTGTTTTGGGATATTTTGTCGGTGTAATAAGCAATCTGCGCAGCGTAGCTGGACTGTTGTTCTTCCTGCTCGGTGCTGACCCGGCAGTAGGCCGCCACACGCAGCTTTTTCTTTCTGGTGCTGGCTTTGCCCACCAGCACATTGGCAGGAATCAGATCCACCCGCTTCTGCATAGGGGCGATGGTTTGTGTCTGCATATCGGTTACTCCTTTCCTGCCCCGTAGTGGACGAGTATTTGATTGTTCATGCGAAGGGTTAGGCCGCCATCGGGTTCGATGAGAACCTGTTTGATGGTGGCCTCAAAAAGCCGGGGAGAAAAAGCCTCCAGCGGCTGTTCCTGCTCAAATACCGACCTCAAATGGCGGGTTAAGTATTCCGGCTCCCGGTCAGGGCAAGTATCGTATTTTGCGGCGGCGCAGCTGAAAATCAGCAGCTTGATGTAGTCGCTGTCCACCTCGCTTTTTTCCAATTCCCGGTTGATCTGATTCTCTGTCCGGGTGGCATCCAGAGAATGGGGATGCTGTGGCGTTGGGGAAGGCTCCAGCAGACTCGGATCGGCGATGATGATATTCAAAGCCGCCGTTACGCTGTCCAGCAGGATTTGGTCGGAGATGCGCTTTGGTGTTATGCGCCCCTCGGCGGAGCAGCACCACGCTTCATACTTCTTGCTTCTGCCATCCCTTTTGTATTTGCCTCCACAAGCCGCACAAATCGCTTTTCTGCGGATGATATCCAGTTCATCGGGGATACGTTCCCCTTGGCCTTTCTGCCCGATGAGGGCGGCTACAGCCCCGAACGTGTCGGAGGGGATAATCGTTGGAAAATGATCGCCGCCGCAGTATCGGGGGTTTTCCAGCATCCGCTTGACCATGTGTTTGTTCCAGTCGGTACGGTTCTCTAAATAAGGGTTTTTCTTGGCAGTCAATTTTTCAGCAATCAACCGGTAGGACTGTCCGCTTTGATAATCCAAAAAGGTCTGGCGCACCACAGCGGCCTCGGCATTATGGATGCACAGCACACCGTTTTGGATGTGGTAGCCAAAGGGGAGATAGCGGTTCTTTTTCATCGTCCGAACACCTCCCCCGGAAGCGGTTCGGTTAATGTAAAACCGCCAAGCAAATGGAACCGCAGCTTGTCCTGCTCGGTGACCACGATGTGATGCACCATGCTGTAAAACAGCATTTCGTCAAAGTCAGCGAGGAAAGGCGCACCCTGTTCCATGATGCCGATCAACAAGCGGCAGTCGCAGATTATCTGGTCATCCGCATCGCTTTCCATCAGCCTGCGGCGGTTGCGCTTGAGCAAGTCGAGCTGTTGGTTGATCTCATTGGTTTTCTGCATAAAAATAACAGAGTCCATGTAACCTTTCGTCCGAAGACGATTGAGTACCAGACTCTGCTTGGTGAGTTCCGCTATTTCTTTGTTGATGGAGCCGATCTTGCCATCGCTCATGGTGATTTTGGATTTGAGGTCAGTCAGCTGACTAAGCGCCGGGGTAAGAATGTAGCCGCTGTTCTGTTTTAGCTTGTTATACATCCGGTTAAATGCCTGTATGATGGCATCTTCACGGATTTGCCTGACTTCGCACAGCTCCTTGCTGCGGAAATGTCTGCGGCACATCCAGTAGACCTTGCCATTGGTCACCCTGCGGGAGAAGTTCGTACCGCATTTGCCGCAGCGGATTTTCTGAGAAAACACATACTGCCTGCCGTATCCTTTGTGGGGACAGAGGGCGTTTCGGGCTTTCATGAGCTGCTGCGCCTGCTCAAACACAGTGCGGCTGATCATTGCTTCATGGGAGCCGGTAATGTAATAGCGGTCTTTCTCACCCTTGTTGCGTACCGTCCTGAAGGGCATCGTGTCGGTGGTGTAGGATTTTTGCAGCAGGGCATCGCCGATGTAGCGCTCACTTTTAAGAATATAGCTGATGGCGGTGTAGAGCCATTTTACTTCTCCGTTTTTGCAGGGGATGCCATCGGCATTTAGCTGATCTGCAATCTGCTCCATGCTTTTGCCGGAGAGATAGCCTGCGAAAATCCGGCGCACCACAGGGGCTTCCTTGGGGTTGGGGATCAGGATGCCATCGATAAGGTCGTAGCCGTAAGGGGCGCAGCAACAGGTGAAGCTGCCGTTTTGCATTCTCCGGGCGTAGCTCCAGCGCATATTGTTGGAGATTGAGGTGGATTCCTCCTGTGCGATGGCGCTGAATGCGCCGATGATCATCTCATCGTGCATATCGGCGGTTTTCAGGCCATCTTCCTCAAATTCCACCTCAATGCCGAGGGCTTTCAGTTCCCGGACAGCGGCGAGGCAGTCGTGGATATTTCGTGCAAACCGGGAGACCGATTTGACGAGGATGAGGTCGATTTTGCCCTTTCTGCAGTCGGACAGCATCCGCTGGAATTCCTCCCGCTTATCCGACCGGGTTCCGGTGATGCCCTCATCGGCGTAAACATCCGCCAGCTCCCATTCCTCATTTTTGGCGATGAGGTTCTGGTAGTGATCCATCTGTACCGAAAAGGAGTTCAGCTGATCGGCGGAGTCGCTGCTGACTCTGGCATAGGCGCAGACACGCAGCTTGGGCGGGGCATACTGAAAAATGGCGTTTACCGGTTCAATAACCTGTACCTGCGGCATGGCTGCACCTCCTGTTCTTTCAGGAATTGCTGCAGCCGCTTGATCTGCTCTTTCTCTGAGCTTTGGTCTGTCAGCTGTGCCTCTGTTGCCACACGGCAGTAAACAGCAATCCTCATGGTTTCTTGCTTTTTCATTGTGAATTCTCCTTTCGTGTGAGTTCAATACCCTGTGGGTATTAGCACATACACTACCACAGAGATGCACCGAAAGCTATCACAAAATTCACTAAATAATCCGCAGCTTGGGTCGGTATTTTTCCACTGCATATTGGTCGGCGATATGGAATTCCTTTAAGGTGATTTTCCCATGCTCCAAAAGATAGGACAGGAAGTTATGCGCCATCAGATAGCGGACTTCATTGACAGGGGCTGTACTCTTCATGGCGATCCCTCCTAATTCAAATTGAACTGTGACAAAAAGCTGAAAGGCTGCGGCCTGATTTCTCCCTCCATCGGAGAAAAGATACGAACACCACAACTGCTCAGATCTCCGATGAATTCCATAACCCCTGCGGCATCCCGTCCGATCCGGCTGATGGATGTCACCAGCAAAACCTGAGTATCCTTATCCTTTACAGCCTCCCGAACAGCCAGCAGGCCGGGGCGATCCATCGCAAGGCCGCTGCCTAAATCCTGCGAGGAGCCGACAACGGCAAATCCCATTTGTGAAGCATAGCGCTCCAACTGCTCATACTGGCCTTTCAAAGCGCCATGTGTATCCTCCGGCGCATCAATGCGGCAATAAATCCAAGCGTTTTTCTGTTCCATCTAAAATCCTCCTTTACATACTGGCGGTTAATACCGGCGCTACCTCTGTTTTCTGCACCGGTTCTTCAGCAAGCCCCAGCCCGAAGCTGACAGCCAAGGCTTCATCCACCTCCCTGAGCTGCCGGTCGGTCAGTGTGCCTATGTAGTCACGCAGGCGGGAACGGTCAATGGTTCGCACCTGCTCCAAAAGCACCAATGAATTTTGCCGCAGACCGTTTTGCGGTTCGCCCAACCTGATGTGGGTAGGGAGATGCTGCTTCCCGGTGCGGCTGGTGATAGCGGCTACGATGACAGTGGGGCTGTAGCGGTTTCCGGTGTTGTTTTGAACTACCAAAATAGGCCTTACCCCACCCTGTTCGCATCCAACGACTGGAGTTAGGTCTGCATAGAAAATATCGCCTTTGTAAATACGCATTTCACATTCCTCCTTTGCGTGAATTTGTTTTATACCAGAAGGATAAGGACAGCCGCCGAGTGTAATCGGTTGTACCGGCAGGGCGGCTGCCCTCATATTTTCCGGCATAAAGCCGTCTTGTTCTTCGTTTTCGCTTGCTCCTATTCGACACGACTTCCCGGAGCGCAGAACGGGCTTGTCCTGCATGGGCAGTCAGCTTAAACCAGCCTTGGTTGGTGGCTGTCATGGGAATTTCACCCCCGCCGGGTTCTCCGGCGGCTGCACCCTTTGCGTGAGGCTGAGGCTGTGCAGAAGTATCA
>JAAYKC010000074.1 GCA_012522645.1 Thermoplasmatales archaeon
ACATTCTGATTCGCTTCCAGCACCACATAGGTCGGCATCAGGATACCGCCGTCGGCATTATCCACTATGGAGTTCACACCGCTCTTGGATTCGCTGTCCGCCATCACTGCGATGGAATCGAAGGAGGACGAATGCGTTGTCGCCATATATGCCAGCGGTACAGTGATCAGAATCGCCGCGACCACTATCGTCCAGGCGTGCTTAAGAGCGAAGGAAGAGGAGGCTTTGAAATACCTGGCGCCGAACCTGGACATCTTCCCGTAATTTCCGTCCATTGCCTTGCTGCCCTCCTTATAGGTGTCCACATTGGAGGGCCAGAATATCCTCTCGCCGATCACGGCGATGATCGCAGGTATCAGCGTGAGAGCGGCCAGCAATGCGAATACGATACCGATTGCCATGACCAATCCCATGGCACTGATCATCTCGTAGCTGCATATGGACATGGTACCGAATCCGATGATGACAGCGCACCCGGATATGGTGATGGATTCCCCCGCCCACATTATTGATTCTTTCAGGGAATCATGATGATTCTTCCCCGATTTCATTTCCTCACGATACCTGGCCATGATAAAGATACAATAATCGCATCCCGCCCCCAGCATGGACACCAGCACTATCGTGCTCGTGATGTAGTAGATGGACATGACCTGCGCCAGGCCCAGCATCACCGTGAGAGTTATCGCATATGCGAAACCTATCACGATCGGCGGAGTGGTCGCAGATATCACAGATCTGAAGAAGAGACCTATCAGAATCAGGATAAGGAGGATGGTGGCCGGATCTATCTTCTTGACATCGTCCATGGAACTGACTTCGGTGTCGTGATAGATGGCTGCGCTCCCGGTCACGTACGTGGCGGAACTAAAGCCCGTTTCAGCCTTAGTCTCCGAGACGAGATCCCTCAGGCTCTGCACTTCTGAAGAAGGACTGAACCCGTTGGAGGAGACGACGGCAACCAGATACACTCCTCCTTCACCTGTGGAAGAATACGGCCCTATGATGGTTGCCATGGCGTTTCCTTCATCCGAGGCATATCTCAAAGGCACCTTTTCTGCCAATTCTGTCGCGAAAATATATGCATTACCTTCTCCGGCATCACCGTATTCCACGACCACGATCAGATCCGCATCCCCGTTGCCGTTGCCGAAATAATCGGTATCAGAGAGTATTTTGCTTCCCTGAATCGATTCTGTGGTCGATCCCCCTCCCGTCTCCCCGTAGGTCAGGGCTTTTGCGGGATCTGAAATAACCATATACGCGAACGGAGCGGCGATGAGCAGTACGATTATCCAGAGAGCGATCACGTGCTTCGGATACTTCATTATTTTTTCTGCTAAATTCTCAAACATCGATATCGCCATCAATCCAATGCATATCGTACTCTGATTTTCGTATATAATAATTTTGAACATGTTCAAAAAAACCTATCGGAAAAGGCTCACGGGACTCTCTGCGAACCCGCTGCAGGCCAATGTTTTTGAACACGTTCAAATAGTAATTCTGCGTTCCTCGAATGCGTATGAGCCAAAAACCGAAGAAAGCCGCAGGGATCGGGATCAATCTCATACCTCAGAAGAGCAGTGATGAACGAAGACGGGAAATGAAGGACAAGATCCTGAAAGCCGCCGGTTCCCTCTTCACCGAGAAGGGATATTCCAAGACCACCATGCGGCAGATATCCCTCAGGGCCGGGATTCTGACCGGCAGCCTCTACAACGTCTTCCCCGGCAAGGAGGACATCCTGAAAACGATGATAGATATGTCCTATGACGATGCCCTCAAGCAGTACGAGAAGCATTTCGATGCAAAGGGCGATCTGCTTGCGGCCCTTGCATTCCCCCTTGCGCTTGAGTTCTATTCGGTCAGCAGGAACAGGAGAGCGGCGGAGATCCTCCATGAGGCGCACAGCTCCTGGAAAGTCGTCAACAGCATAGCCGACAGGACCATGGAATGGGTCTCGGGCAGAATGGAGGCTTACGGGCTGAAGCAGGACCCGAATGAGACGAAGGACAGATTCCTGGCGCTCATGGGAGCCGTCGGCAACCTGATCTCCAAGATGCATTTCACCTGCGAGGGGGATTACGGGGAGAACCTCAAGAAGTCCCTGGAGGTCTTCTGCGCCCTGTTCAAACTGCCCGCATATGACCTTGATTCCACAGTCGAGAGGATGGACAGCATACTCTCCGAGAACGATGTCGTAATCGGCGAATACCGTATCTGAACCGTCATCTATTTTATCGGGACCTCAGATACTCAGTCGGTGAAGGCATGACCGAGGATAAGGCGATAAGAGAAGCCCAGGAGAAGTTCGGCCAATTATTGAGGAATCAGCTGAACAGAG
>JAAYKC010000075.1 GCA_012522645.1 Thermoplasmatales archaeon
CGTGACTTCGACAGGTGACGACATTTTTACATCATTTTCTGAACAGATCGAGAGCTGTCGCTGATTGCAATGCCGGCACGTTTCGTTCTCAAGAACACCTTCGTTAGTTATATTAACCTGTAAGAATATATATTTAACCAGCAAAGCTGGTTAAATTATATTTCTTAAACACGAAAGAGAACATCGGCGACACGACAAGAAGGTGATGAGGCTTGGAAACCCCGAAGAAGATGGCCATCCTGCATAATGCGACCGAGTACGAAGGGATACCGGCCGCAAGCGCAATAGGTATGGCCCTGTTCGAATCTTCAGGAATGAGACGCCTCATCGATCAACGCTGCAGATTCGATCCGGAGAAGAGGATTCTTTCTCCGGGAATGGTCATAAAGGCCCTTATCGGCCCCACGTACAACATCCGCAACAAATATCCGCTCTACCTTGTGAACAAGGCATACACCGCCGCACCCACGGACCGTCTGTTCGGACCCCGTGTGTCCTGCGGCGATCTGTACGACACCGCATTGGCAAGGGGATTGGACACTCTTTTCGACTGCGATCTTGAAAAGCTCTTCACCGCCTGTTCGGACCTCGCGGTGAAAACGTTCGATCTGGATTCCCATGAATACCATATGGATTCCACCGACATCTCGTTCTGGGGGATGGAGCACGTCCCGGACAAGGAAGGTGCCGCGATCCCGAAGCACAACGGTCATCCGAAGGACAAACGACCGGAACTGCTGCAGTACGAACTTCAGCTCATCACGAATTCCGTTCGGATCATACGCTACATGAAGCCGTACAGCGGCAATGTCAGCGATTCGGTGATGGACAGGAGGACCCTTGAGGACATGGGGCGCATATTCACACCCGAAGAGCTTGCCGTCTCCACAGTCGTGGGGGACTGCAAACTCGCCACGGCGGGGAACATCATGAAGATCATCGACATGAACCTCGGCTTCGTATCCAAATGCGCAGAGAACTTCATCGGCGGCGCCAAGCGGGATGCTGTGGACATATCGTTGTCGACGAGGATGCATTCCTGCGGGAAGAGGGGGCTGTGGATGTCCGACAGCGACATGGATGTGGCACTGAGCGAGGACCGTACGGAGAAACTCCGTTTCGTCGCATTCAGATGGGATTCGAAGGTCGACTCCAAGATCGGAAAGCTGAAGGAAGACTGCGCCGGGAAGGCCGCGAAGCTGAAGGAGATGCTGGACGGGATGCGTTTCGACTGCATCTCGGACGCCCGGGAGTGCATGTCGGAGAAGTGGATCGATCCGGACGGTCCGTTGGCAGTCGAATTCAGGGATCCGCTCCCGGAATATGCGATGCATGCCCCCGAGGGGACGATATGGAGACTGGATTTCGACGTTCTCATCTCTGACAAACGCATCAGACGGAAAGCGGAAACCGACTCGACCGTTGTCCTGGTGACAAACCTCGAACGTCCCGGGAAAGGATACGTCCATGACGGGAACGGACGCGCGAAGGCGACGGACGAAAGGATATTGGAACTTTACAGCCAAGAATATGTTGTCGAGCATTCGTTCAGATTCATGAAATCGGGGATCGGGATGGATTCGATATTCCTGCAGACACCTTCCAGGGAGAATGCGATGATGTTCGTCGTATGCATCGCCGCCCTCATAACGAATATCGCAGACGCGATATTCAGACGCACGGATATGCGTCTTGACGGAAGGCCGCTTACGATGTACAGGCTCGCGCACGAGCTTCAGACGACTCTCGTGACATACTCCCGCAGTGACAACAGCCTCAGACTCATGGGTCCCCGCGAGGCTGCGGGACGGTTCTTCGGATACACAGACGCATTGAGGATAAACCCACAGTATCTCCTTGGGTACATCGGAGATTGAGCCGGCAGGCGTTTCAGCGGAAGCTATGCAGACCGTCGTTCACCTGTCGAAGTCACGAAAAAAGTCCGCTGTAAAAATCATAGGATTTATCCCCGTGAGACATGAATCAGTGCAGTAAATCATACTTTTTTACTGACCGGCGGATCCGGTAACGATTGTTTCCCTTTCAAGTGGTTTTCCCGGACGGACGGCAAAAAGTTGGGATGGGAGCGCCGTCCGTCCGAATGGGGGGAAACAGGAAGTGTTTGGGATGTTTTCCTTCTGTCTCCAAATGATACTACTTCACCGCAGTATTTAAAGAAAAGAGGGGGAGGTCACCGAAAATGACCGAAAATCACTTTCTGTGACGGATCTTCACCGCTATGCCGCGGCTCATCTCCTCCATCTCCTTCCCGCACATCTGCGCGACGCCGACGGCGATGACCTCGCCTTCGGTCATCACCACGGCCTCGTCACCGGCCCTTATGTTGTGATCCGCCGACTTCACGCCGACGGCGAAGAGGCTGCCTTTCAGATCGAACCTCTGAATATCCACGACGTTGATCCCCATGGACGCGAGTATCCCGGCACCGTCCATGGTCAGGGAGATCATCCCTCTCTCCTCGGACAGCATCCCCAGCTGGGTCTTGCCGCGCATTATCTTCCAGTACGGGTACTTCCCGATCGCGAAGGTGTCCTCATCCATGATCCTGTCGGCAACGCTCTTCCCGAACTGGAATGTCAGAACGGCCCTTACCGATTCCTTGCGGTCCGTCATGTACTCGCCGGACGGCATGTCCCGGGTGATCTCCCTCAGAGTATTGTCCAGCAGCTCCAGTGATGCTTGGGACGTGGGGTCGTCATCCACCACCGTATCGATGATATCGGCCATGTCCCCTATCAGATCATGGCTTGAGCCGAGATGGGACACCACCTCGTCATAGCCGAAGCTCAGGAACCTGGAGAACAGCTCCCTTATGAACTCCCTCTCCTGGCATTTCCACTGCCCCGTCACCGGTATGTCGTAGGAATTGGCAGGATAGAATACATCCAGCTCCCTGGGGACCATCCCCAATGGGGATGTCAGTATCACCTCGTGGACGACCGTGTCATGCCCTGCGGTGTGTATCGCCGACGAGAACATCTTGTGTGTCTTGGATTTATGATAGGGCTTCCTGGCGGAGCACGGCAGCAGGAGGAGGACCCTCTTGTGAGCGGGCTTCTCATACCTTTCCATGATCGCCTTCCTGTATCTCAGCACGTCAGGGCGCATCAGGGACTGCGTGGTATTGCATGAGAATCTGGTGCCCGTGACCGGCGTCATCTCCTCCTGGTATCCGTAGCAGACGTCGTCGAAGATCCTGAGCAGTGCAACGGAGGACGGGGAGGACGGAGCGCGCTGGTCCGCCAGTTCCCTCAGCCTCCCGGATGCCGTGAACGTTCGCACCTTGGCGCATTCCCTTCCCATCTCCGCAATATTCTCATGAACGGAATCGATTCCGCGGTCCGCATTCCCCTCGGACATCGTCTCTATCCCCTCGGCACCGAGGACCCTGGGCAGTGAATCATCGAAGACATCGATGCCCATGTAGGAATACATCGCAAGGGTGGACGGTTCGGCCAGTCCCGGTGCGGCCAAAATAACGCCGTTCCCCGCCGATTCCCTTATCGCGGATATCTGCGAAACCGCTTTCCTGGGATCGCCTCGCAGCTCGTATGCGTTGGCTATGACTGCGATCTCCGTCCCTTCCGGGATCATGCAGCCTTCTTCGAAAGGGAGACGTATCACGGCTATGCTGCCGTACGGTGTCACATCACCCCTGCCGCGAACGGCAGGGTATCTGAGCTTCTGATCCAGAGGAGCTTCGTCACCCATGGCGACGAATGTCCTGCCGGAATCGCTGACCCTGATGTGCATGTCCCCTGCCGCATCACGGCAGGTCTGCATGACCGCAGGCGTCTGCACTGCAGCGTCATTCCGAGTGTAAACGCATACTCTGCCCCTCATAGAACGGGCCGTCACATCCAGCATAATCGTGAGAGAGCATCTTCTTAGATAATGTTGTGCCCGTCCCGCATATCGTGCCCGCGGACACGCACTGACACCGGGACGGCATCAATGAAAGAGTTAAATCACGCAACGGTCAATTACCTGACCGAGGTGAGCTGTTGGATTTCTACGACCGTGATATTGTATCGATAAAGGATTTCACCAGGGAGGAGATCGAGGAACTTCTGGATCTTTCTGAGAAGATGGTGCCGTACGCTATGGGGGAGAGGACATGGAAGCCTCTCTCCGGGAAGATCCTGGGCAATCTGTTCTTCGAGCCCTCCACCAGGACGAGACTCTCCTTCGAGAGCGCCGCCCACAGGCTGGGGGCCGATGTGATAGACGTTTCGGAGATGTCGATGACCTCCATATCCAAAGGGGAGACGCTGGCCGACACCATACGTATGGTCGATGCCTATTGTGACGCCATTGTCCTCAGGCACCCCTACGAGGGGGCTGCCAGACTGGCGGCCAAATTCTCGATAAACCCTGTAATAAACGCAGGGGACGGTGCCGGATCCCACCCTACGCAGACCCTCCTGGATCTTTTCACCATGAGATCCAATAAGGGATCCATAGACGGCCTGAACATAGTGCTGGTAGGCGACCTGAAATACGGCAGGACCGTGCATTCCCTGTCCGATGCCCTGACGGTGTTCGGGGCCAAGCTCACCCTGGTCGCCCCGGAGCAGCTGCAGATGCCGGATGATATCGTCAGGAACCTTAAGGACAAAGGCTGTCCGGTAAAACAGACCGATGACCTGGAGGCGGTAATAAGCGATGCCGATGTCCTTTACGTCACCCGCATCCAGAAAGAGAGGTTCCCGGACCCGACAGAATATGACAAAGTGGCGGGGATGTACAGGATAGACAATTCCATGCTCAGGGAGGCGCAGAAGGACATGATCGTGATGCACCCCCTCCCCAGGATCGATGAGATCGCTCCGGAGGTTGATTCCACAGAGCACGCCAAGTATTTCGAGCAGGCCTTCAACGGGATACCTGTGAGAATGGCCCTTCTCAAGGCCATATTGGGAGGTGAGGAACAGTGAAGGAAATCAAGGTGGCACCGATAAGGAACGGCACCGTCATCGACCATATAACCGCAGGCCAGTCACTGAACGTCCTGAAGATACTGGGCGTGAACGAGAGCACGATAGATTCCACGATAAGCGTCCTCATCAAGGTCCCTTCCAAGAAGGGCGCGGGATGGAAGGACGTCGTAAAGGTGGAGGACCGGGAGCTCGACCCCAGGATGGTCGATAAGATCGCTCTCATCGCACCCGACGCGACGATAGTGATAATCCGCGATTTCATCGTAGCCGAAAAATACAAGGTGAAGCTTGACGACATCGTCTCCGGCCTGGTGAAATGCAGCAACCCCCACTGCATAACCAATAAAGGGGAACCTGTGGAACCGGAGTTCAGAGTGATCGACCGCAGCTCATCCAAGCTCAGATGCATGTACTGCGACAGGATCCTCACCAACATCTCGGACAATCTGATATGAGGATAATAGCCGTGGCGGGTATGCCGGGGGCCGGGAAGGAGGAGCTCCTGACTGTGGCCCGGGGGATGGGCATACCGTTCCTGAGGATGGGTGACATCGTAAGGGACTTCCATGCCGAGAGGTCAGCGGATGATGCGGCCCTGTCCGTCGGGCAGTTCGCCAGTGCGGAGAGGGAACGTCACGGATTCAGCATATGGGCCAGAAGGGCGATGGAACGGATGCACGGGAATGTCTTCCTGGTAGACGGCTGCCGCAGCATGGATGAGGTCAGGGCGTACAGGGAGCTGACGGATGACGTCATGGTCATCGGCATACACAGCAGCCCGGCCGCCAGATATGACAGGCTCGTCAAAAGGAACAGGGACGATGCTCCCCGTAGCCCGGAGGATTTCGAGGCCAGGGACTCAAGGGAGATCGGCTGGGGGCTGGCAGAGCTCATCGTCATGTCCGATGTCCTCATAATCAACGAAGGCACCCTTCCAGAATTCAAGAAGGAGGCGGGGGCTGTTCTCAGGAAAGTGATTGCGTGAGGTTCACCGTGACCCGCCTCTGCGGAGGGAAGGCCCTGATGGCAACATCCAAGGAGGAGCTGAGAGTGGATATGGACAGAGCGGATGCATTCATATCCGGGGAGGGTAAGGTGAAGAGCCGCGATGATCTCATGATGACGGCTGAATGGCGCGGCATGGAGATCACGCTGTACCCTCAGGGCAAGGTCATGTTCTTTCCTCTCTCAGATAAGGACACAGCGATCAAATACGCGGCGGAGATCCTTCTCGGAGCCTGTGCCGCAGGCGATTAATCATATATTTGACCAGCAGTCCCATATCTGTGGATGTAGTCACGGAGATACTGCTGGTCTTCTTCCTCTCGGCTGTCCTGTCTATAATAGCCGTAAGGGTGAAGCTTCTCACGCCGGACGGTGCTTTGATGGCCTTTTTGGTCGGTATCGTCCTCGGCATAGCCGGGTCGCTGTCTTGGCTGGTGACCGTGGTGGCCTTCGCCATCATAGGTTTCCTGGCGACGAGGATAAAATTCTCTGAGAAGGAGAAGGAAGGGCTTCAGGAAGGGAAAACGGGGGAGAGGACCGGGAAGAACGTCCTGGGCGTGGCGATACCGGGATGCATATTCGCTTTGATCAACCTCTATTCTGCGACCAAATATTACGACCTGCTGTCCATTGGATTCATAGCCACCGTTGCCGTGGCCGCCGCGGATACCGTCGCCAGCGAGCTGGGCACCATGGACCTGAACGTCTGGATGATAACCACCGGGGAAAGGGTCATACCTGGCACTGACGGAGGCGTGTCCGTATTCGGGACCGCAGTGTCCTTACTGGGCTCCGTTATCGCCGTCCTCATAGGATGGTTCGTGATCTTTGAGATCTCGTTCAGCGTTCTGATGATCATCCCCATTTTGGCGGGATTCTTCGGATGCCTGCTGGACAGTCTGCTTGGCGCCACCCTGGAAAGGGAGGGGCTCATCACGAAATATTTCAATAATATGTCCACAGGACTGATTGGCGGCATAGTGGCCGTCATCTCCGTAGGACTTATTGCCTAGAAAATAGAAGAGGGGGCGTACCCCCTCGGTTTCATAGCTTCGAGAGCTTGAGCAGCTTCTCCCACTTGGCGTCCAGCCTCTCCTGCAGAGTCTGCACGAGAGGTATGTACTTGTCCTTGGTCAGGTGCTTGTACCTGCCCTGGGCGGAGAACCAGTCCATCAGGGGCTTCTTCTCCTGCTTGCCCGTGGCGATCCTCTCGCTGTCCGCGGTCAGGCTGATCTTCCCGTTCTCATACTCGTACAAAGGCCAGACACAGGTCTGCACGGCCAGCTGGGCCATGGTTATCGCTGAGTCGTTCGGGGTCCTCCATCCTCTGGGACATGTGGATATGACGTTCAGGAACGCCGGTCCGCCGCACTCAAATCCCTTCTCCGCCTTGCCTATGAGGTCCCTCCAGTTATGGGGGGATGCCTGGGCGGCGTAGGGTATGTCGTGAGCTATCATGATCATCGTCATGTCCTTGGAGTACTCCGCCTTCCACGGGATCGCCGTCCCGGCGGGGGATGTCGTGGTGGAGGCGCCGAACTGGGTCGCGCTGGACCTCTGGATGCCCGTATTCATGTATGCCTCATTGTTGAAGCACACGTGCATCATTTGATGACCTCTCTCCATCGCTCCTGACAGGGCCTGCAGACCTATGTCGTATGTGGCTCCGTCCCCTGCGAAGGAGACGAATCTCATATCGTCCTTGATCTTGCCCTGCTTCTTCAGAGACTGGTACGCAGCCTCCACACCTGCTCCGGTGGCGGCCCCGTTCCCGAAGGCCGTGTGTATCCACGGCACCTTCCACGAAGTGTACGGGTATATCGAGGTGGAGACCTCGAAGCATCCCGTGGCATTCGCGACGACCACCGGCTTATCGGTGGCCATGAGTACCTGTCTGGCTATTATCCCCTCCGCGCAGCCTGCGCAGAGCCTGTGGCCGGAGGTCATCTTGGGCTCCAGCTTCGTGAGATCCTTTATCGACCTTGTGCTCATTCGTCCACCCCCATGAATGTGTACTTGGCAGCCTTGCCCGCCAGCATATCCTCGAAGATCGTCCGGAAGTCCTTTGCCGTAGCATCCTTCCCTCCCAGGCCGTATATGTAATTGTATGCGGCGGGAGCGTCCTTCATGTCGATCAGTGATGTGCAGACATCCGCGTACAGTGCACCGTAGGCCCCTATCGGAGCATGCTTGTCCAGCACCGCCACGGCCTTCTTGCCCTTCAGAGCTGCGGTCATATGCTTATCGGGCCAGGGCCTGTACAGCCTGGGCATGATGGCACCGACCTTCTTGCCCTCTGCACGGAGCTCATCGACCACGGCCTTCATCGTGCCGTATGAGGATCCCAGGACGACGGCCACGAATTCCGCGTCATCGCACATGTACTCCTCTACGAGACGGTACTCCCTGCCGGATATCTTCTTGAAATCCTTGAAGACCTTCTCCGTGACTTTGATCGCGTTCTCCATGGCCTCGACCATCTGGTACTTGTGCTTGTAGTAGTACTCCGGGCCGTCCATCACGCCGTGGGTCACCGGGTTCTTCCAATCCAGCAGCGGATAGAGGGGCTTGAAGTCCCCTACGAAGCTCTTGACATCCTTCGAGTCCAGAGGAGTCATCCTCTCCACGGCGTGGGTCAGTATGAAACCGTCTATGTTGGTCATTATAGGCAGCTGGACATCATGGTGCTCGGCGATCCTCGGCGCCATGACCGCATTGTCATAGGCCTCCTGCACATTCTCCGCGAATATCATCACCCAGCCGCAGTCCCTTGCCGCCATGGCGTCACTGTGGTCGTTGTTGATGTTGATCGGCCCGCTGAGGGCCCTGTTCGCCACCGCCATAACCACCGGTGTCCTCATGGCTGACGTTATGGGGAGCATCTCCCACATATACGCCAGGCCCTGGGATGCCGTAGCCGTGAACGTCCTCGCTCCGGCCGATGACGACGCCGTGCAGAGAGTCAGTGCGCTGTGCTCCGACTCCACGCAGACGAAGTTGGTGTTCACTTCCCCGTCGGCGACATAATCTGAGAACCTCTCGACTATGATCGTCTGCGGCGTTATAGGGTATGCTGCGCACACGTCTGGATCTATCTGCTTCCATGCCAGCGCTATCGCGCTGTCTCCGTTTATCGCTAAATCTGCCATGATCATTCCTCCACCATGGTTATTGCCTTCTTGGGGCACGCCTTGGCGCATATCCCGCACCCCTTGCAGTGGGTCATCTTGAATCCTATCATCTTGTTGTCCTTGACTATCACGGCACTGTCCGGACAGTATATCCAACAGGACATGCAGTCGATGCACAGCTCCGGATCGACCACGGGCCTGAAGGATCTCCAGTCCCCGGTCTCCACCTCTTCGGACTTACCGGGCTGCAGGGCACGGCCGCCTATGGGCATATTCTTGTAGCTGGTCATTTCAGTGCACCTCCTCATACGCCCTCTTCAGGGCGGAGAGATTCTTCACTATCATCTTCTCGGACAGCTTGCCCGTGAACTTCGCGGTGACAGCGTCCTCGAGCTTCGGATAGGCGACTATGGGGGCCACCTTGACCAGGGCTCCCAGGATGGCCGTGTTGGCCATCGGTCTTCCGAGCTCTTCTATGGAGATCTTCGTCGCATCTATGGTGTAGCACTTCTCCCCGGTCTTGAGAGCGCTCTTGATCTCCTCGGGGGAATCATGGGTGTTCACCAGGATGATCCCGCCCTTCTTCAGCCCGCCTGTTATGTCCACTTTGCCGATCAGAGTGCCGTCCAGGACGACTACTATATCGGGTTCGTACACCTGACTGTGAATCCTTATGGGATTGTCCGAGATCCTGGTGAATGCCCTTATGGGTGCACCCATCCTCTCCGGTCCGAATTCAGGGAAGGCTTTGACATACTTGCCCTCTCTTATAGCGGTCTCGGCCAGTATCTCGTTGGCGGTAACAACGCCCTGTCCGCCTCTCCCGTGCCAACATATTTCTAAATCCATGTTAGTGACCGAAAGGGGTTAGCATACTCATAGTTCTTAAAATGTACTGATATTTTTGGGCACTTTCTTGGTTTCGTTATCTAAATAGACAATAATTCACGTAAATCGTAGTAAAAATACGATTATCGTGAAAAACCACACTTAATCAGCGGTTCGGCCCAAATTATGCATTCCTGCACGACTCGCGTATATGCATTAAATGGAAAACCCTATTATAGAGCAGGTGTCTTTAAGCGGTAATCAGATGCGCCATGCATCTAACCGGTCCTTCGACCAGCAAGGGATATGATGACAACAAAGAGAATTGTGGACGTTAATGAGCTGCGTGTTACAGACATCCCGACAGTCGGCGGAAAGGGAGCCAACCTTGGCGAGCTGACGATGGCAGGGTTCCCGGTTCCCAATGCGTTCCTCCTTACCACCGCTTCATACGACCATTTCGTCGAGAGCGGGAAGCTTACGGATGCGATACGGGACGAACTTGCGAAGATCGACAAGGCCTCTGACGACACTCTCGTCGGCGCATCCGCCAGGATAAGGGCGGCCTTTGAGAAATGTGCTATACCGAAGGACCTTGAGAAGGAGATCTCCGCCGGTTACAAAAGACTGTTCGACGGTGAGAAAACAGGTTTCGTGGCCGTCAGATCGTCTGCGACCGCAGAGGACCTCCCGGACGCCAGCTTCGCAGGTCAGCAGGAGACGTTCCTGAATGTCACTGGGGAGAAGGACTTGTTCGACAAGATCAGGAAATGCTGGTCATCACTTTTCACAGCCAGAGCGATATCCTACCGCGAGAGGCAGGGATTCGCCCACGAGGACGTAAAACTGGCAGTCGTGGTCCAGAAGATGGTCAATTCCGATGTCTCAGGCATAATGTTCACCGTGGATCCGAGCAGCGGTTCCAAGGATATCATCGTCGAGGCGGGATACGGCCTGGGAGAGGCTATCGTCGGAGGCGAGGTCACACCGGACACTTATAAGGTGGACAGGTCCACCATGGAGATCAAGGACAAGAGGCTGTCCACCCAGAAATGGAAATATACGAAGGGTAAGGACGGCAGCACCGTGAAGACGGACGTGTCCCCTGAAGAGGAGAGCGCACAGAAGATCTCCGACCGCAGGATCATAGAGGTGGCCGAGATCGGCCGCCAGATAGAGATACATTACGAGAAGCCCATGGATATAGAGTGGTGCGTTGAGAAGGACAGGGTCTACATTGTACAGGCGAGACCCATAACGGCCATAGGCGGCGGCAACGGGGAGAAGGTCAGGTCGGAAGAGGAGGTCCTGGTCACAGGACTGGGAGCCAGCCCCGGCCTGGCAGCGGGACGCGTCGTGCTGTATGACGAATCCATGAGCCTTGACGTGGTGAAGGAGGGCGATATACTGGTGACCTCCATGACCATGCCTGACATGGTCCCTGCCATGAACAGGGCGGCAGGCATCGTCACCGACGAAGGGGGCATGACCTGCCACGCCGCGATCATCTCCAGGGAACTGGAGACGCCCTGCGTCGTGGGGACCGTAAGTGCCACGACCCTTCTCACGGACGGGATGATCATCACAGTGGACGGGACCACCGGCACCGTGTACAGAGGGAATGTCATCGCCGCGAACAACTCTGAATCCGCAACGGCCGTTGCCGTACCGTCGGAGATCGTGCCCATCACAGGCACCAAGGTCATGGTCAACATGAGCATGCCTGCGAAAGCGGAGAGGTCTGCGGCCCTGCCCTGCGACGGAGTGGGGCTGATGAGATCCGAGTTCCTGTTCACCAATTATGTGGGAGAGCACCCGATCTCCCTCATTGCGGACGGAAGGAAGGATGAGCTCATAGAGAAGCTGGCTGAGGGCATATCCAAGGTCTGCAGAGTGTTCTATCCCCGCAAGGTCGTCCTCAGAACATCTGATTTCAAGAC
>JAAYKC010000001.1 GCA_012522645.1 Thermoplasmatales archaeon
CCGAGTATGCCGGAGGTGATCATCTTGTCCTCTCCCCGGGCATGGATCTGCCTCTTCTCCACGTAGATTATCTTGGCAGTTATGTCGACGTTCGTCTCGCTGCCCGTAAGGTCCCCGATCTTCTTCGATACGGTATCCCCCGTGACGAATCCGGTCTCCTCGCCGCCGAACTTCCGCCTTATGGCGCGTTTGGCGGAATCTATATCCACGCCGTAATCGTTCACGTATTTGTTCAGCTCATCCATGAGCTCCTTCCCTGTCGCTTTCTCTTCAAGCCCCTTCTTCAGTTCCTCTACGTGGGGCGCCAGTTCTTTTTCGTTCATTCCACCGACTCTCCTGTTTCGGGAGGTCTCGGTCCGCCTCCCGCTTCCCCATCGGACGTGCACTTAATAAGTTCTCGCAGGGGGTCACCGAAAACCGTACTTTCAACAGGGCGGCCGGCGTCGTCCGATGCGCAGGATCTCAGAGACAACCTTTAAATTGGAAAAACTAATAGTAGGACATGGTCCCCAAGAAGAAGATCGATTCGATTTTGGACGATTATGACAAGGACGAGCTGACCATAGCGACCCTATGCTCCCATTCATCACTGCAGATCTTCCACGGGGCCAGGAAAGCCGGGTTCAAGACCCTGGGTCTGACCATCACCCACGATACGAAGTACTACGATGCGTTCCCTCTGGCGAAGCCGGATGAGATAATAAGGTACAGTGACTTCGATGATATGGAGGAGAGGGTCGGCGAGCTTCACGACAAGAACGTGATAATAATCCCCCACGGCTCCTTCGTCGAGTATATGGGGCCGAAGCGGTTCGAGGATTATGAGGTGCCGGCATACTGCAACAGGGCGGTCCTGCAGTGGGAGTCGGACAGGGACATGGAGAGGCAGTGGATAACATCCGCAGGTGTCGCCATGCCCCGCATATTCACCGATGCCCGTGAGATCTCTGAACCGGTCCTGGTGAAGTACTTCGGGGCAAAGGGGGGAAGGGGATTCTTCATAGCCAAGGATTACCCGGACTTCAAGATGTCCATCGATAACACCCAGCCGTACACCATACAGGAGTACTGCCTGGGAACGAGATACTACCTGCATTTCTATTACTCGCCGTTCAGGAAGGACGGATACCAGACGTCCCGGGGCGGCTCTCTCGAGCTGCTCTCGATAGACAGGAGGGACGAGAGCAACATCGATGAGCTATACAAGCTCGGCTCGGTGGAGGAGCTGAAGAGGCACGGCCTTTACCCCTCCTTCGTGGTCACGGGGAACATGCCCGTGGTCATAAGGGAGTCCCTGCTGCCCAAGGCCTTTGAGATGGCGGACAAGATCGTCACCCGTTCGTACGAGCTGTTCGGAGGGATGTGGGGACCGTTCTGCCTGGAGACGATCGTCACCGATAAGCTGGAATTCAAGATCTTCGAGATATCCACAAGGATAGTGGCGGGCACAAATCCTTTCATATCCGGGTCCCCGTATTCCGATCTGATATATCCGGGGATGAGCACCGGAGGCCGTATAGCGAAGGAGATAAAGGAGGCCGCGGAGGACGGCACCCTGAAGGATCTCATGACCTGATGAATCGGTATATACGTTCGGTGTTCGGCAAAAAAATATCTATCCAATAGCACTAGAGGTTGAATCAATGGTTTCTAAGAGGCTGCAGAGTGTCCCCGCATCGGGAACGGTAAAGATCGCGAATCTCGTAAGTCAGATGAAGGCAGACGGCGTGGACATCGTATCGTTCTCCATGGGAGAGCCGGATTTCAATACACCGGACAATATCGTGGAATCCTGCGTTAAATCCGTCCGAGACGGATTCACTCATTACACTCCGTCAATGGGGATAGCCCCGCTGAGGAAGGCCATCGCAGATGACGCCGTCAGGAAAGGGATCCCCTGCAAAGCTTCCAATGTGCTGGTCACGCCGACGAAGCAGGCCATATTCATGATAGCCCTGGCATACCTGGATCCCGGGGACGAGGTCCTCCTGCCGGACCCGACATGGGTATCCTATGAAGCGGTGATCCGCCTTGCGGGCGCGGAACCGGTCTATGTCAATACGAGGTTCGAGAACGGGTTCGTGATCGATCCCGCGGATGTGGAAGCGGCCATCACCCCCAGAACCAAGATGCTGATAATCAACTCACCTTCGAATCCGACCGGCTGCGTTCAGCCGGAGAAAGTCCTGAGGGAGATCTCCAAGATATGCGCGGACAGGGGCATCAAGGTGATGTCCGATGAGATCTATGAGCATGTCATCTATGAGGGGAAGCACTTCCCCATGGCGTCCTTCAAGGATTCCTTCGACAATACGCTCACGGTATCCGGTCTTTCCAAGACCTACGCCATGACGGGCTGGAGGGTGGGCTGGGTCATAGCCTCCGAAGAGGACATAAAGGCGATAAACAAGCTGCAGACCCATTCCATAACATGCTGCACATCCTTCACACAGCCGGCAGCGGTGGAAGCACTGACCGGACCTCAGGACAGCCGCCGCACCATGATCGCAGAATTCAAGAAGCGCAGGGATCTGGCACTTGATCTGGTGAACGACATACCCGGCCTGGAGTGCAACAAGCCCGACGGTGCGTTCTATCTCTTCCCCAAGTACGATATCGATATGAAATCGGCGGATCTGGCCGAACGTCTCCTGCAGGAAGGCCATGTGGCCGTCACCCCCGGAAGAGCGTTCGGACCCGCAGGAGAGGGCTTCTTCAGGATCTCATATGCGACGTCCGAGAGCCAGATAATCGAAGGGTTCTCCAGGATAAAGAAAGGTCTCGCCCGGCTGTGAGACGTGCGTACGCATGCACGCAAATATTATATCCGCCCGTCCGATAGAGGAGGAGTCCCTATAGCCGGACGTTCCATGAGGAGATAAGTTTGAGCAGAAGATTATTCACCGTCGGTCCTGTCAGCGTTGAGCCCGAGGTGCTGCAGTCCATGACCAAACCGATGATCACGCACCGCAGCAAAGAGTACAAGCAGTTGCACGGCAACATCGTCGAGAAGATAAGGAAGGCTCTCGGAACCGACATGAACGTGTTCCTTATGGGCGGTTCCGCAACGGTCCTCATAGAGGGGGCGGTCAGGAACGGGATATCCAGGAAGTGCCTGAGCCTTACCAACGGCTCCTTCGGAGATCGCTTCATCGACTGTGCCACGTACAACGGTAAGGAAGCGGTCCCGGTCAAGGTCCCGTGGGGACAGGCGATCAGGCCGTCCCATATAGAAGGCAAGGTCACAGATGACATCGAATCCGTGAACTGGGTCAGCAATGAGTCGTCCACGGGCGTGCTCAGTGACAGCGCGGCCATCGCCGATGAGGTGAGGAATCAGAACCCGGACGCACTGATGATGGTGGATGCCGTGACGTCCGCCTTCGCTGCGGACATCAAGGTCGATAAGATCGGTGCGGATGCGATACTTTTCGGTACGCAGAAGGCGCTGTCCCTTCCTCCCGGTCTCGCGATCGGATTGATAAGCGACCGGATCATAGAGCGTTCGGCCGGTATACCCAACACAGGCTATTACACCAATTTCCGGAAGCTGAAGGACAATGCCGACGTGAACTACGCCCTGACCACGCCCCCGGTATCCCTGCTGTACGGATTGGATTACCAGCTGGACAGAGTTCTGTCTGAGGGTATGCCCGCAAGGTACAGGAGGCACGATAGGATGGCCTCCATGACGGAGAAGTGGGCCGATGATAACCTGAACGGTCTGTTCCCAGAGGCGGGCAGCAGGTCCAAGACCATCGGGGTCATAAACCGCGGGACCCTGGATTTCGATACATTCCACAAGGCCCTGAAGGAGAAGGGCTATGAGATATCCAACGGATACGGGGAGGTCAAGTCCTCGACATTCAGGATAGGGCACATGGGGGACGTCACCCCCGGCACACTGGCGGAGTTGCTTGACACAATGAAGGGAATATTGGAGGAGATGAAATGAAGGTTCTTGTTTCGGATCCCCTGTCCGATGAAGGTATAAGGATCCTCGTCGACGCGGGGATAAAAACTGATGTTAAAACGGGTCTGTCAGAGGACGAGCTCTGCGCTGTCATAGGCGAGTATGACGGTCTCGTCATAAGGAGCGGCACCAAGGTGACCAGGAAGGTACTGGATGCCGCAACGAAGCTGAAGGTGGTGGGACGCGCCGGCGTCGGCGTGGACAACGTGGACATACCGGCGGCCACCGAGAGGGGGATTCTGGTCATGAACACCCCTGCCGCGAACATAGTGTCAGCGGCCGAGCACTCCTGCGCTCTGATCATGGCGACGGCCAGGAACATACCCTGGGCGCATGCGTCCATGCATGAGGGGAAATGGGAGAGGAGCAGGTTCGTGGGGAAGGAGCTCAACGGGAAGACCCTGGGGATCATAGGTGTTGGACGTGTAGGCGGCGAGGTCGCCAAGCGTCTCAAGCACTTCAACATGGAGATGATCGGATACGACCCGTTCCTGCCCAAGGATGTGGCCGACAGCCTGGGCGTGCGCCTGACGAGCCTGGAGGATGTCCTCAGGAACTCGGATGTGATGACGATCCATACGCCGCTGCTCCCTGACACCAGGAATATGATCAGCACGAAGCAGTTCGGGATGATGAAGCCCAATGCCATGCTGGTCAATGTCGCCCGCGGCGGCATAGTCGACGAGGCCGCATTGTATGAGGCTCTGAAGTCCAGGAGGATCGCCGCGGCCGCCGTGGACGTATGGGTGGAGGAGCCCCTGTGCGAATCGGAGCGGTGCCTTCTGGAACTGGACAATCTGGTGACCACGCCCCACCTGGGAGCAAGCACCGAGGAGGCCCAGGAGAGGGTGGCCGTGGATATAGCGAACTCCATCGTCAAGTACCTTAAAGAGGACACCATAGACAGCGCCGTCAACGCTCCCAAGGGCAAGCTCGATCCCGAGACGGCGGCATACCTGCCGCTGGCCGAGGACCTGGGCATAGTGGCCCATCAGATGAACGGCGCAAGACCCATCGATAAGCTGGAGATCATGGCCTGCGGCGAGACGGCCAGACTGGACCTCCGCAGGATATCCATATCCGTCGTCATCGGGGTCCTTCAGAATATAATCGGCGAGAAGGCCAATATGATCAATGCCATGAACATAGCCAAGGGGAAGGGTATATCGGTCATGGAATCCAAAGGGGATGACAACACCATATACGACGGGACCCTGACAGTGAAGGCAACGTCGGGAGACGAGACCACTGTGGTCCGGGGCACTGTGTTCGCAGGGATACCCAGGCTCGTGGGGGTCAACGGATATTCCTTTGAGATGTCCATGACCTCCGACCTGATAATCACCCGTTACACGGACAGGCCCGGAGTGATCGGATCCGTCGGGAAGATACTCGGGGATGCCGATATAAACGTGGCCCAGATGACTGTGGGGAGATCATCTCCCAGCGGGGATGCGGTCATGATAATGGCAGTGGACAGTGCTGTTCCGCCCGCGATAATATCCAAGATCGATTCCGAGGTAGGCTCGAACATCACGAGGTACATAAGCCTACAATGAGGTTGTAAATGACAGGCATAATCACAGTCGAGGAACTGACCCAGGCGATAAAGAACAGCCCCAATAACAGGGGGATAGGCGAGCATGAGGCCAGGTTGCTGGGGCTCCATGTACTCAACTTCTTCGGTTATTCGGAGAGGATAATCGATAACATACTGGAGCCTGAGGACAGGGACGCCTTCTACATGCTGGAGGACAACGCCATACTGACAACGGAGAGGGAGGAGACCACCCTCTATGACGGAAGGGAGTGGAGGATACACTACTGGCTCTTCAGGCGCGATAAGATCGATGAGCTCATCGAGAACAAGGCAAAGGGTGAGAAGGTGGAAGAGGAGGTCACGTCAGTCTACGATGATCTCCCTGATGATATCTGGGATCGTGCAAGCGACGGCAAGGAATGAGGCCGGGCCGTTTTCGGTCACCTCCCTTCATATTTTTTTTATACTTGTAAGAGGAAACGTCCCCATGGACGTATTCCCCTACAGATACCGCAGCCATCAGCGCGACATCGTGGAATTCGTGAGAACGTCCGTGTCCGCCGGCAGTACGGCCGTGATGGAATCCCCCACTGGAACGGGCAAGACCGTATGCTCTCTGTCGGGGGTCCTCTCCGATGCGTTGGAAGCCGGCAGGAAGGTCCTGTTCCTGACCAGGACGAAGTCCCAGCAGAGGCAGGTGATATGCGAGCTGAGGGCGATCTCCGGACGCGTGCAGGTGTTCGGGGTGGCCATGCAGGGCCGCACACCGTCTACGTGCCCGTCCATAGCGGGGGACCCGGAGCTCTCGTCCGGATCGTCTGAGGAGCTGTCGAAGTACTGCTCGGCGATGAAGAAGGAGGTGAACGGCAGCAGGGACTGCGAATTCTTCGACAGGATGTGCAGAGAAGGGATAGACGACGTCCTGGATCATGTGCGCAGGACCATGCCCGAGCCTGAGGAGCTGCAGGCATATTGTGCGCAGAGGGGCATATGCCCGTATGAGACGGCGAAGGCGGCCCTGAGCCGTGCGGATGTCATAGCGGTGCCGTACTCATTCTTCGCGATCCCGGACATCAGGATGCGCCTGGAGGAATGGGGGAATTTCCAGTTGGAGGATGTCACGGTCATAGTCGACGAGGCGCACAATCTCCCGGACTATCTCAGGGATACCATGACATCGGAGTACACGATGAACGCTCTGGGTCTCGCAGAGAATGAGGCAAAGGAGTGGGACGATCCGTTATTGTGCGAAGGTGTCAGAGCGACAAAGCTGACAGCAGCCCTCGGCATCGCTCTGAAGGAGGCTGTGGAGGAGTTCGTGAAAGAGGATGATGCTGTGCTGCCTCCTTACTATCTGCAGGACGCCCTCATGGGGAAACTGGGCGTACCGTCCGCCTCCCTTGAGAGAGCATACAAATCATTGGTGGAGATGGGTGAGGTCGTAACCGAGAGCAAGAAGGCCCGCAGGAAGCTCCCGAGATCTTATATGGGCTCCCTGGGCCGTTTTCTGCAGTTCTGGGTCCGATGCGAGGACGAGATCTATGTGAAACTGGTCAACGGAGGGGACAATCCCTCATTTGAGGCCTATTGCATGGACCCCGCCCCGGCCGCGGAGCCCTTCAGGGTATGTCATTCCTCAGTTCATATGTCCGGGACCATGGGGCCTCTGGATGAGTACGCATCCGAACTGGACCTGAGAAGGGCGAAGACCCAGGCATTCGATTCCCCCTTCGATCCCGGGAATCTGATGACGGTGTATGCTGAGGATGTCACCACCAAGTTCGAGGAGTTCGGGGCACAGGACAACAAGGACCGGATGATCTACCGCATAGTATCCCTGATCAGGGCAACGGAGAGGAACACCGCCGTCTTCTTCCCGTCATACAGGATAATGGACGAACTGCTGTCACTGGGTCTTGCGGAGCTGTTGGACAGGCCCACGTTCATGGAGGTCAGGGGCATGGACCAGTCAGAGCTTGCC
>JAAYKC010000141.1 GCA_012522645.1 Thermoplasmatales archaeon
CTACACGCCATACAACGGGCAGGGGCAATCACGCATAAAAACCGGAAATCAAACGGGGTATTGACCCCCTCCCACACTATCATATGATGCTATACGAGGCTGAACACTACACCACGATAAAAAAAGTGCCTACTCGCCAGAGGCTTTCGGCACAGGAGAAGACATGCGCCTACGACATGGCGCGTTTGATTCTTGTTTGATTACTCGGCGGCGATCCTGAGTCCCTTGACAGCCTCCTGGCGGATCAGCTTGCCGTCCAGGAACTCGAATCCGAGATAGCCCACCTGGTGCTCCAGGATGAAGCGCTCGCTCAGGACCGAGATTCCCACAGGCTTGCGGTCGACGATCCAGTAGTAGCTGAAATCCCCGAAGAGAATCGGCATACCACCCTCTTCGATATCAGGCATGTACTCGCTGTACACCACCGGCTTGCCGAGGATGGAATCATCGCTCTCGCGCCAGATGTGGTTGCCGCTCCCGTCGGTGAGCGTCCTGAGAGCGAGGGCTGTCTTGTCGTTCATGAGCCACACCCCCTCCTCGCGGTATTCGGCCTTGAGCGAGAGGTAGAGGGAGACGACGTTGGCATAGGTCAGCGACGGGGCCGACAGAGCCTCCTGTGCGCCCGCTGTCGCGTGCAGCAGACCGATAGGCATTCCTACGCCGGTTCCTGCGATGAACGCGCCGTCCTCGGCCTTTGCGAAGCTCTTGGCAAAGCGCTTGACCAGATGCCCCTCCAAGTCGAACAGTGCATCGTTGACGAAATCCTCGTCCATCTTGACGATTGCACCCAGCTTGTGACGGTCGACAGGCATGCGGGTGAAGTCTTTCCGCCCGTCCTGGATCGGCAGCTGTTCTCCCTCCGGTACCCATTGGGCCACATCGTTGTTGTCCTTGGCATAGATGCGGTAGCCGCTGCCTTTTGCATTGGCCACAGTCCCGAGGCGCCTGAAGAGGCTTTTCTTGGCAAGCTGCATACCGAGGGCGGTCTCGGCGGACTTGGGCAGGGAGAAGGTGCCGGTCTCGGTGCTCCGGTGGTTCTCGATCGAACCGAGGCCATCCTGCTTTGCTCTCATCAGGTTCCAGAAATTCTTGGAGTATTCGCCCGTCCTGGTATAGGACGGCCGATCATCGGGTGTGTACATCATTTGCCTCCCTTGATGTTCCTGCAGCTCTTGCAGACGTATTGGCCCAGGTCCAGGTGGTTGAGAGGACCGTCGGAAGCAGTCATCAGGGCCGAGCACCGAGGACAGTGGACCTCGTAGGCCAAGTAGTCGCGCATGGTGTGCGCATGGTCTGCATGAAGCCGGTAGCGGTCCTGTCCCTCTGGTGTGAGGTACAGCTCGTTGTTCTCACGTACGTGGCTCTCGGTGTTGCCCGATTGTTTCGGTTGCAGGATCATTGGGTCCTTGCGGTTTCTCAGTAATGGATAGCATGCCATTGGTGGCTCTCCTTTGGTGTTTTCTTGCCCACACGGGGCTTCTCGGTGAATTTAGTGAATGTTGCGGTGATAGTACTTTCACCAACATTCACCAACCTTATTCCTTGCCCCGCATGGAGCTGGATGCCTTTGGTGAAGGAAGTGAAGGCAGAATCAACTTCATATTTGCCTTTACTCCCTCCTGTACCTGTACCCAGGTGCCTACACCTACATACATGACCTTTTTCCGCCATAGAGTTGGGAGAACCTTCACTACATTCACCAACTGATGATAAGCCCTTGTGTGGGAATCAATTATTCTAGTGAATGTTCCCGTTTTCACTTTCACTGGACATTCACTAGATTCACTAGGAGAGGAACTCAAAATCATCATGCCCGTACTCCATGGCGTATTCACCCTTTGCGGTATCGGTGAGGGTGAGGTCCTTGTAGAAGTTGCCCCCCTTGCCGTAACGGACGGTCATCTCGGCAAAGGTGGTGCCGAGGTGCGCCCCCAGCGTCTCGCGGAACTCGCGTGCGGTCTTGGCATACCCGTTGTTGTTGCCCTTGCACCAGGCCTTGTAGGCTTTGTAGACACGTCCTGAGGTGCACATGTCATTGATCCTTCCCCCAGGTCGTGTGGTCATGCACTCCTCGAAGAATGAGAGGACGGTGTTGTTGGTATGTCGGTAGGCCTTTCTCGCCGCGATCACCTCGGGCGGCTCGGTGAAGCGGTATCCGTTTGCGATCACACCCCTGAAGGCCATGACCGCTTGGTACA
>JAAYKC010000076.1 GCA_012522645.1 Thermoplasmatales archaeon
ACGCTGTTCCCGATGATCAGAGATTCAAGACCTGTACACTCGTAGAACGCTTCTTTGCCTATGGACGTGACGCCGTTCCCGATGGTTACGGAGGCGAGACTCGTGCAATATGCGAATGCATCGCCCTCTATGGATTTCACACTGTCCGGGATCTCGATGGATGCAAGGAATGCGCACTCCTGGAATGCCCTTTCGCCTATGGATTCCACGCTGTTCCCGATTATTACGGATGAGAGGTTTGTGCAGCGGAAGAATGTTTCATTCCCTATGGATTCCACGCTGTCCCCGATTATTACGGATGAGAGGTTTGTGCAGTGATAGAATGCTTTATTGCCTACGGTCTTCACACTGTCCGGGATCTCAACGGATGTCAGGGATGTGCACCTTAAGAATGCCTCATCCCCTATGGATTTCACGCTGTTCCCGATAATTATGAATGAGAGCTTTGTTCATCCGGAGAACATCTGATTGTCTATGGTTTCTACGCCGTCCCCGATGATCACGGAAGAGAGATTCGTACAACCATAGAATGCCCCGCCGCCTACGGACTTGACGCCGTCACCGATGATCACGGATGCCAGACTCGTACACTGCGAGAATGCCCCGCTGCCTATGGATTCTACACTGTCAGGGATATCGATGGATGTCAGGGACGTGCACTCTGAGAATGTTGCATTGAGTATGGAGCCAACACCGTTCTTGATGGTCACGGAAGAGAGATTCGTGCAGCCCATGAAGGTTGCATTGCCTATGGATTCCACGCCGCTGCCTATGGTCACGGAAGAGAGATTCTTGCATTGAGAGAACGCTGTGTTGTCTATGATTTTAACACTGTCCGGGATCTCAACGGATGTCAGGGATGCACATTCCGAGAACGCGCTGCTGCCTATGAATTCCACTCCGTTTCCGAGGGATATGGAGGTCAGGTTCGCACATCGCATGAATGCAGCATTGTCCAGGGATCTCACATTATCGGGGATAATCACAGAAGTGAGGCCTATGCAGCAATTGAATGCCCCGCCGCCTATGGATTCCACGCCGCCGCCTATGGATACAGTTGTAAGATTTACACAACAGTTGAATGCCCCGCCGCCTATGGACGTGACGCTGTCCGGAATGATCACAGAATTGAGAAATGTTTTGTTTCCGAATGAATTATTGCCTATGGCGACCACTGTTTTTCCGTTGACCTCCCCCGGGATCTCGATATCTGTCAGGGAACCTGTGTATTCGGTAATAGTCGCATCCGTGCCGTCGAATGTGTATAAGAAACCTTCATATTCTCCGCTTCCCAGCGGATCCGCTCCGGTGTTCGTATAGTTCGACAGCATCAGAATCGGCAGGACCAGAGCGATCGCCAGGGCGATCATGGCATAGAATCGTTTGTTCATTGCAACCCATGACGAGAATTTATTTTTATGCGTATATAAACTGCACTTATTTTCTGATATCAGACGGAAGATTTTTTTGTTGATGCCTGGAAAATACAGCCTCCGGCTCAGAAACCGTTATACTTATAACATGTTCCGGAACAAGATATAAAAGTAACGGATTATGTTAAATATGAATTGGAGTGATGCACAACCTGCAAGAAAGGGAGAATTTCAAAGTTTTGGTGCGTGTCCGTTATTTTTTCACAGGGACCTTCCCCATTCAGGGTTGGGCGCCGGGGCAACCGTTCCTCTGAATTATGTCAGAATGCGGTCCCGTGTTGTTGCCGGCACAACAGGAGATTTAAATCTCCCGGCATCTGATATGAATCAACAGATGCATTAATTGCGGGAAGGATGAAAGGATCCTGCCGCACGGGTGCGGCAGGCCCCTTCCGTTTTCAGGAATCTGCTCCTCACTGCCTCCCGAGCACCATCGCAGCCATGATCATCGCAAAGATCGCCGCACACACCGCCGGGCGGATCCGCCTCAGTGTCCACGCAGTTCGACAGCATCAGAATCGGCAGGATCAGGGCGATCGCCGGGGCTGCCACGGCATAGAACCGTTTGTTTATTCTGACCGATGCCGGGATCCGTCTTCACGATTATATAAACTGTATTTATGTTCAGCATATTCACAGAATGATTCGGATCACGGCGCTGCAGAAAACATCAGCCCGGATCTGAAAATCGTCTTTTTTCAAATAAATCTGCGAACAAAATAAAGAACTGGCGGATTTTTTAAATACAAAGTGAGGTGGTGCATACATCGCACAAAAGGTATTTTCCGAGACCCAAATATGCGTTCACAGTCGTTTTTTTACAGGAGGCTGTTCTCATTCAGGTTCAGTGCTCATGAGATCCGGCTGAAAACAGCCTGTGACTGTCTGTTTCAGTATATCCGGTGCCATAATGCCTGATGCTCTGAATAATATGTATCTGAGTATAAGCCGGGAATTGTCAACAGGTTCGTCTTTTTAATTCGATCTCATACCCAGGAGGACCATGTGTCTGAATTCAGACAAATAAGTACCCATATTCGAACGGATTTTCGTATCCCTTAATATACGTTAAATGTCATTTCCGGTCGGGAGGTGAGAATCGATGAGTGCCGTTAAAACAGCCAAGGATATACTGTATGCGCTTCTGTCAATACTTGTGATGATCGTACTGGCAATAATATTCTTCATAATAATTCTGTTCATCATAAAGTTCGCAGCAGACACAGTCTTCGAATCTGTTACACTCAGTGCGGATTTCGCTGTTCTGTCAGCAGTTATCCTAACTGCGGTCAGCATGCTCGGCGGAGCCTATTATGTCGAGTGATGAATCAAACGGGGCTCTGCCCCTTTCAATATTTTATTCTGAATCATGCGCCGAGCCTGCTAAAAGCTATTATTACGTGCCCAACGATACAGGTCCATGGAACTCAGCAGGGAAGAGCAGGCCATCCTGAACGGTGAATCGGGGGACGGTCCGCGGAAGGCGATGGAGCTCATCGTCGCTTTGGGCAGGATATACGGGGCGGAGGGTCTCGTGGACATAACATCGGCGCACCTGTCCGGCGCATCATACAAGACGATAGGGGACGGAGGACTGCTGTATCTGGAGGATATGGCGGCGGGAGGCTCCATGGTGAAGGTGCCGTCCACACTGAACCCGATAGGTATGGACCGCGGGAGATGGAGCGAGATGCACATCTCAGAGGATTTCGCCAAGAAGCAGCTGAGGATCGTGGAGCTCTACGGGAAGATGGGCGTGATGACCACCTGCTCATGCACCCCGTATCTCGGTGAGAACGTCCCGAAGTTCGGCGATCACGTATCGTGGGCGGAGTCCTCAGCTCTGTCGATGGTGAACTCCATGATAGGTGCCAGGACAAACAGGGAAGGAGGTCCCGGGGCCCTTGCCGCAGCGATACTGGGCAAGACCGCGAAATACGGTTATCATCTCGATGAGAACAGGAGGCCGACCGTGGTCATAGATGCCGATATAGGCGATTCCCTCTTCGAGCACTCCCTTCTGGGTCAGGCCGTGGGGTCCGGGATAGGCGGCGGTGTCCCTTATTTCAGAGGCATATCCCCGGATATGGATCAGGCGAAGACCATGGCGGGAGCCATGGCCGCATCCGGGGCGGTGGCGATGTTCCATGTGGAAGGCGTCACGCCCGAGGCGAAGGACCAGGACATCTCCGGTCTGGATGTCATAACGATAGGGGATGCGGAGATAAAGGAGGCCGCGGACCGGCTCAATACCGCGGAGGAGGTGCAGCTGATAGCCCTCGGATGCCCCCATCTGTCGGAGAGGGAGATGAAGGAGATAGCCGGCCTGCTCAAGGGGAAGAAGAAGAGAGGGGATGCGGAGATATGGTTCTGCACCTCGGAATCAGTAAGAGCCAGATGCCCGGATGAGGTCAGGATAATGGAAGGATTCGGCCCCGTTCTTGCGGATACGTGCATGGTGGTCTCGCCCATAGAGGGCACCTTCGGGAGGACAGGCACGAACTCGTGCAAGGCCGGGAACTACCTGCCGACCCTGTGCTCGCAGAAGGTCATGTGCAGGGACATCGCGGATCTTCTGAGGGTGATATCATGATGATACAGGGAAGGCCGATCTCCCCCGGCAGGGCGGAAGGCGAGGTCC
Organism: Thermoplasmatales archaeon; assembly: GCA_012522645.1. Taxonomy (GTDB): domain Archaea; phylum Thermoplasmatota; class Thermoplasmata; order Methanomassiliicoccales; family Methanomethylophilaceae; genus RumEn-M2. The sequence goes on from JAAYKC010000076.1 coordinate 4,075, forward strand.
TCGTGATAGATGACGCATTCAGCTTCCTGGGGGGAGTGGACGCATCCACGGGCGAGCTGAAGGTCAGCCCCGGCGGCAACGTAGCGGGGAAGGTGCTCGTATTCCCGAGCGGCAAAGGAAGCACCGTAGGGTCCTTCGTGATGTACGATCTCAAGGTCCACGGGAAGGCTCCCGCTGCCGTGATCAATGCGTCTGCGGAGACGATAGTGACCACGGGCGCCGTGATCTCATCCATCCCCATGATCGATAAAGTGGATGTGTCACTATTCAGGACAGGTGACACCGTGAAGGTGGATGCCGACAACGGGACGGCGGAAATAGAGAACGTAACGGTAACGGATTCCGTTTCGTCCGTGATCCTGATAGACGGCAGGATCCTGATGCTCAGGCGCCCGGACGGTGCGCGCTCGTACCCCGGCAGATGGTCCTTGTGCGCAGGCAAGGTCGAGGAAGGGGAGGACCCGGAGACCGCTGCGGTCAGGGAGATCATGGAGGAGACCGGCATAGAGGCGGGCAAACCGCTGGGGAGGATAGATCCGATACTCGTCAGGGAGAAGAGCACCGTATGGAGGGTGAGCCCGTTCATATTCAGGGCGGACGGGGAGGTCCCGTCCCTGAACTCGGAGAACACAGCATACAGGCTCTGCTCACCCGATGAGGTGATCTCCTGCGACAGGCTGGTGGAGCGCACCCCTGAGGCCGTGAAGGCCCTTCTGGACCTCACACGCTGATCGATATCCCGATCACGATCTCCCTGCCGGAGACATCCCACGTCTTGACGGACTCGCCTCCGGGGCTGTCGGTGAAGACAAGCTTCTTCGCCCTGACCTCTCCGGCTATGTGTCCGACCCAGGAGGAAACGGACCCTTCCAGGTCCTCCTCCGCCTTTATCTCGCAGAAGATATAATCCTCCACATCGAGCTTCATGTCCTTGCGCATCTGCTGGATGCGGCGTATCAGTTCCCTGGCATAGCCTTCCGATGCTATCTCCGGCGTAACCTCGAAATCCACGAGGACATCGCCGGGGCCGAAGCTGACCGCCACAAGCTCCCTGTTCTTCCCGGGGGCCTTGTCCGTGTACTCCACGGATTTTATGTTGCCCTGCTGTGCCAGCACAGCGCCGAACACATTTACGGCGTCCGTGGTCTCCTTATCTCCGCATATGATGACGGACTTGAGGGGCCATCTGAGCTTGCTGCCCATCTTCTGCCTCTCCGCCGCGATTATCTCGACGATATCCTGGATCAGCTTCATGCTGTACTCCAGATCGTCGCGTATGAGGTCCGCATCCCACGACGGCCAGTCCTCCATGTGAACGGATTCCAGTCTCCCTCCCATGTGGAGGTACACCTCCTCGGCTATGTGGGGGCATACAGGGGCGATCGTCAGAGCGGTGCTCATTATGGCATAGTGCAGCGTGAAGTAGGATGCGTTCTTGTCCCTCGCCGCATCCTCGTCCTCGGACCATGTGCGGTCCCTGACCAGGCGGACATACCATCTGGACAGGTCCTCAAGGATGTACTCCTCCAGGACGCGGGTCAGCCTGTGCAGCTCCCTCCCCTCCAGGTATTCGGCGGCATCCCTCTTCATCTTCTCGGTCCTGGATATCATCCAGCGGTCCTCGTCCCTGAGGCAGTCCCTCATGGAGTCCATGTTGTGGGCGTCCGGGTCGTAACCGTCTATGTTCATGTATGTGGACGCGAAGTTCACAACGTTCCAGTAGGTGTTCAGGACCTTGCGCCCGTTCTTCGGACCGTCCTTCTGGAAGGCCGTATCATCCCACGGGGCGTTGGACCTCAGCATGTAGAACCTGAGAGGGTCCGCACCTGTCTGGTCCATTATCTCCACGGGATCGATGACGTTGCCTTTGGACTTGGACATCTTCTGCCCCTTGGGATCCAGGATCCACCCGTGCATCATCACCTCGTCGTAAGGTGCTCTGTCGAAGGAGATCACTCCCGCCGCCAGCTGGGAATAGAACCATCCCCTCGTCTGATCGTGGGCCTCGACGATGAATCTCGCAGGCCACCATTCCTCGAACTGCTTCTTATCGGAAGGCCAGCCCAGATCGGCCCATCCTGCAACGCCGGAGTCGAACCATACGTCGAGGACGTCCTTGACGCGGTGCATCTCCCCTCCGCATTCGGGGCATCTGAACGTGACCTCATCTATCCAGGGCCTGTGGGTGTCCATGCCCTCTGTGTAGTTGTTGCCTTCCTTCAGCTCATCGTATGTGCCGATCACGCGCTTCTCGCCGCAGCGGCACGTCCATACGGGCATGGGGATCCCCCAGTACCTCTGCCTGGATATGCACCAGTCCCTGGCACCCTCAACCCAGTTCCTCTCCCTGGATGTCCCGGCCCATTCAGGGACCCATTTGACCCTGTCCACCTCTGCCAGCATCTTATCCTTGATGGCGGTGACCTTGAGGAACCATTGATTCGTGTTCCTGTATATGATGGCGGATTTGCATCTCCAGCAGTGCCCGTAGCGGTGCGCGACCTTCTCTGATGCGAACAGGACCCCTTTCTCATCCAGATGCTTCAGCAGGTCCTGGTCCGAGGCCTTGACCTTCCTGCCGGCCATGAGCGGGAAGGCCTCGGTGAACCTGCCCGCCTCGTTCACGGGGCAGAACGGGTCCAGCCCGTACTTCTTCCCCGTCTCGTAGTCATCGGGTCCGAAGCCGGGCGCGGTGTGGACCAGTCCCGTATTATCATTCTCAACGTAATCGGCGAGGACGACCCTGTGCCTCCACTCCGTCTTCTTACGATACTTGTCGTCGATGTCGAAAGGCGGTATGTATTCCAGGCCTTCCAGGTCCCTGCCCTTCATCCTTTCGAGGACCTCCGTCCCGGTGAATCCGCCGGCGGATGCCACGTGCCCCGTCTGCGATTCAAGTATGATCACGGTCTTCGAGCGGCCGCCGCCTGTCATCCTCACTTTGGCATAATCAAAATCGGGATGCGCCGCCACGGCCATGTTGGACGGCAGCGTCCAGGGGGTGGTGGTCCATATCAGCAGGGAGCCATCGCCTTCTTTGAGAGGGAACTCCACCATCACCGACGGGTCCTTCTCGTCCCAGTACTCGATCTCGGCCTCAGCCAGGGCGGTCTCGCACCTGGGGCACCAGGTGAGGACCCTGGAATCCGAGACCAGCAGGTCCTTGTCATAGGCCCTGGACAGGGTCCACCATGCCGCTTCTATGAAATCAGGCCTCAGCGTCTGATAAGGCTCATCCCAGTCCATCCAAACGCCCAGCCTCCTGAATTGATCGGTCATGCTCCCGCGGAGCTCCTGAGCGAAATTCTTGCATGTGGTCACGAAATTATCGATGCCGAACTCCTCTATCTCCCTCTTGGAGCGGACGCCTATCTTCTTCTCGACCTGCACCTCGATGGGGAGGCCGTGCATATCGAATCCGGGCTGGTCGCGGACGTTGTAGCCCTTCATGCGCCAGAAGCGTATCAGGACGTCCTTGATCGTCTTGTTCATCGCCGTGCCGAGGTGGATCGACCCCGTCGTGTACGGCGGGCCGTCGAGGAAGTAGAACTTCTCCCCTTCGGACCTGAACTCCCTGGTCTTCCCGTAGATGTTGTCTTTCTCCCAGAAATCCTGGACGCCTTTCTCTATTGCCGGTGCGTTATAATCTGATCTGACCTGCTTTATCATCGCCAGCCACTCCGGACCGGGTATATCTTGCCCGGCCGTGGGCCCTGATTGCGGAGGTCGTTTATAAAACAGCACCATCCGCTGAGAAGAGTCAGACCGGCGGAATACGTTCCCTCTGACCGCATCATCCGGTGCAGGATCAGAACCAGGAGTCCAGGGACCTTTGCTGCCTCTTGGCCTTGTTGGCAGCTCTGGCACTGTCGATCTTGTCCAGGGCGGAGACGATACGGCTCTCTGTGAAATCATATCCTGCCAGCATATCGATCACGCCGTCCCTGTCCATATCCTCGGGGTTCAGCCTGTATGCGTCCGAGTACTCCCCGTCAAGGAATATCCCCCTGACATCCTCATAATCAGGAATATCCTGGCCTATGTGCTTCAGAGCCTTCTCGAGGCTGCCGTGGTCCTTTATCAGCTTTATGCCCCTCTTCGGGCCTATCCCGGACAATCCGGGGTTGAAATCCGTGCCCATGAGGATGCAGGCATCCACCAGCTGCTCCCTGGTGAGGCCTATGTGCTTCAGAGCCTCCTCGGATTCGATTATCTCGGTCCTGACGGTCCTGTACTCGTCCCTGCCCGGTACCTTCCTCCTCCCGGTTATCGTCATGTTCCTGACGAGCCTCGGAGCCCCGAACAGTATCGAGTCATAATCCTGGGATGCCGATGCCCACACGTCGCCTTTGGCGCACATGTATGCCGCCTGCGCCTCCCCGTCGCCGGGCGCCTCGATCAGAGGCAGGCCCATAAGATCCAGGAGCCTCATCGATGAATCCCTGATCTCATCGGTCATCCTCGACGTCTGCTGCGCCTTCGTGAAGGCCTTCTTGAGGTCCCCCTCCCTGACAGCCTTCTCCCATTCCTTCTCGGCATCGTCCCTGCGCGTTTTCCTCTTATCAAGGGTTGTGCGCTTCAGCTCGTGCGGAGCGCCGTCGAAGACGAAAGACGGCTCGATGCCCGACTCGATGAGGTTCGCCGTCCGGTACAGGAGCCCGGACAGATGGGACGTCACCCTGCCCTTGGAATCGCAGAGGGGATAGCCGTCCGGCTGCCTTATAATTGAAAGGAACTGGTATATCGTATTGTATGCGTCAATGGTGACCTTCCGGCCGCTCAGGTAACCGAGATCGACCTCGCGGCACTCTATGACACCGGAGAGGTTGACTCCCATGGATGCACCTATCCTTCCCTCTCGGATATCCCGACGGCGCCGACGGCCGCGGTGGAGAAGAGAAGGACGAGGGATATGAATGCAGCATACAGTATATCGGTCGCAACGAAGACGATGAACAGTGCCAGGAACAGCAGTGACAGCAGGACGGTCAGGTATCCGTCGTCGACGGCCGACCTCAGGGACAGCTTAGCCATGACCGTATAAAAGCTGGGGTCTTAGATTAATCTTTCCCGAAGGTCTTCCAAAGGGCTATCTCGGATGCCATATCATCCATGCGGAAAAGATAGCTTCCCGCCGCCAGGACCGTCGCCCCCGCTTCTGCGCACCTTCTTCCCGTTTCCCGGTTGATGCCGCCGTCCACGGAGATCTCCAGTCCCGGGTTGCATTCTTCGGCGTATCTGCCGGCCGCCGTGATCTTCGGCAGACCCTCCTCCCGGAAGCTCTGGCCTCCGAATCCGGGCTGCACGGTCATGACCAGCAGCACATCAACCTCATCAAGGTACTTCTCCACTGCGGAGAAGGGGGTCCCGGGGTTCAGGGATATGCCGGCCCTCAGGCCCCTGTCCTTTATCGCTTTGATCGCTTCCCTGATCTCCCCTTCGGCCTCCGTGTGCACCGTGAGTATGTCCGCTCCGGCGTCGGCGAAGGCGTTCACATAACGGACGGGCTTCTCGATCATCAGGTGCACGTCGAAGACGATCCTGCTTAGGGGTCTGAGGGCCTTCACCACCAGAGGGCCCACGGTTATGTTCGGTACGAACATCCCGTCCATCACGTCGATGTGGATCCAATCCGCTCCTGCGCGCTCCACCCGGAGAAGCTCCTCTCCCAATCTGGAGAAATCAGCTGAGAGCATTGAGGGGGAGACCTTTGTCATGGCTGAGCCGATTATACTACAGGGATTTAATCTTTGGAGTCCCCGCCCCTCTTTCCCGGGGGATATCCTGTCATCCGCCCTGTGGGTCCCGGCCGCTGCGGAGAACGGTTGTTGCGCACCATCTTCAGTAAACAATAAATCCGTTCTCCGGGATTGGCTGTATCATGAGCAGAGACTCCGCAGAGCACATATGCGACGTGCAGGGATGCACGGACAAGGCCGAGAGATCCATATCCGGGAAGAAGGTGGAGATGACAGATCTCGCCCTCAAGAGCGAGGGCATCAGGCAGGACCACCTTTGCAAGACCCATTACAGGGAGTTCAAGAAGGAGACCAAGGGAACGATCCCGGATTACATGGGCTGAGTGATGATCGAGATTCTCTTCCTGGGGACTGCCGCGAGCATGCCCTCCAGGCACAAATCCCTGCCGTGCGTGGCCGCCAGGCACGGTTCCGACGTCCTCCTGTTCGATTGCGGAGAGGGGACCCAGAGGCAGCTGATGATCTCCCCTTTATCATTCATGAAGGTGAAGGCGATATTCCTGACGCATCTGCACGGGGACCATATAATCGGCGTTCCGGGGCTGCTGCAGACCATGGGCCTCTCGGGCAGGAAGGACCCTATATTCATATACGGACCAAGCGGCACCGGGAATTCGGTAAGGATGCTCATGGGCTCCTGCGAAGGGGAGCTGCAGTATCCGGTTGAGGTCATTGAAGCGGATCCGGGTCTTGTATTCGAAGGCAGGGGCTACAGCGTGAGTGCCGTGGAATCCGATCACGGGACGGCATCACTGGCATATGTGATGGAGGAGAACGCAGTGCCCGGCAGGATCAACAGGAGCAAGGCTGAGAGCCTGGGTCTGGAACCGAAGGATCTGGCACTCATCAAGAAAGGCATCTCCGTGAAGGGCGTTGACCCCGGGGAGGTCACAGGCCCGGCCAGACGGGGGGTGAAGATCGTGATAACAGGGGACACACGTCCTCATGACAGGATCAGGGAGGCCGCCGCCGGAGCGGACATGCTGATACATGAGGCCACATTCATGAACGACAGCGCAGAGCTGGCAGACGCCCATATGCACTCCACGGCCCTGCAGGCCGCCGAGATCGCCAGGGGATCGGACGCAGGGATGCTGGTACTGACCCACATAAGCAACCGCTACGAGGATCTCTCCCTGCCTGAGGAGGAGGCGAGATCGGTGTTCCCCAATACCGTCGCCGCCAGGGACATGGACATGTATCAGGTGTCGATTTCCGGCATCAGATCAGTTTGAGCATATCGGCGTTGGTTATTATCCCCACCACAGACCCCTTCCTGGAGACCAGGATGGCATCGCAGGCGCTTATCATGGCCGTTATCGTCGCCAGCGGCGTGGTCTCCGAGATGAGAGGATACGGATCGGACATGACCTTGGATATAGTCATGCCCGACAGCTCGTCCATCGTCATCCCCTGCCTCAGAAGGCTCAGGATCGATTTCTCTGAGATGCTGCCGACAGGCAGCTCCCCGTTAAGGACCGGGACCTGGGAGAATCCCGTGGATTTCATAAGATCGGAAGCGGCCTTGACATGCTCCCCGAACTGGATGGACACCACGCCTTTGGATGCGATCTCGGCAGCCGTCAGTCCCTTCCCGTCATCCTCCTTTATCGTCTCCATCGTATCGAAGAGCCTGACCACGGTCTCGTATCCTGCGGATATGGTGCCCTTCTCTATCTTGGCGATAGTGCTCTGGCTTATGCCGGATGCAGCGGCCAGTTGGGTCTGTGTCAGATCGAGGGACTTCCTCATCTTCCTTATGTCAGATGTCGGAGGGAATCTCATGTTACAGGACATCGTAAAATTCCTATAAGAATATTTGTCACACGCTCCTTTATTTACTGGTATAATCTGCATTCACTAATTACCTCTGGAGGGTCGAACAAGATGAGCAAGAACATTTACGTAGAGGGCATAAACGAGGTGCCCACGCCTAAAGGCAGGATAGAACTGGTCGAAAGGAAAGGTATCGGGCACCCGGACAGCGTCGCAGATGCTCTGGCAGAGGAGGTCTCCAGGGCCCTGTGCGGTATGTACAAGAAGGAATTCGGGAAGATACTGCACCACAACACCGATGAGACGCAGATAGTGGCAGGGATGTCCGCGCCCGGATTCGGCGGCGGGAACATCATCACCCCGGCGTACATACTCCTGGTGGGACGTGCCACCACCTTCATATCCGAGGAGAAGGACATCAGGGAGCTCCCCTGTGCGTCCACTGCCCTGAAGGCCGCGAGAAAGTACATGAAGAAGACATTCCCCAACGTCGACATGGACTCGGACGTCATAATCGACACGAAGCTCGGTCAGGGGTCCGACGACCTCATGGGCGTCTACACAACATCAAAATTCCTCGCCAACGACACATCCTTCGGAGTGGGCTACGCTCCCTTCTCCATAACGGACAGGGTCGTTTACGACACCGAGAAGTACATCAACGGCAAGCTCAAGGACAGCCTCAAGGAAGCGGGTCAGGACGTCAAGGTCATGGCATCCAGGGTCGACAAGGACATCACCCTCACAGTTGCATGCGCCATGGTGGACAAGTACATCGATGATGCGGATCACTATAAATCGGCCATAGAGCAGCTCACCGACAATGTCTACCAGAACGCTCTGGACATCATCGACGGCGAGGACGTGACGCTGAAGCTGGAGGTCAACACCGCCGACGATTACGACCGCGGAGTCTACTACCTCACATGCACCGGTCTCTCCCAGGAGATGGGAGACGACGGATCGGTGGGAAGGGGCAACAGGGCCAACGGGCTCATCACACCATACAGGCCCATGTCCATGGAGGCCACCTCCGGTAAGAACCCGGTCACCCACATAGGGAAGATCTACAACGTGATGTCCATACTCATGGCAGAGGAGATAGCGAAGAAGGTCAGCTCCGATGTGGAGGTGCGCGTCAGGATACTGTCCCAGATAGGGAAGCCTGTGAGCGAGCCTCTGAACTGCAGCGTGCAGCTCGTTACGAACGTCAAGGAGCCCAAGATGAAATCCTGGGAATCCGAGGCGAACGGCATAGCGAATGAGTGGCTCAGCAACGTTGACAGGATAACAGACCTTATAACTTCAGGAAAGATATCTACATTCTGATAGGATGAAGATAATTAACATGCCTGATTACGGTCCGATGTTCCGCTTCAATGATGCGGATGTCTACTGGGCGCTGCATGTCCTCTCCGACGGGAAGAGGATGGGCAGGAAGCGTCTGGCAGAGGCATTGGGCATAGGGGAGGGAAGCGTGCGCAGGATCGTGGACACTCTCCGGGATTGGGAGATGATCTCCGTCCACCAGACGGGCATCACCATAACCCGTTCCGGTCTGGGGTTCCTTGCGGAGCTTCCGGTGAAGGTGCTCGATATCAGCCTGGGGGACTCCGTGGTAGGGGACTGTCAGCAGTCGATCCTGGTCTACGGGGTGGGCAGCAAGATAGAGAACGGGATGCAGCAGAGGGACGTCGGCATAAGGGTCGGCGCTCTCGGCTGCACGACCGTCGTCATGAGGGACGAGGTCCTCATGATACCTCCTGACTGGAATCTTGACGAGGAGCGCCCCGATATAGCGGAGAAGATACGGAAGACCGACATGGGCCCCAACGATGCCATCATCGTGGGCAGCGCCCAGGACAGTCATACGGCCGTCAACGCCGCACTCATGGCGGCATTCCAGCTGTTCTGATATGAATCACCTCCTCGGGTACACGATATACGGCAGCACCGCTGATATACCGGGCACCGGCACGGCCGCAGAGAGGCTGAGGTCCGCAGGTGCTGACGGGATAGAGCTGCTCACAGGATACCAGAGCGTGCCGGAGGACATGGTGCCGGTCACCAGGGCGGTCCATCTCCCGTATGCCACTGACTGGTACGGCGTATGGTCAGGCAGGATAACCGTCGGGGAGGACGTACCGGATGATACGGTGCGCCACACGTTCTACGGAAGGTCCCGGCAGGAGATATGCGATACCATACAGGAATGCATATCCGCCGCCTCTCGGCTGGAACCGGATTACGCCGTATTCCATGCGGGCAACGCCAATACGGACGATCTGCTGATCAGGGAGCAGTCCGACAGCGATGAGGATGTGCTCAGAGCACTGGCCGAGGCCGTGAATGACGCCGTCTCCCGCATGGGAGGGGAACCCCCGGTGAGGATACTGTTCGAGAACCTGTGGTGGCCCGGCCTCAGGCTGACCGGCGGATCGGGATACCGCATCCTGGAGAGGGAACTGGAATTCGAGAATTGGGGGCTGTGCCTGGACACGGGCCATCTGCTCGTGTCCCTGGGCGGGGTGGACACGGAGGATGAGGCGATAGACCTTCTGCTGAGGACCGCGGATTCCTACCCTGACGACCTGACTGACAGGATAGATGCGATGCATCTCCACCTCAACACATCAGCGGAGTTCATGAGATCCCAACGCAACGGCGGCGATGTCCCCGATAAAAGGGAGGACAGGATGCTCGCCGCTTACGACCGCATCTACGGTTCGGACAGTCATGATCCGTTCACGTCCGCGAGGGTCCGGGAACTGGTGGAGGCGATCGATCCCCGGACGATAACGCACGAGATGAAGACGCAGGATCCGTGCAGGATGATGTCGGACTTCCTGTGCCAGAGATCATTATTTCCCTGAGGCTTAAGGAGAGGTCATCTCCCCGGGCGATCATTCGCAATAACGCGATCCTCTGCGAGAAACAGGACCCATTCCGAACTTTTATTTTGACGGAGGAGAGGGATCAGCGGTGTCCCGGCGTATGTTCATTCGCCGCCGCGGATCCGGCAGTTCTCCGGAACATACCCATTCCTCTGACATTATGTTTATATCCGCCTAATGTCTGATGAGGCGCAGGAGGATGGATGCATGAACAGCAAGATAGAGGACGGGATAGTCCTTCTTCTGATGATCATACTGGGAGTGATCCTGGTACTGGCTCTTACCCTTCTGGTGGTCTTCGTCCTGGCTACGGCCTCGGACCTGATAACCGGAGGGGCAGAGGTGATCAACGCGGCGGCGCTTCTCATGAGCGCCATGGTCGTCTCTGTGACGGTGTACGTGGTCGTGAAGAAGAGACAGTGATTACGAAACGCCTTAACCAAACCTCATATGACCTTTTCCAGCGCCGATATGACGTCGAGGCAAAGGGACGGACAGAACTCGGTATAGACGTTATTCCTGTGCGCCGCGAGGTCATCCTCCTCTTTCCTTATATCCAGGCCCATCAGCTCCGGGCAGGAGATCCCTCTGTTGTGCTTCTTCCTGAGCTCTGCCATGAACTGCTCCTTCTTGATGAGGGCAAGCCCCTTGGAGGCGAAGTCCGGCTTGTCATTCCCGTACTTCAGGCCTATCACGACATAAGCGGCCAGGACCGCACCGCAGGCGCTCCCTTCCAGCAAGCCCATCCCCAGGCAGGATACCGACCTCATGAGATCACCGAAGCTGTCCGTCTCTATCCTGTCCCTTAGTGCGAATATCACACACTGAGCGCAGTCATAGCCCTCTTCGTACAACCTGTTGATGTATGCGATATCCATGCTGTATGAATCGGCAGAGCGTGTAAATACTTCTTCGCTTCCGGTCCGCCGGCGTGCAGACGGGGACCCTTCCGGAGACGTCCAGACAGGAAACGGCATGCCGCGGCCGTCCGCCTGACTGCCCCTGACGAATCATATTTATAATAGGTCATTATTGGACACTCCAGAGGAATAGGAATGGCACGCTTCAAAGAGGCAGAGAGCAGACTTCTCGATAAATCGGTTTGTATGAGCTGCTACGCCACGAACCCAAAGAACGCCAGCAGGTGCCGCAAATGCGGATACAGCAACCTTAGACCCAAGGCGAGGGAAAGCAGGAAGCAGTGAGCTGACCTATTTCCTGCTTCACACTTTGTAAGGTCCGCGGCACGGCTAAGCGGTTTAATACTCTTAATGCGTGACGGGACTCATACATCCTGGGGACAGATAGGATGAAGGTTCTGGTCATTGACGATAACGAGGCGATTCAGGAGATAATCGCTGAGATATTGAGTGTGGACGGCTATGCTACAGAGATAGCAGGGTCCATCGAGGAGGCGCGTTCCAAGCTGACCTCGTTCATCCCCGATGCGATACTTCTGGATTCCGTGGTCAACGGAGAGAGCTCCCTGCCCTTCCTGGATGAGTTGGACCCCAAGTCTGAGGTGAAGGTCCTGATCCTTACGAGCGGGAAGGAGATCCTGCCCAAGGACTCGCCTCTGGTATACGGGCATATCCAGAAGCCGTTCAAGAGCACGGACATCATCGACAACGTCCGCGGCATGACGTTGGGCGAGGCAGCCGCCGCCAGGAAGAAGAAGATCAAGTTCAGGCTGTTCGGGAACAGGAAGCCGGAATCCGAGGATGTCCGCGAGACGGAGATCAATTTCGGGAGATCATATATCGTTTTCGAGAATGAACCGTCATTGGTATACGCGATGGCGCACACGCTGCAGTCCAGGGACTGCGATGTGATGGTGATCACCTCCGAAGGCGTGAAGTACGTCAATGACAAGATAGGCGGGGATACCATGAGGATCCTGGGGATGTCCCCCAGACTGAAGGCCGGTTACGTTGAGATGTCAAAGCTGGGGACGCTCATGGCCAATGCGGTGGAGTTCATGGATCAGAACGCAAAACCGGTGGTGGTATTCGACAATCTTCAGCCTCTCATAGAGGCCAACAGCCTTAACGGGGTGCTGACCATGATATACCAGCTGATAAACGGGGACTCGAAGAAGACCTCATCCATAATAATATCAGCACCGGAATCCAGTTTCACAGACAAGGATAAGGACCTGCTGCTGAGGAATATGGAGATTTACAAGGAAACCTGAGTGTGATATCGTGAAGATCGAGAAGGTATGGGTGAGAGAGGTGTTGGATTCCAGGGGCAATCCCACCGTAGAGGCTGAGGTGACCGTCAGGGGCCACAGGATAACCGCAATAGCGCCGTCAGGGGCCTCCACGGGCACCTGGGAGGCGCATGAGATGAGGGACGGCGGCAGCAGGTACGGCGGGAAAGGCGTCCTGAACGCCGTGTCCAACGTACGCGGCGAGATAGCGTCCCGCCTGACCGGCATGGACGTATCCGATCAGGAATCCGTTGACAGGGCCATGATAGAGCTCGACGGCACGCCCAACAAGAGCAGGCTCGGGGCCAACGCCATCATAGCAGTATCCCTTGCCGTCGCAAGGGCGGGTGCGGCCGCTGAGATGAGGCCTCTTTACAGGCACATAGGCAGGGACGGCAGGACGCTCCCGGTGCCCATGCTGAACATAATCAACGGCGGGATGCATGCGGGCAGCGATCTGAAGATACAGGAGTTCATGATCATACCTGCGGGAGCCAAGAGCTTCTCCGAGTGCCTCCGCATGTCCTCGGAGGTCTACATGGCCCTGAAGTCCATACTCGCCGAGAGATACGGATCATCCTCCGTCAACCTGGGGGACGAAGGCGGCTTCGCTCCGCCCTTCAGTACGTCCGCAGAGGCCATGGGAGTCATATCCGATGCGATATCCGGTGCGGGCTACGTTCCGGGGAAGGACGTGTTCATGTCGCTCGATGCGGCGTCAAGCGAGTTCTTCAAGGACGGCGTTTATGAGATAGACGGTCTGAAGCTCTCCCCGGGAGAGCTCGCCGATCACTACGTCGGCATGACCAGGGATTTCCCCCTCATAAGTCTGGAGGACCCCTTCTTCGAGGATGATTATGAGACGACCGCGGCCCTGACGAAGAGGATAGGTTCCAAGGTCCAGATCGTCGGAGATGATCTCTTCGTGACCAACACGGAGCGTCTCAGCAAAGGGATATCCATGGGATCCGCCAACTCCCTCCTCCTGAAAGTGAACCAGATAGGCACGGTCACGGAGGCGGGTGCGGCCGCGGACATGAGCTTCAGGAACGGGTACTCCGTGGTGGTGTCGCACCGCTCCGGCGAATCCGAGGATTCGAGCATAGCGGACCTTTCCGTCGGGTGGGGGACCGGGCAGATAAAGACCGGGGCCCCTGCAAGGGGAGAGCGCACCGCGAAATACAACAGGCTTCTGAGGATCGAGGAGGAATTGGGCTCTGAAGCAGTATTCAAGGGAATAAAGGCGTTCAGATGACCGGAGGGAGACTGTTCTCGGCCTCGGAGGAGGAGATCCGCAGAGGATACACCACCGACGTTTACTTCGGCAGGACCAAGAGGATCCTGGAGGCCCGCGGCAACGGGGGCACGGAGGTATGGGCCGAGGTCACGGGCAGTTCCCTTCCCAGGGACTGGGACTGGGCCGTGTATTGCGGTCTCGAGGAGGTCCTCAGGCTTGCCGAGGGATATCCCATCGACATGTACTCGGTCCCGGAGGGCACGGTCTTCCGCGTCAGATCCTCCAACAGCGTGAGGATCCCCCTGATGAACATACACGGGGTGTACTCCGGGTTCGGCGTCATCGAGACGCCTCTCCTGGGCATGCTGTGCCAGCCCTCCGGTGTCGCCACATGCGCCGCCAGGACCAAGATGGCGGCGGGCGGGAAATCGGTGACGGCATTCGGCAACCGCAGGATGCATCCGTCCATATCCGGGGTCCTGGACCGCTCCGCCTTCATCGGAGGATGCGATGCCGTCTCGTCCAGGATGGGGGGCGACATCACGGAGACGGAGCCTCTGGGCACAACGCCCCACGCACTGATGCTGGTCATGGGGAGCAACGAAGCGGCCTTCAGGTCCTTCGATGAGATAATAGAGCCAGAGGTTCCCCGCATAATGCTTATCGACACCTTCTCCGACGAGAGGACGGGAGCGATGGATGCATGCAGGTCCGTGAAGGACCTGACCGGCGTAAGGCTCGATACCCCCGGATCCAGGAGAGGGAACTTCAAGGAGATAATCGACGAGGTCCGCTGGGAACTGGATATCAACGGCTACGGGAACGTGGGGATAATGGTGTCCGGAGGGCTTGATGAGGAATCCGTGGCGGCCCTTTCCGGCACATGCGTGACGGGATTCGGTGTTGGCACATCGATAAGCAACGCGCCCACGCTGGACCTGTCCATGGATATCGTGGAGAGGAAAGGCGAGCCCGTGTCCAAGAGGGGCAAGTTCGGGGGCCGTAAGTACGCATACCGCTGTCCCGACTGCCTGTGCATGGATGCAGCTCTCTCGCCAAGTGTCAGCATAGTCTGCGCCTGCGGATGCGAGATGGACATGATCGAGGAGAAGGTCCTGGAGAACGGGAAGAGGATATCGAAGCCCCGCAGTGCCAAGGAAATACGTAAGAATGTGCTTGAGCAATTAGAGATCATATCAGAGCTCTGACTCATCTGAATCAAGACAGCCCCGATCCTGAATTCATACCCCTTTGTTTCCACTGGAGAATTTAATCAATGTTAAGTTAACACCCTTTTAAACGGGTATTGCTGGCCACTGTTGTTGGATGTGCAGAACGGAGTAGGTGCGAATGCCGTTACCGGAAAACTTTTTCGCACTTAGGAGATAAGCTCCGACATTTATTTTTTCATTTTTTTAAATTTGCTTTTAGGCGCTTCAGAGATAGACTTATATGTATACTTAGGATAGTCTGTCTTCGACGCAGAGGATTGGGAGCGGTCGCATTTTGCGGACGTTACTGCGGAATGATCCTATATGGATCCGGGAAGGGACAGCAAGCGATGATAACGACAGCGGTAGCTATGGACCACAAGTCCTGCGGGGCGATAGATCTGATCGACCCCCGGAATCTGATGAAGGTCTACTGCAACTGCGGACGGATAGTCGGTCTCGATGCTTCCCAGATGACCCTGAAGCTCAGCCTGCGCAAAGAGCTGGAATGCACATATTGCAGGAACCTCAGGATATCCCATGACATAGATGAACTGAACGCGATCTTCGATGGTACCTCGGAAGAGGAAAGTTGATATTACTTTTATAGTTGCAGAATACTAGCAGTCCCCCAGATGGATATTCTAGTAGTCGCGGGAATGCTTGGTGCCGGTAAAACGTCGGTAATAATTCAGCTGCTGGAACCGCTCTCGGCCGGAGGGCGCAAGGTGGCAATAATCGAGAATGAGATCGGCTCCGTGGGTATCGATGGGGAAGTGTTGAACAAAGGCGGTCTCCAGATCAGGGAGCTGGCCGGAGGATGCGTATGCTGTACCCTAAAGACGGGGATGATAGATACGCTCAAAGCCCTCCAGGCGGAAGTGAACCCCGATATTGTGGTGATAGAGCCCACCGGCATAGCCGATCCCGAGTACATACTGCTCTCCGTGGACGGCGTCATGGGCCTCACAGTGGGCACATCGAAGGTCGTTGTGGTCATAGATGCAGAGAGGTTCCTGAAACTGAAGACGATGTTCGAGAGGCCTCTGAAGAACCAGATGGAGACGGCGGACATCGTGCTCATAAACAAAGTGGACACGATCCCCCTGCAGGACCTCAGGTCCGTAGAGGACAGCATAAGGTCGACCTTCAAGTACAAAGGGAAGATCGTTCATGTGAGAGGGGACACGGGGGACGGGATATCCTCGGTCCCGAAGGAGATAGGCCTTTGACCCGGGACGAGCCCTTCATACCGACCGTGCTGGTCATGGAACTGTCCGGGGACCTGGAGGGCAGGCCCCCGGAGGAAGCCGTATCCATGTTCTCCGCTGCCGTTTCAGAGACAGCGTTGGGATGCGCAGGGGCCGGCGGGACGATAGGTCACATAAAGGCGAACATGCGCTCCTCTGAGGAGATGGTATCAGCCAGCTCCACGACCGAGGACGGCAATGTAAGGCTGAGATTCAGCCTTGAATCTCCCGTCAGGGGATACACCATAGTCTTGAATGCGATAGTCTACCGTATCGAATACCGGGATATGAAATCCATAGCGGAGAAGGCATTCTCCGGATTCCGGGCGGAAACGTCGGTGTGGCACAAGGAGGGCATATGCAATGATCCGAAATGCAGCGACCCCGACTGCCAACGTCATCACGGGAAGACGGTCCGATCAGACTGAGGTCTTCTTTTTCTTCTTGCCGGGGCAGTCCATGTTGATGCAGCTGTCCCCTTTGCTGTACTTGAGCATGGGGGCTCCGCAGTGGGGGCACGGTTCGTCCGCCGGCACCAGGGTCCCTCTGGGCCTCAGCGGATAGGTCTGCTTGCACTCAGGCCATTCCGTGCATCCTGCGAAGCGTTTCCCGGCCTTGGAATACATCATGCGTATACGGCCCTTGCCGCATGCGGGACAAGGACCCAGGTCCGTCATCTTGACATTGGATTCGCACTTCGGGTCTATGCACTGCATGCTCGGCGGGGAGCCGCGCCTTATGACCTTCAGCATCGGGAGGCCGCATATCTCGCACACGGACTCAGAGGTCTGTATCATGGCTCCTCTGGGGAGAGGGTAGGCCTCTTTGCATTCAGGATAGCCGTCGCAGCCGATGAAGTTCCCGTTGCGCGACCTTTTTATGGTCAGATTGTCACCGCACTTCACGCAGGTGCCGAGGTGCTGCTGCGACCTGAGGGCTGAGCGTATCTCATCCCCTATGGCGGTCTTCTCCTTCTCTATGGCCCTGACCGCTCCGTGCAGCATCGATAGTGATTCTCCGACAACATCCTGGAGGGTCTTATCGCCCCCGCTGATCTCCAGCATGTCGTTCTCGAGCTTGGCGGTCATCTCCGGTTCGGTTATCCCTCCGCCGTGCTTCTCAAGGGAGCGCGTCAGCGCGATCCCTCCTGCGGTGGGGATCATATGCGCCCCCTGGATGTAGTTCCTGGAATAGAGCTTGCCGATGATATCGTGCCTGGTGCTCTTGGTCCCCAGGTTCAGCTTGTCCATCTCCTGTATCAGGGAGCCCTGGTTGTACCTGTAAGGGGGCTTCGTCGCATCCTCCTCGATGCCCATGGACCTTATCGTCACAACGTCGCCGACCTTCAGCTTATCCAGATAGGAATCGGTCCTGCGGAGGTACTGGCCGTAATATTTCTTCCAGCCGTTCTTCTTCAGGACGTATCCTTCCGCTTTGAACGTCTCACCGTTCACATCGATCGTGCAGTCGGTGACCTCCGCCTCCGCATTGGGAGCCAGTGTGGCAAGGAATCTCCTGACGATCAGTTCGTACAGCTTCCACTTATCCCCTTTCATGGATGAGGATTTGGCCCCGGATGTCGGGTGTATGGGCGGGTGGTCCGTCGTTCTCCTCCTGCCCCTCGAAGGGGATATCTTCTCCTGGGACAGGATCTCTGCCGCCTCCTTCGAGAAATCGGAGTCCTTCAGTCTCTCGAGTATGTTCCTCAGCCCCAGGCTGATGGGGTACTCCGTGTTCTCCGTTCTCGGATATGAAATGTAACCTGCCGTGTAGAGGTCCTCCGCCAGCTTCATGGCCACAGCCGGAGGTATGCCTATCTTGTTAGCCTCCACCTGCATCTGAGTGGTATCGAAGGGGGGCGGTCTGTACTCCTCCTTCATCTTCACCTCATAGGCCCTGACGGTCCCCTCCTTTGCGTTCCCGCATCTGCTCATAACCGAATCGGCATCGTCCTTGTTCCAGAACGGATTGGATTCATGGTTCCCCCTGAATGCGAGCATCCCGAATTTGCCTCCGATCGTCCAGAACGGTACGGGTTCGAACGCGGCTATCTCCGCATCCCTTTCCACCAGCAGTTTGAGGGTGGGGCTCTGGACCCTGCCCACGGACATGAAGTTCTTGCCCACCTGCCCCGATGAGAGCGATATGAGCCTGGTCAGCACAGCGCCCCAGGAGAGGTCTATGATCTGCCTGGCCTCCGCGGCGTCCGCCAGCTTCTCGTCCGGTTCCACGAGATTGGAGAAAGCATTCTCCACCTCCGCCTTCGTGAGAGCGCTGAACTTCGCCCTCTTCACCTTGGACATGTCTATCCCGGCGTACTTGACGGTCTCCATGCCGATGAGCTCTCCCTCACGATCATAGTCAGTGGCTATGATGACCATGTCCGATTCATCGGCCGCCTTCTGTATCGCATCGACTATGCCCTTGATCTTCACTTTTTTCTCCTGCGGCGCGTACACGAGGTCCGCAGGCGGGAATTTGCTCCAATCGCTGTATTCTGAAGGATAATCCAACTCGATTATGTGCCCTCTGAGGCTGATAACGGAGTATTCATCCTCTCCCGAGGAGAATGTGAGCACGCTTACGCTGCCGTGCTTCTTGGTGCTTGTCTTGCCGCCTGATAATATCGCGGATATTCTCCTGGCCGCATTGGCCTTCTCAGTGATTATGAGCTTTCTCATCCGGAACGGTTGAAGCAGTAGGCCTTATTAAAACAATGTCATGGTTCTGCGGATACAGGCTCTTCCCGGAGGATGCTATCCTCAACTCAGGGACTGGCACATTGAACGTTCTTCAACATATGCGGTGATAGCCCTTTTTACCGTGCATATCCCTCACCTACCGGATGAACGTAAGGGAAACCGTCCTGGCGGACCTGAGATCGGTCAAAGGCGTGCTCACCGCAGAGCTGATGGACGATGAGATATCATGCGAGATAGACCATTCCGAGCGATCGGTCAGGACCCAGGGGGGACTGGAGTTCAGGAACGACGGGTATCAGGAGGCCATGCGGCGCCAGGTCCGGATATGCATCTTCTGCACAGAGGACTTCGAGTTCCCCGACGACCGGTCCATATACTTCATGACTGAGGACGGCACCGTGATGGGCCACAATATAACGGAACAGGAGAAGGGATCGTTCCTTGCAAGGGACGATATCGTCTGGGTCTCCGATGATTTCATAATGTACACCGAAAGGAAGGGCTGCGGAGAGGAGGTGTTCGTGTACAAAGGGACAAGATATCCTCCCGTTGAGGCCTATCCCGGCTGCACCAACGGCCTGATAGTCATCCCGGCCGGCCCGTCAGACCTGGTCCTCAAGAGCAGATACGGCATTCCCGACCGCCGGGAGATAGCAACTGCCGTCATGGCCTTCGACATCATCTGAGCAGCAATATCCCGAAGAACTCCACTTCGCCGTCGCGGAACGGGAAATCCCTGTCGCATCCCTTCAGGTAATCGTCCATGATTATCCCGAATCCGCTTATGGAGGGTATCAGCATGTCCGGGTATGCGCACTCGGCATCAGGGTATGTGCATTCCTCGCAGTACCCGCATTTGCCGTCCGCCATCAGATAGAGGTCCGCCCCTCCTTCTCTGAGATCCGCAGCGGCCTCCCGGCAGTCGGTCTGGAACTGCATGGAGGCGGCTTCCGCTGCCTTCCTGTCATTGATATCGACGGCGTAGGTCTTCGTCATGACGATCGCGTCATCATAACTGCGCATGATCCCGAGGCATTCATCCGGCGTTGCCGATCCCGGGGGGCAGGCCCACGTCAATCCGTAGCAGCCGCATTCATTGCTCTCGCACATCCTCCTGCATTCGGATACGGTCGCAAGCGTAGGTCTCGGCACAGGGGCATCCGTTACCTCGAATCCTCTCCTCTCCAGCCTCCTCTTCGCTTCCTCCGCCCTCATATTCAGTCCCCTCTGAGGCCCGCATGATGCATATTGCCGGAGGCGGGAGAGGTCATTGTGAGCTTCCCTCTGAGCACCCCTTTTATGGACATGAGCTCGTTCGACAGGTTCTTCAGATCGCCCATGACACCTATGGCGGTGACGGTCTCGAGGATGTTCCTGCCCTCCAGAGGCACACTCAGGCTGCCCACCATGTCGGAGCGCCATTTCCTTCCCAGATCCCTGAGCTGATCATGAATGCCGTCGTGCCTGCTGTCATATACGAATACCAGGACCCCGACCGTTATCTGCCTCTCATTCTTCCACTCCTTCTCGGCCAGGGAATCCCGTATCAGGTCCCTTATGGCCTCGGAGCGGCTCACGTATCCTTTTTGGGTTATCGAAAGGTCGAATTCATTGAGGAGCCTCGGGTCCAGGGAGACTCCGATACGGGTAACGCCGTCCATGGAAGCCGTTAACGCATTATCCGTATTAAACGGGACACATACTTATTATCAAAGAGGCCTTAGACGCGAATATGGCATCCGGACTGACCCCTGTGTTCAGGGAAGTGATAGCCGATATGGTGAGAGGCAAAACTGTTGCCGTGGCATTCTCAGGAGGGCTGGACAGCAGCACGGTGGCCGCCATCGTGAAGGATGAGGCCGAATCAGCGACGCTCTACACATCCGGAGTGGATGATGCCTATGATGTCAATGAGTCCAGGGAGATGGCCGGGATCCTCGGGATGGATTGGCGGCACATCCTGATCTCAGAGGGGGATCTGGAGGATTGCGTTAGGCACATGATCCGGATAACCGGGACGGTGAATCCGATAACGCTGTCATTCGAGATACCGTTCTATTACGTGGCGAAGCACTCTGAAGAGCATTACATAATAGGCGGCCAGGGCGCGGATGAGCTGTTCGCAGGATACGCGAAGTACATAGGGCTCTCCGACCCGGAGCTCAGGGACATGATGAATGCGGACATGTGCCGTCTCCTCGATGAGACGCTGGCTCATGAGAAGGCAGTTGCCGGGGAATTCGGGAAGGAGGTCATGTACCCGTATCTGGATGACAGGATCGCCAAGGCCGTCGGGAAGATGGACATAGGGGATCTGGCCCCGGGCGACATCAGGAAGAGGGCCCTCAGAGAGGTGGCCGAGGATCTGAGGTACCCGGAGATCGCCGCGAAGAAGAAGAAGGCGGCACAGTACGGGTCCGGATCAATGAGGCTCCTCAGGCGCATAGCCAAATCGAAGGGCATGACCGTCCGGGAGATGACAGAGGGGATGCAGGTTGAATGGGAATCCCGGAGCTCTTGATTGGCTGTACGGCCTCCAAAGGCACGGCATGAAGCTGGGACTGAGGAATACCGGGGAACTCCTGTCGGCACTCGGGGACCCTCAGAACGATTTCAGGAGCATACATGTGGCCGGCACCGACGGCAAGGGCTCCGTAGCCGCCATAACGGCATCGATCCTCAGGAAAGCGGGCATAAGAACGGGACTCTACACATCCCCGCATCTGGAGAGCTTCAACGAGCGCATATGCGCCGACGGGATCAGGATATCCGACGGGGAGCTGGCGGATCATGTTTCCGTGATACGTCCGAAGGTGGAGGAGATGGCCTCCCGCGGCCTCATATGCACATTCTTCGAGGTGACCACCGTCATAGCCTTCCTGCATTTCAGGGAGGTCGGGGTCGAGTATGCGGTCATCGAGGTGGGGATGGGCGGCAGGGATGACGCCACCAATGTCATAACGCCCGACGTCTCGGTGATAACCAACATAAGCCTGGAGCATACGGAGTATCTCGGGGATACGACAGAGAGCATCGCCGCAGAGAAGGCGGGCATAATCAAAGAAGGCGTCCCGGTGGTGACGCAATGCGGAGGACCGCCGCTTGAGGTGATAAGAGCCAGGGCCGCAGAGTCGGGATCGGATGTCACGGTAGTGAGCGCTCCTGAGATAGTGTCCCTGGAGCAGACCGGTACGGTATTCATGTACGAAGGAGAGAGATACACAGTCAGTCTTGCAGGCAGGCATCAGGCGCTCAATGCCGTCACTGCGATGGAAGCGGTCCGACTGCTCGGTGACGGGCGCATCAACGATGCGGTCATCCCGGGGCTGAGGGATGTGGTATGGCCCGCGCGTCTTCAGAAGCTCCCCGGGCGTCCCATAGTCCTTGACGTGACCCATACAGTCTCCGGGGCCAGGGATCTTGCGGATGACATATCCGAGATATACGGCCGTGTGACGCTGGTGATCGGTGTGCTCTCAGACAAGAACCTCAGGGGGATAGCGGAGAATCTGGCTCCCGTGGTGAACAGGGCGGTGATAACATCCCCTGATTCCGACAGGGCCATGCTCCCGGATGCCGAGATGGCCCGGATATCGGAATACATACAGGATGCGGAGACGGCGCCCACGATCGGAGATGCTATAAAGAGGGCCTTGGAGATAAGGGGGGAGGACACGGTACTGATAACCGGGTCCCATTTCATGATAGGGGAGGCGGTAAGATGGCTGGAGATATAGTCGAGATCCTGGATGCATTGGCACCCCTCTACGGGAGGGGAGCCTACCCCGGCAGGTCCGCAGAGGGCCTCAATCCGAGATGGGAAGCGGACCCGTTCCACGTACTGATAGCGACCATACTGTCCCAGAGGACCAAGGATGCCAATACGCGCAGGGCATCCGACAATCTGTTCTCGGAATACGATTCGATAGAGGAGCTTGCGGAAGCTGATGAGGAGGCCGTATGCGAACTGATACGCCCCGCAGGATTCCCCAGGCAGAAAGCGTCAGGGATCATCAGCTGCTGCAGGATCCTCAGGGATGAGCACGGGAGCTCTGTCCCGTCCGGGACGGAGGAGCTGCTGAGCCTTCCGATGGTGGGGAGGAAGACCGCCGCCTGCGTGCAGGCCTACGCCATGGGGATCCCTGCGGTATGCGTCGATACCCACGTGCACAGGATATCGAACCTCATGGGCCTCGTCGATACGAAGAATCCCGAGGAGACAGAGTACGCCCTGATGGAGATGACCCCGAGGGAGAGGTGGAACGACATAAACCGCTACATAGTGAGGCACGGGCAGGAGATCTGCCTTCCGAACCGCCCAAGATGCGGGCAATGCCCCGTATCACAGCACTGTGACCATGCGCAGAACAATTTTAGAAGCGACGGAATTAAAACTGATTAAAACATCCGCATCCTGAATGCACGAGGTTTCCGTCGTATCGAACATAGTTTCCGCCGTACTCAGGGAGTTGGAGAAGTACGATGCCCACGGGGTCGAGGAGGTCGTCCTGATCATAGGGGACATGACCAACCTCGGTGCGGAGCAGATGGCGTTCGCCTTCGAGATAGTCACCCGGGACACGATCCTGGAGGGGGCGAATCTTGTCATAGAGAGGGAGGCCATCGTCGTCATATGCTCTGAATGCGGATACAGGGGGCCTGTGCAGATGATCGAGAGCGATTACGGTGAGCATTCGATCCCCATACTGTCCTGCCCGGAATGCGGAGGCCATATCAAAGTGATCGAGGGCCAGAGCTGCGGGGTCAAGAACGTCAAGATCAGAGAGGCATAGGATGTACAAGTACAGGGACGAGAGGACGGCTTCACGGATAATAGAGAAGATAGGTGCCATGAACGGTAAGTACACGTTCATGCACGTCTGCGGCACCCATCAGGACACCATAGTAAGATTCGGCCTGGAGCAGATGCTGGCGGATGTGGGCGTGGAGATACGTCAGGGCCCCGGCTGTCCCGTGTGCGTCACAACGAGCAAAGAGATAGGGGACGCCATACATCTGGCACGTTCCGGCATAACGATCTGCGCCTTCGGGGATATGATGAGGGTGCCCACCACCGTCGGAACGCTGAATGATGCGAAGGCCGACGGTGCTGACGTGAGGATCGTATACTCGATCGAGGACGCGGTCCGCATGGCGCCGGACCTCGACGGGGACATAGTGTTCGTTGCCGTGGGATTCGAGACCACCGCGCCGTCAACATGCGTACCGCTTCAGAAGGATCTGCCGGAGAATTTCAGCATCTACAGCTGCCACAGGGTGTGCCCTCCCATCCTGAAGACGATATTCGATATGGGCGAGACCAAGGTCCAGGGCATGATAGAGCCGGGCCATGTGGCGGTCATCACCGGCACAGGCATATTCGAGCCCCTTGCGGAAGGATACAAAATGCCTCAGGTGGTGGCAGGATTCGAGCCGCTGGACATACTGATGGCGTGCTATATGCTCTGCAGGCAGATCGAGGAGGGGAGATGCGAGGTGGAGAATGAGTACACCCGTCTTGTCAGGCCCGAGGGGAACCCGAAGGCGCAGAAGCTCATGGAGGTCACCTACGATCCTGAGGACAGGGCCTGGAGAGGGTTCCCTGTGATAGAGAAGAGCGCTCTCGCTCTCAAGAAGAAATACGAGTCTCATGATGCGACGAAGGTCCATCAGGACATCCTTGCCCTGGCACCGGAAGTGGAGCCGGAGGCTCGCGGATGCAGATGCGGTGAGGTCCTCAGAGGGCTCATCAGGTCCGAGGAGTGCCCGATGTTCGGCAGGGCGTGCAAGCCCATGAGCCCGTCGGGCCCCTGCATGGTCTCCGCCGAGGGGAGCTGCAATATCGCGTACAGGTTCGGGAAGAGGGGGATTTGAACAATGAATAATTCCGAAGAAAGCAATATGATCAAAGTACCAGAAAAGAGGATTTTCGTGATAACCAATGACTCCACGGTGTTCCAGACGGACAAGTGGGTCAGTGCCTTCGAGATGTTCGGCGGCCGCGTGACAGAGGTCAAGAACCTTGTCACGGATCTCTGCGGCGAAGCGGACGTATCCATGGGGATAATCTCAGGCCGATTCGGATTCATACCTGCCAATTACGTCGTAATGCCGTACCCGTGGGTTCCCGAGTCCAAAGAGGACTTCGAGCTCCTGCAGTCCAAGAGGGATTTCCTGGGCGCGATCAAGAAGACGCTGGGGATAAAGGTGGGCGACACCTATCTCTACGACAAGGTGATAGTCTGCGTTCCGAAGGTCCTGTTCGAGATGATGAAGGACGTTCTGCCTGATGACAGGGTCATAGCGATCACGAACCCCCAGTTCGAGGAGGAGTGCAGAAACCGGGGATGGTCGTATTACAAGCGCGGCGGTTCCAGGGTGGGCAAGAAGAACGCCGCGGACATAATCAAGGAGATCGAAGGCTGGAACGCAGGAGCCTGAGGTCCTCTTTAGCCTTCGCATCCACGCGGTACGAATCGGTTATCTTGCCGATGGTCATGCGCAGCACGTCCGTCTCCAGGGCTCCGCCCCTGAGGATCGGATCGGTCCTCTCAGGATACTTCACGTAGCATTCCGCAAGGGCCCAGGCGACCCCCATCTTCAGATAGTAGCCCTGATGCCGGACCGAGGACAGCATTCTCAGGACAGCGTCTATGCTCCCGTCGTCCAGGAAATGGGATTTCATCATCACTGCGGCATACCTCATCCCGAACTCCGTACCGTCATCGTGATGTGCCAGGACCGAATCCCAAATCATACGGCGGTCCCTGTCGGTCGGCTTGAAGGCTGAGCAGAAGGCGTCACACACCGCCCAGTTATCTATCCTCGGTATGAATCCTTCCGCCAGCCGCATGCGCTCTTCCGCGTCCTCCGGCGCAAGGCAGATGACCAGCCCTCTGATCATGACCTCCTCGAAGTACACGTCCCTGCCTTCGAGATACTCACGCCAGTCCCCTCCGGATACGTTCCTGACGATCCTTCTGATGACGGGCATCCTCACCCCTATGATCCCTTCCGATCCCGGGATGAGCTTCCTGTTGAACTTACCGTACTTCTCATCGGCATTCTCCAGGAGCTCGCACATGACCTCTTCTCTTATGCCCATGCGGCATAATCCCGTGCAAAGGGTATATTCTTTGTCGGACATCCCTCATCGTGATACTGAGCGCCAGCAGGAGGACCGACATCCCGGCATTCCATTCGGAATGGATGATGAACCGTCTCAGGGACGGCAGGCTGATGGTCCGTAACCCGGGTTTCAGGAGCATGGTCTATGACGTTGACGTGAGCCCCGGGAATGTGGATGCCGTCATCTTCCTGACGAAGAACCCATCCCCTATGACGGGGATGATCGATGAGATACTGTCCATGGGGCACCGTCCGTTCTTCCAGGTGACGATAACCGGTAACGGCAGGGGGATCGAACCGAATGTGCCGGACATCAGGAAGACAACGGACGCGTTCAGACGGATATCCGGGAAGATAGGCCCCGACAGGATGATATGGAGATACGATCCGGTGCTGCTGTCCGCGGGGATCGGAGCGGAGGAGCACGCTGAAAGGTTCTCGGAGATATGCTCGCTCCTGGAAGGTCATACGGGAAGGTGCGTATTCGGGTTCCTGGAACCTCATGCCAAACTGAGTGCCAAGATCGCATCCGGTGCGCTTCGGGAAGCATCAGGGGAGGAGATGAGAGCGGTCGCCGAGGCCCTGCTGCCGATAGCCGAGTCTGCCGGCATGGAGCTCACGTCCTGCTGCACCGGGACAGCTCTGGAGGGCACCGGGGTGAAGGATGTCGGGTGCATAGATGAGGACACCATGCGCCGTTCCGGCATACCGTTCACCAGATACTCAGTGCCACAGAGGGAAGGATGCACCTGCGTAAAGACATTCGATGTCGGGACGTACGGCACCTGTTTCCACGACTGCATATATTGTTACGCCAACCCAGCTTCGCCGGGCAGGAGGACCTCGGACCCGGACAGCCTGATGCTGGGGGACTCCCTCAGAGAAGGGGACGAGATAATCAAGGTGGGGAAGAGGCAGAGGCTTCTAAGCGACTTCTGACCCGCGGCCCTCTTTTTCGAGCTCCCTCTTCATGCGCTTGGGCGAGAAAAGATAGCCGTCCATGAATATGACCCAGCATATCTCTATGACGATGGATGCCGTCACGGGGAACAATGCCCTCCCCGGGTCCAGGGCCGCAGTGACCGCCACGGCCGTCACGAGAGCTATGGCGATGCCCTTGTTCTTGTAGGACGTCATCAGAACATCCGTCACCCTCTGCTCCCAGGGCACTCCCGCCCTTCTCTCCAGGAACTCCAGGCTGAGACCCAGTCCGAACGTTCTGAGCATGGATATCCCCATGAAGGTCACCAGCAGCACCACCTCGCTCCTGAACATATTCGCAGAGGCTCCCACGGAGATGAAGACCAGCAGGAATATGCAGGAATTCAGGAATATCGCAAGATTCTGCTTATCTATCTCGACTTTGACAAGAAGGCGGGAAAGGAACAGGGGTATGATGACGACTTCGACGACAGCTATGATCACGCCGGTGACGTCAATGATCTTGTCCAGCATGAGCCAGACCATGAAAGGGATGTAGATTATGGAAAGCAGGTAAACTGCGATCGTCCCTCTGGCGGCGTGCTTCATATCTCCCCTGAGTATGTATGACAGAGGCACCACGGACGCTGCGAAGGGAGTCAGGCCTATGAACACAAGACCGACCTTGAAAGCCTCATCCGTGAAGAAAAGGGATGCTATCAGAGGTATCGCCGATGCGATCACCATGCTGAGCAGGATCGCTCTCAGGACGGATTTCGGGTTCTCTGCAGGATTCAGCCCTTTGAAAGGTATCCTGGAAAGGGACACGGTCATCATGATCGCCAGGATGAGGATCGTGACATTGCTTCTGATCTCAGGCGCTATCTCAGGGAAATATCCGCTGAGCCCCAAGGCCAGGGCCACGATAAGGGCCATGGACATCATGAAGGTCCCCCTGCTCAGCAGATCCTTAACAGACATAAGGCCCCGACAGGTGATTATCGTTATATACTCTCTCCATACCGCAGAATTGCACAGTACGCGGCCCCCGTCAACATAGGAATATTAACGAAAGGTTGCCTACGGTATCAGTCATGATGGAGGTAAAGCCCGTAAAAGCGGGATGGTATAATGCATTCAGGCCCTGGACCCTGCACGGAGCGGTCGTGCCCGTGCTCATCGGCGGTGCGGTTGCGTACCGCCACATGCCGGATTCCTTCAGCCCCATTATATTCATCCTGATACTGGTCGGGGGCTGTCTCCTCCAATCCGCGGCGAATCTTCTCAACACCTACGGCGATTTCGAGAAAGGGGTCGATACGGAGGAGAATCACACAAGGTCCCCGGAGCTCGTCTCGGGCGCTCTGAATCCGAGGAGCGTCCTGTACATGGGAATAGGCTGCCTGGCCGTCACTGCCCTGATAGGCGTGGTGTTCATACGGTATTCCGGATGGGAGATACTCCTGATAGGGCTGGCGGGCATAGCCGCCGCCGGATCCTACACCCTGGGAATGGCCTATAAGTACAGAGGGCTGGGGCAGATCTCCGTCTTCGTGATGATGGGCCTCCTGATGCCGTTGGGAACGTATTTCGTCCTGACGTCCCAATTCCTGATAGACCCGGTGATAGTGGGCCTCCCCAACGCATTCTTCATAACCGCGGTCCTCTGCGGCAATGAGATGCGGGATTTCAGGACGGATCTGGAAGCAGGCATCGGGACGCTGTGCGGCAGGATGGGCTACGGCAGAGGCCTCAGATTATACTGGGCGGAGAACACGCTGCCCTATCTGATCCTGGTGCTTATAGTGGTATCAGGATACGCTCCGTGGACATCCCTCATAGCCCTGGCCTCTCTGGGACTATGGTATAAGCTGATCATGAA
The DNA here is from genome assembly GCA_012522645.1 of Thermoplasmatales archaeon. Taxonomy (GTDB): domain Archaea; phylum Thermoplasmatota; class Thermoplasmata; order Methanomassiliicoccales; family Methanomethylophilaceae; genus RumEn-M2. The sequence goes on from JAAYKC010000076.1 coordinate 33,047, forward strand.
CAGCAGGAAGGCGGATGAGGACAGGCATGCGGCGTTCCTGATGGTGCCTGCGGCATTCAAGCTGAATTGGATCTTCGGCGTCCTTCTGACCGCAGGATATTTGATTGGGATCATCTTCCTGTAGGTGCTGATATGAAAGGAGACGAGAAGGCCGGCAATCAATTCGAGGGGAAGGAAGTCTACGTGAAGGATGTCTTCAACGACATAGCCCCGTACTACGACAAGATGAACGACATCATGTCCGTGGGCATGATCGAGCGCTGGCACAAGTTCATGTTCAAGAAAGCAGGCGACATCACAGGCTTCTCGGTCCTGGACGTCGGCACCGGCACCGGGGAGCTCGCGTTCATGTCAGCGAAGAAGGCGGGCCCGGAGGGCAGGGTGACCGGACTTGACATCACCCCGGCGATGCTGGAGATGGCCAAGCTGAAGGTCCCGGACCTGGACCTTCCTGCGGAAGTGACTTTTGTTGTGGGAGATGCCCTCGACATGGAGTTCGGGGATGACCTTTTCGACCTCGTGATTTCAGGGTACATGCTCAGGAACGTGACCGACATCCAGACGGCGGTGGATGAGATGTACCGTGTCCTCAAACCGGGGTGCCTGGCCGTGGTGGCCGAGCTGGCGAAGCCCCGGAACAGGGTCGTACGCTGGGGACATAAGGTGTACATGAACCGCATCGTGCCCTTCTGGGGCAGGAAATATGACAAGGGGAAGGTCATAGACGGCAAACAGCCCGCATATGACTGGCTGACATCATCGCTGGAAGGATTCCCCTACGGTCAGGAGATGATCGACATATTCGAGAAGGCCGGCTTCACGGATGCGGAATTCTATGTCAAGTCCATGGGAGCCGTCAACATATACGTGGCCCGCAAGCCTCAGTGATCCCTTTCCATCCTCAGCAGCGATTCCTTCATCTCAGTGCCGTAGAAGTAATTGCCCGTCTCCCCGTTGGTCCTCACCACCCTGTGGCACGGTATCGCTATCGCAACGGGGTTCATTCCGCATGCGCTGCCTGCGGCCCTCACGGCCCTCGGCCTTCCGGCGCGGTCGGCTATCTGAGCGTACGTCCGGGTCTCCCCGTACGGTATCTCGGATATGGCATCCCATACCCTCTTCTGGAAATCGGTGCCTTCCGTGCGGATCCCGAATGTGAATTCCCTCCTGTCGCCGGAAAGATATTCTGAGATCTCTTCGAATGCTCTCAGGGCAACATCGGTGGGCTCGCTCTCCCCCGGTCCGAGGAAGATGCGCGTGACGTACTCGCCGTCATCCTCTATGCCGAGATTTCCGAACGTTGTGGGGAAATAGGAAATGCTCATATCGATGACACACAGGCCTCAGGAATCTAAATTTGTTCCGCACCGCACCTTCGTCCGCACCTTCCCTGCGGGTCTTCAGTTTATTTATGCGGAAGCTCATAGTCTGAATATGGGCAACGCTCGCTGTTATGAGAACGATTCTCTGATCATAGGCAGGTTCCAGCCGCTGCACAAAGGCCACATGGAAGTCGTAAGGAAGGTCACCAGGGAGTCAGAGCGCGTGACCATCGGCATAGGCAGTGCACAATACTCTCACACGAAGGAGAACCCCTTCACAGCCGGGGAGCGTTACAGCATGATCGCGGAGGCTCTCAAGGAGGAGGGGATAAGCAATTGCTACATCGTGCCGGTGGAGGACCTCAACCGCTATTCGATATGGGTCTCTCAGGTGGTGTCGATGTGTCCCAAGTTCTCAAGGGTGTACACCAATAACCCCTATACCCGCCGGCTGTTCTCAGAAGCAGGATTCGAGGTGCGCGATTCACCGCTGTACAACCGTTCGGAATTCTCCGGGACGGAGGTCAGGAGGAGGATAAAATCTGGTGAGAACTGGAGGGCCCTGGTACCGGATGCGGTGGCGAAGATAATCGATGAGATCGACGGTGCGGAAAGGATCAAGCAGCTCGGCGGGGAACAGGAGAATGGGATCTGAGGTGGAGGAGGCCGCCCTGGCCCTCATCAGGAAAGGCATGACGCTGGCACTTGCCGAGTCCTGCACAGGCGGCGGTCTCGGGGCCATGATGACGTCCCTTCCGGGCTCATCCGTTTATTTCATGGGGAGCGCGGTGGTCTATGCTAACAGCGCCAAGCAGAAGGTCCTGGGAGTCAAACGCGCCACACTGGACCGATACGGTGCGGTCAGCGCGGAGACGGCCTCGGAGATGGCGGAAGGTGCCAGAGTCCTTTTCGGATCCGATGTTGCAGTGGCGATAACCGGAATAGCCGGACCGGCCGGAGGAACGGAGAAGAAGCCCGTCGGCCTGGTGTACACGGCCGTTTCGGTGAGAGGGCGTATCGACGTCAGAGAGCACAGATTCGAAGGGGACCGGGAATGCATAAGAGGGAAATGCGCCGAGAATGCGCTCCTGCATATGCGATCCGTATTGGTGGATTGATATGCAGGGAAGATACAGCCGTCAGATACCCATGATAGGCGAGGACGGACAGGAATGCCTGATCAGGTCCAAAGTGGCCGTGATAGGATGCGGGGGCCTCGGCTGCAATGTCATGACCCAGTTGGCCGCGGCCGGAGTGGGGGAGATGATCCTCGCGGACAAGGACGTGCCTTCCGAGACGGACCTCAACAGGCAGTTCGTATATGCCGGGAAGGGAACCGCTCCGAAGGCGGAGCTCGCGGCGGAATGGGTGCGGCAGATATCGGAGAGCACGAAAGCCGTGCCGATGAACATTGATCTCGATAAGAGGAATGCGGCATCGGTGCTGAAAGGCTGCGACATCGCAGTGGACTGCCTTGACAACAACCGGACCAGGCTGATCCTGAATGCCGCCGTGCTGGAGAAGGGGATCCCGTTGATCCACGGGGCGGCGGACGGCCCTCTCGGGCAGGTGACCGTGATCGTCCCCGGCGAGACGGCATGCCTGGAATGCTTCCTTCCGGAAGCCGACCCGGGAACGATACCTGCCATGGGGGCAGTGGTATCCGTCATCGGGGGGATCGAAGCGGCGGAGACGGTGAAGATGATAACCGGCAGGGGGAGACCCCTGAAAGGGAACCTGCTCTCGGTGAATGCTGGCACATGGGAGATCAGGACGGTGGGGCTGAGGAAGCGCCCCGGTTGTGATGCCTGCTCCCGGAACGACTGATATTAATACGCCTTTTTTTATTAGATTGGCATGGAGCTAATCAGGACGGGCAAGGTCAAAGAGGTCTACGCCCTTGACGACAGGACGCTGGAATTCGTTTTCACTGACAACATATCGGTTTTCGATAAGATCATACCGTCCAGCATCCCCCATAAAGGGAACACCCTGTGCAGGACTGCCAAGTTCTGGTTCGATCTCCTGGAATCAAAGGGCATCAGGACCCATTTCGGGGAGTATATCCCGCCCAACAGGATGAGGGTCAAGAGGCTTGACATAATCGAGGATTATGACAGGATACACACCGACACGGTGAATTATCTGATACCGCTGGAAGTGATCTGCAGGCATTATGCCGCAGGGTCCCTGATGGACCGCATAAAGTCCGGCAGGATCAAGGCGGAGGACCTGGGATTCCCAAGGGGGCATATCGTGAAGTACGGTGAGAAGCTTCCGCGCCCCTTCGTGGAGACCACCACCAAACTGGAGGCCCATGACAGGGAGCTGACCGAGGAGGAGGCCAAGCGGATAGCCGGCCTCACCGATGCCGATTACAAGGAGATCGTGGACACCGTCCTGAGGATCGACGCGATAATAGCCGAGGAGGTGGCCAAGAGAGGTCTGATCCACTGCGACGGCAAGAAGGAGTTCGGTTACGATGAGGACCGCAGGCTCATCGTGATAGACACATTCGGCACTCTGGACGAGGACAGATGGTGGGATGCGGATGAGTACGCCAAAGGAAGAACGGTGGAGCTCAGCAAGGAGTTCGTCCGCCAGCACTACCGCGAGACCGGATACCACGGCGAACTGATGGCCGCAAGAGAGAAGGGCGGTGCCGAGCCGGACATACCCGCGCTTCCCAAGGATATCGTCGGCAGGGTCAGCGAACTGTACGTGGAAGTGTATGAGAGGATAACGGGGCAGAAGTTCTGATCATTCCGCCCGAATGATCGTCCTCTTATCCCCTGCGGGGCATTCCGTATTCTCGAGTGTCTCGACGACGGACAGTTTGTCCCCGTCCTTGATGAAGAAGGGATGGCACATCCCCCAGTTGGCGCATCCCAGCTCAGTGCATTTGGCATGCTCGAAGGTTATCCTGCTTCCGTCTATCGCATACTTCCTGTCGATGCAGACCCGCATCGGGACCTTGATCACCACAACGGCTCTCACGCCGCCCTCATGCATCTCGCATTCATGATGCACATCCCTGATCTCAGTTACCTCATACATCCTGCCGACCTCCAGGTTGAAGCACACATTCTTGAATCTGCACTCACGGCATTCGAGGGAAGGACCCAGATAATAGAATCTGTTCCCTGTTCTTGCCTGCGATTCGCCCAAAAGAGTCACTAATGCCATTTCTTCCACCTCATATTACGCCTGTTGCCCTGGCAACTTCCTCGGCCGCAGCTTTGGATAAGCCGCTGCCTATGATCGTGACTCTGTCGCTTCTGACCTTATGCATATGCGTCAGCGCGTCTATGATGTCCTCCGGTTCAAGACCCAGGCCTGCGGCGTCCACCGGGGCCCCTATGTCCTTCAGTGCGCCCCTTATCCTCATCCAGTCCTTTCCCTGGAGATAGGTCATCATTATGGATCCGACCCCGCACTGCTCCCCGTGCATGGCCTTCCCCGGATGCAAAGCATCGAGGGCGTGGGAGAACATGTGCTCGGAGCCGCTGGTGGGCCTCGAACTGCCGGCCACCGACATGGAGACGCCCGACAGGATTATCGGCTTCAGGACCAGCCAGGTGCATTCCTCATCATCGGGCTTTATGGACTTCGAGATGTCTATTATCGTCTCCGCGGCCATCATCGACATCTGGTAGGCAGAGGAGCTGAAGAATTCGTTATGGTTCTTTTTGGACAGCTTCCAGTCAGCCAGGGCGGATATGTTCGATATCACGTCAGCGCAGCCTGATATGAGGTAACGGTAAGGTGCGGCGGTTATCACCCCCGTGTCTGCGAGGATCCCCATCGGGGACACAGCCTCCACGGACATGGTCTCGGTGCTCGACCTGAGGGACGCTCTGCCGGAGGCTATGCCGTCATGGGATGCTGAGGTCGGTATGCTTATGAAATGCACGCCCAGATTCTTCGCGGCGAGCTTCGCCGTGTCTATCTTGTTGCCTCCTCCGACGGCCAGGATGAAACGGCATCCCGCCTCCTCACCGAGTTTCACGGCTTTGTCCACGTTCTCAAAGGTGGCGTTCCCGGAGAAGCATACAGTCATATCATAGCCGCCGTCGGACATGAAATCCTCCACATCCCTGCCGGCGGACTTGTAGGTGTTCTCTCCCGTGATCATGAGCCCGGGCCCCGTGAAACCGAGGTTCCTGCTCATGTCCACTACTCTGGGCAGTGCCTCGTGACCGACCAGTATGCTTCGGGGAAATACCATCTCCCTCGATTTCGTGAACGTCTTTTCCGTCGGGCGCATCTCAGCGCATATGCCCCTGAAAACATATAAAACCACACACAGGCATAGATAGCTCATGAAGGCCACATTGATTGTAGGAAGCGCCAGGAAGGAAGGCAGCACGGAAATACAGTGCGAAGCCCTAGCCGATGCCTTAGAGGAGGAAGGCTTCGAGGTCAGCGTCATGAGGCCTTACGACATGGACATCAAGCACTGCACCGGATGCAACAGATGTTTCACAGAGGGCAAGTGCCATATAAAGGACGATATGCACATCATATATGATGCGGTGGAGGAATCGGACCTGATCGTCATCGGCACCCCCGTCTATTTCTCAGGCCCCTCTTCCATAATAAAACAGGTCATCGACCGTTTCCAGCTCCACTGGCACACTGAGGAGGATGAGCCGTCGAAGAAGTATGTGGCTCTCGTTTCCACAGGAGGCAGCAGGAATCCCAGGTTCGAGAATGTGACGTCCATATGCAGAGCCTTCACCTTCTCCATCAATGCCAAGTGGGGCGGGGAGTCCCTGGTGGAGAACACGGACGGGGAGGACATATCCCGGGCGGGCAAAGAGGCGTACAGGTTCGGGAAGACCCTGGCACTCAAGATCAAAGGGGAACTGTGAAGCGCCTGTCCGCATAAACAGGCATACTCTCCGAATAGGGCAGGATCTCGGCGATCCCGAAAAGTCTTTCCCATTCCCATGAGCTCATCCCGCCGTCGAGATCGAAGACGGCCACGGAATCGAATCCTGCTGACACGAGTCTCTCCGTCACGGTCTCCGGGCCCTCCTGCCCCGGCGCGATGCGCTCTGAGCGGATCACGGCAGGGATTATGCTGTCTGAAACAGAATGCATATCGGCCAGGTCCTCATCCGAGGTCAGGTGGTAAGGCACCAGAACGGTATCGGCCTCGCTGTTGAACACGTCGAAGAGATCATCCGTATCCCTGACACAGGTCATGAGCCAGACCTTATATCTTTTGATCTTCACGTTCTTCACGACATCTGCTTTGAACCCGCCTTCCGCTATACCTTTGACATCAACCGCCAGGAACGGGCTCTTCCTGTCGATCCCGCTCTCCGGCCCGGAAACGAATCCTCTGTAGTCCGCGGTGCCGCAGGTGTCCCGGCCCAGGCGGCCGGCGGTGATTCTCCTGCCGTCATGGAAGACGGCCATAGCAGGTATCTCCAGAGTCATGGTCCTGTCGGAATCCTATATCGCAATGATATGCTTTTGTGCTCTGTTCCCTTGCTGCATATTGATTTTTTAGGAAGTCAACTATTTAATAAACGGTAGACGCTGATAACCGGCAGGTGATAACCGATGGTTAAACGCAGAGAGATATACTATTGCGAGATTTGCGGCAACATAGTCGAAGTTGAGGTCGGAGGCAAGGGAGCCCTTGTCTGCTGCGGGGAGAACATGAAGCTCCTGACAGCCAAGACCGCTGACACGAGCAAGGAGAAGCATGTGCCTTACATCCAGAAGGAGAAGGGCGGGTTCAGAGTGAAGGTCGGCAAAGAAGAGGATCATCCGATGCTGGACAAGCATCACATCTCCTACATCGAGATCTGCGCTGACGGCATCATCATGAGGAAGTACCTCAACCCCGGTGACAAGCCCGAGGCATTCTTCAAGACCGACGCCGAGAAGGTCGAGGCCTGGGAAGTCTGCAATCTGCACGGGCTCTGGAAGGCATAAACTTTCTAAAACAGCGGGCATCGCCCGCTTTTCATTCACCCCGCTTCAGGCGTTGACAGGTGAAAGTTTTTAACAGCATAACCGTACAGATATCCCGAGGTTAAGGAATATGTCCAAAAAAATGACCCGATGGAAAGAAAAGTTGAGTGCCAGCCCCTATAATGACAGGGTGCTGCCGCTACTTTCCCACAAAGTTGAGATTTTGGACACTACGCTGAGGGACGGAGAGCAGGCCCCCGGCATAGCCCTGTCCATGTCCGACAAGATCGCCATAGCGAGAGCCCTTGACGACCTCGGCGTGGACGAGATAGAGGCAGGCTTCTCGGCCTCGGGCAGGGATGAGAAGGAGACCCTGAAGAACATAGCCGGTCTCGGCCTCTCTGCGCGAGTATGCTCTCTCGCCAGGTCCACCGTATCAGATATAGATGCGGTGATAGACACAGGGCTGGATTACGTCCACACTTTCATAGCGACCTCCGACATACATCTGGAGAGGAAGCTCAAGATGACGAAGGAGCAGGTCCTGGAAAGGGCCGTCTCCGCAGTGCAGTATGCCAAGGACCACGGCCTGAAGGTGCAGTTCTCATGCGAGGATGCGACCAGGAGCGACCTGGACTTCCTGAAGAAGGTATACGGCAGCGTGGTCGAGGCCGGTGCCGACGTGATCGATATACCGGATACGGTGGGAGTGATGTCCCCCCGTTCCATGGATTTCCTGGTATCCGAGATCGCCAAAACGGTCAGGGTGCCGATAGCGGTGCACTGCCACAATGATATGGGGCTCGCCACTGCGAACTCCATAGCCGCGGTCGAGGCCGGAGCATCCCAGGTCCACGTATGCGTGAACGGCCTCGGGGAGAGAGCGGGCAATGCGCCGCTGGAGGAGGTGGCCGTGCTGCTCTTCATAAACTACGGGATCAGCACCGTGGACCTGTCCAAGATAGGTCAGGTGTCCAAGACGATATCCAGATACACAGGCTATCCCATAGAGTACACGAAGCCGATCATAGGCAAGAATGCCTTCGCCCATGAATCCGGCATCCATGTGCACGGCATGCTGGCGGACTCCTCGACGTATGAGGCGTTCCCGCCGGAGCTGGTGGGGATGGACCGGAACCTTTCCCTGGGCAAGCATTCCGGGGCGCATTCCGTGAAGGAGAGGCTGGACCGCATGAAGGTCGACTTCCCCGATGAGAAGATGCCCGAGCTGATGGAGGCCATGAAGGCCATAGCGGTGGGCGGTAAGAAGATAGACGATATCGAGCTTGCCGTGATAGCTGACAACGTCCTCTGGAAGGACCGCATCCAGCAATCCGTGGTGCTGAAGGAGTTCGTGGTCCTGACAGGAAAGAATGTCACGCCGACGGCCACGGTCACGATAGAGGTGGACGGCAAGAGCAACACGGTGTCCCAGGTCGGCCTGGGTCCCGTGGATGCGGCCATGCATGCGATCAGAGAGGCCGTGAACGGGAACGTCTCCCTTGAGGAGCTGCGCCTGGACGCGATAACCGGAGGAAGCGACTCCATCTGCGAGGTGTCCGTCCTGGTGAAGGACACCAAGGGCGACGGGAAAGCATCCGCAGGGAAGGCCTTCGGCCTTGACATCGTCAACACATCCGTTGATGCGATCATGGAGGCCATAAACAGAGACCATTCCAGGAGGAAATCACAGTGAAAGGCAAGACCGTAGCGGAGAAGATACTATCCGCCAAATCAGGCCGGGATGCCCGGGCCGGAGACATAGTGGAGGCAGATGTGGATTATGTGATGGTCAACGATGTCACAGGGCCCATAGCCTTCAGAAGATTCGAGAGCCTGGGTCTTCCGCCCAAGAGGGAGAAGATAGTGCTCATACCCGACCACTACGTCCCCAACAAGGACATAGCCTCGGCAGAACAGGCCAAGGAGATGAGGGAGTTCGCAGGCAGGCACGGGATAGGGAACTACTTCGAGGTGGGGAGATCCGGGGTCTGTCATCAGATCATGATCGATGAGGGCTTCGCAGCCCCGGGGAGACTGATCGTCGGAGCGGACTCCCATACCTGCACATACGGCGGTCTGGGTGCCTTCTCCACAGGGATCGGGTCGACAGAGGCGGCAGCGGTCTTCGCAACGGGCAGACTGTGGTTCAAGGTCCCGGAGTCTGTGAAGATCGAGCTGACGGGGAAATTCCGCAAGAACGTGGGCGGGAAGGACCTGGTCATCAAGATCATCTCGGACATGGGAGTCGACGGGGCGATATACCAGGCATGGGAGTTCGGAGGGCCCGCCGCCGGTGATGTGCCGGTGTCCGACAGGCTCACCATATGCAACATGGCCATCGAAGCGGGGGCCAAGGCAGGAATATTCCCATGCGATGCCAAGACCGAGGAGTATATCAGGGACATCGTCAAAGGTGATTACGAAGCGGTCGTTCCCGACAAGGACGCCGTCTACGCCAAGGTCCTGAAATACGACCTCTCGGAGCTGGAGCCGATGGTTGCATGCCCCCATCTGCCGGAGAACGGACGTCCGGTCAGAGAGGTGGACGTCGTCATAGATCAGGCATACCTCGGATCCTGCACGAACGGCAGGATAGAGGACATGAGGATCGCAGCGGGGATAATCAAGGGAAGGAAGGTGGCGCCCGGCGTGAGGATGATCGTGGTGCCCGCAAGCCCTTCCGTGCAGAGAGCGATGATCGAAGAAGGGCTGATGACCATATTCATGGACGCCGGCGCCTTCGTATCCGGGCCGACCTGCGGCGCATGCCTGGGCGGCTACATGGGAATACTCGCGGAGGGTGAGAGGGCTGTTTCCTCTACGAACAGGAACTTCATCGGCAGGATGGGGCACAAGGGCTCCGAGGTGTATCTTGCCGGGCCTGAAGTAGTGGCGGCCTCCGCAGTGCTCGGCCGCATAGCAGTACCGGAGGACCTGTCATGACGATCTACAGAGGGAGAGTATGGAGATTCGACGATCATGTCGATACGGATCAGATAATCCCGGCCGAGCGCCTGGTGTCAGAGATGCTGAACTGCCTCGGGGATTTCGCGTTCGAGAAGGTCAGACCGGGGATCTCGGAGAAGATGAAGGACGGCGACATAATAGTCGCAGGCAAGAACTTCGGATGCGGATCATCCAGAGAGCATGCGCCGCTGGCGCTGATGGATGCAGGCATCTCGTGCGTTGTGGCCGAATCCTTCTCCAGGATATTCTTCAGGAACTCGATAAATACGGGCCTGGCACTTGTTGAATGCAAGGTCGATATCAAAGAAGGGTCCGAAGCGGAGGTGGACACCTCCGAAGGTACCATACGGGACATGAGCAACGGTAAGGTGTACAATTTCAAGAAGCATCCCGACTTCATACAGAATCTCATAGAATCCGGCGGTCTGATCGAGACCATAAGGAGAAAGAAATGAAGCATCTGGCACTCATCCCGGGCGACGGGATAGGGAAGGATGTGACGGATGCAGGCATGCAGGTTCTGGATGCAGTGTCCGAGATATCCGGTTTCAGCTATGATGCGGAGCTCTTCGACATCGGTTCGGAGAGATATCTTGCTTCGGGTACACTTCTGGAAGATGGCGAGATAGAGGAGCTCAGATCCAAGGATGCGATATACTTCGGTGCGATCGGGGACCCCAGGGTCAGACCGGGGGTGCTGGAGCAGGGCGTGCTCCTGAGGCTCAGGTCAGCTTTGGACCAATACATAAACTTCAGACCGGTGACATCCGTTCACCCGTACGTACCGCTGAAGAGGGAGACCGATTTCGATATACACTTCCTCAGGGAGAACACAGAGGATTTCTACATGGGGATGGGAGGCAGGATCCAGTCCGGAGGCAATCTGAAGCTCTCGGCGGCCCGGAGGCTGTACGATCTGAGGATATCCCTGGATCTCGATGCGGATGCGGAGGAGGATTTCGCAGTGGAGGTGGGCCTCCTGTCCAGGAAAGGTGTCGAGAGATTCGCGGATTACTCCTTCAGGCACGCCGAGTCCCTGGGACAGGACAAAGTAACTCTCGTGGACAAGGCCAATGTCTGCACGGGGATATACGGATTCCAGAGGGAGATCTTCGAACAGAAGGCCTCCGAGCACGGGATGGGACTTGACTTCATGTTCGTGGATGCCATGGCGATGGCGATGATAACCCGTCCGGAGAGATACGGCACAGTGGCGGTCCCGAATCTGTTCGGGGACATACTGACCGATCTGGGAGCTCAGCTGCAGGGCGGCCTCGGCCTCGGTGCCAGCGGGAACATAAACCCGGAGGGCGTGAGCATGTTCGAGCCCATACACGGTTCGGCCCCGGATATCGCAGGGAAGGGCATAGCCAATCCGATCGCAGCCGTGATGGCCCTGAAGATGATGCTCGATGTCCTGGGTCACAGGGAGGAAGGGGAGATGGTCAGGAAGGCCGTGTCCGGATGCCTGGCTGAAGGCAAGGTCACACCGGACCTGGGCGGGAAGCTCAACACCTGGCAGGTGGCGGAAGATATATCCGCACGTATCCTGAAGGGATGAGGATGAGGCTGGAGATAAGAGCGGAGTACGGGGACGAGGGGACGGCCGGAGCTGTCTTCGCCGCCCTGATGCCTGACAATAAAGGCTATGTGGAATCGGAGATGAAAGGCAGGCAGCTGCTCTTCATCATCGAATCCTCTGATGCCGGCTCTATGAAGAACTCGGCCGATGATCTCATGGCGTGCCTCAAGGCCGCCGAGAATTCCGTAGGCCTAATCCCCGGTGCCGCTGCGGACCTTGACTGCGACGCCCTTTGACATACTGGATATCTCATCTGCGGTCAGGAGCGCACGGCCGGTGGCCACGAAGCTGTCCTCCGAATCGGTGACGATCACCTCTTCCATGGGCCTTATCTCAGGGTCCGCCGACAGGACGAATCTGCAGAATGCGTTCCTTCCCTGTGACACGAAGGGAACGGAGTCGTCGTTCACAACCACTCTCATATGAGGTGCGGGAACGGCAGAGAGTATGCGTCTGGCACCCTCTTCTCTGAGAGTGAACAGCCCGTCCCCTGCCCGCATGGAGAGCACATGCTCCCCGTCGGATATCACATTGCGGATCTTCCCGGTCTTGCGGCTCGTCACCAGTTCGATGTCCCCTCTGATCAGGGCATCTGCGGCAGCAATCCCGAACTGATATCTGGCGACTGCCCTGGCTCTTTCCACGTCGACGTCATATCCCTCTCCCGTGACATCCGTATCCACGGGCCAGAGGGCGATCTCCTCGAATCCTGCATTATCCATGAAACAGGACAGCAGCTCGTCCTCTTCCTCTCCTATGTCATATTCCCTCTGCATAGGGAACACTGACTGTGCCAGAGGATAGATCTCATCGAGCTCTGCCGGCACCGGGCCGAAGGGAGATATGACGACGGGTGTGAAACCCGCATCCCTGCAGGCCCCGAACTCCTCTGCATAGCATCTGCTGTACGGCTTCCCGCTCTCCAGGAAGAGAGCGGCCTTCTTCGTCGGCGGCACATACCGTGAGACGATCCTCTTGGAATATCTGAGGAATGACGGCCTGCCCCTTGTCTCCACGCCCGAATAGAACATGGCACCGTCCCTGCTGACGGGTTCGGTCCTCTCCAGGAACTCTGAGTGATCGTAAAGTCTTCTGAGCCCTTCAAGCAGAGCAGGATGGGATCTGCACCTGTTCTCGGCCAGCTCCCAGAGCCTGCCCTCGGAGAGATACCTCTTGACGGTGTTCATCTCATTTCTTATCTGGTACAGGTTGTGACGTGCTATCGTCTTCTC
>JAAYKC010000077.1 GCA_012522645.1 Thermoplasmatales archaeon
GGATGAAGGTCCATCGCGATGACCTCCGGAACACAGCCCGCCATCCCGATCAGGGAATCGGTGGCTCTCTCCAGATAGTCAGTGACTCCGTAGCATTCCCCGTTGCCTATGTGCTGCGTGAAATGCATCCTTCCGTTGACGGCCACAGCCGCTGCGAGATTCTCCTGAGCGCCTATGCCGACGACCGATCCTTCGGATTTCACATCGATATAAGAAGGCGTGCTGCCCCTGGATTTCCTTATGAAGAACGTCCTGTCACGGTACGTTCTCAGGACCGTGTCATCGGCCCTGTTGATTATCTTCTGGTTATGGAGCAGGTACATGTCCGCTCCGAGGGTCAGGACGTCCTTGTCGTCGAGTATCATCGGCTCCCCGGGAAGGTTCGCCGAGGTCATCACGAGGGCATCCCCTTCGAATGCTTTGAAGAGCAGATGCTGCATCCCCGTGTGGGGGAGGAAGATCCCTATGTTATCAAGTCCGGGGGATGCAGCTTCGGTGATCTCATTGCTGATCTTATCCACGAGAACGATAGGCCTTCCCGGGGACGTCAGATGCCCCATCTCCTTCTCCGTGGGGACAGCATATCTCCTGACGGCATCAGCGTCCCTGACCATTATCGCGAAAGGCTTCTGCTCCCTGCCGTACCACTCCCTCAGTTCAGGGATCCTTTCAGGTATTGCGCATATGTGCATGCCCCCCCAGCTCTTCGCGATGCCGAATCTGCCGTCGGAGAGCATCGAGGCGAAAACTGATATCGGATCCCCGGGCAGTTCCCTCCCTTCTGAGTCCAGGAGGGAGTACTTGGGTCCGCAGTCGGGACAGCACACGGTCTGGTGATGGAATCTCCTGTTCATAGGATCCGTATACTCATCCCTGCACTTCTGGCACATGGGGAATTCATCCAGAGCCGTATTCTCCCTGTCATAAGGCAGGGATCCCATGAGCGTGAATCTGGCACCGCAGTCGGTGCATGTGGTGAAAGGATAGCCTTTCCTCCTGCCCTCGGTGATGTCCCTCAGGCAATTGTTGCATATCGCAGTGTCCGCAGGTATGGACACGCCCCCTGCCCCTTCGGAGGATGTGATCACCGTGAAACCCTTCGGTCCATTGTACGGGATATCCTCCTTGCTCACGGATTCGATGACAGCCAAAGGCGGAAGGTTCCTCATGATCCCATCAATGCAGTCCATGTCCGTTTCAACGGTCACCACGGAACCGTCGTTCCGGACCGTGCCGTTGGCCCCTGCGGCGGTTGCGGCCCTGAACACGGCGGGTCTGAATCCGACCCCCTGAACAATGCCGCGTATGGATATCCGCATGGACGTTCCACGTTGATGCACATTTTTATATTATCCGTTCCTTAGGAAAGCTCGGTAGCGCTATGGCAAAAGAGATCGAAGTGAGAGACGGCCTCCTTTACTCGAGGGATCACCTTTGGGTGGCTGTGGAGGGCGGCAAAGCAAGATTCGGACTTTCCGACTATGCACAGATGGAGATGGGCGACCTGGTATTCCTGGAACTGACCGAGATCGGCAAAGATGTGGGTATCGATGACGAGATTGGTGTGATGGAGAGCGTGAAGACCATCGATTCGATATACGCGCCGGTGTCGGGCAGGCTCACAGAATCCAATCCCGTCATAGAGAAGGAACCTAAACTGGCCAATCAGTCACCTTATGACCACTGGATAGGTGTCATCGAGATGTCGGATCCCTCTGAGGCAGAGGCACTGGATGATCCGGCTGCGTACAGGAACAGGGTGTAACGGGGCTCAGGCACCGCTCTCCTCGGCAGCGAGCCAGCATCCGCATGATCTGTCCTTCTTGACCATAGGCAGTCCGATCTCCAGGATGCGTGTGACATTCTTGAGGCACTGGCTCATCGTGTCCAACACCATTTTTATATCCACTGCCTCCTCCTTCCATGCATCATAATCGGTGACCGTGGCTATGCTGCAGTAGCACATACCCATCTCCCTGGCCAACTGGCACTCCGGCACGAGGGTCATCCCTATTATGTCGCCGAAGTTCCTGAACATGGCGCTCTCGGCGCGGGTGGAGAACCTGGGGCCTTCGATGCAGATGTACGTGCCGCCTTTGTGGAAGCGGATGCCCATCTCCCCGGCCGCCTTCGCGAACACATCGGTGAGATCGGGGCAGAATGGTTCAGGCATGCTTATGTGAACGGTCTTGTCGTCGAAGAATGTGTATTTCCTTGTTTTCGTGAAATCCACGAATTGATCCACGATGACCGTATCACCGGGATGATAATCCTCTTTGAGGGAGCCGACGGCGCAGGGGGATATGATTGAATCGACACCGAGGCTCTTGAGTGCCCATATGTTCGCTCTGTACGGCACCGAATGGGGCGGGTGCTGATGATTCTTCCCGTGACGGGGAAGGAATGCCACTTCCGTACCGTTGATCTTCCCGATGAGGATCTCGTCCGAGGGTTTACCGTAAGGTGTATCGGGGAATTCCGTCCTTATCTGCTCGAATCTGTCCGGGTTGTAGACTCCGGAACCTCCGATTATGCCTATCTTTACCATGCCGCACGGATTGACGGGTTTCTATAAAAGAGGTGCTCAGGCTATCCGCCTGATCGCCTCTGCAGGTGTGACACGGACCGCAAGATCCGCTTCCTCCTCAGTGAGTCCCGCACCTATGGCGACCTTCATGGCCGCATCCTCGGTCATCAGATCCCCGGGCCTGTGCGTATCGGAGTTCACGATCATCTTGGCCTTCGCCTTACGTGCGGTCAGTGCCACATGGCCGTTGGTTATGCCGTGGCCGGCCCTGCCGGTGATCTCTATGTGCACACCATTCTCGGCTGCCGAGACGGCGTCCGCCAAGGTAAGCATTCCGGGATGTGCCAGCACATCGACCTTCTTGTTATTTACCGCAGTCTTGTTCGTTCCCGGCGCCACGGGTTCGGTCAAAGTCTCTCCGTGAACGACGATCCATTCCGCACCGAAGCTCACCGCACGGTCTATGACCTCATCCATGAGGTGGACCGGTACATGCGTTACCTCCACGCCGGCGATGACCTTCATGGAATCAGTGGACAGCTCCTTCGCCTTCAGGACATTGCTCACCACGAACTCCACATTGGTCATGTCCACATGATCGGTTATCGCAATAGCGGCGTGTCCCATATCATAAGCTCTTCTCACGAGTTCCGCAGGTATCAGCACACCGTCGCTGAACACCGTGTGGCTGTGCAGGTCGATTCTCATTCTACTCATTGTCTCCTCTCCGAGAGCTTCCCGTATACTTTCTCCATAGGCAGGCCGGACTTCTCTACGGCCACCAGGATGTGATAGATCACATCAGCCAATTCCCAGGCCATGCCCTCTTCGTCCCCGTCCTTGAAAGACAGCACGAATTCTGCGGCCTCCTCTATAATCTTCTTTGACAATTTATTATCGTCCCCGAGGAGCTTGCAGGTATAGCTGCCTTCGTCCGGGTTCGCGATGCGATCATCTATTACCCGTTTGAGCTCAGGCAGTATGGCCGCCGTGGATGAGACGTCGCCGTACAATTTCTCCACGAAGCATGACGGGCTGCCGGTGTGGCATGCGACGCCGGTCTGCACGACGCGTACGAGAAGCGTATCGCTGTCGCAGTCGCTCTGTATCGAGACTATCCTCTGGACATGCCCGGACTCCTCTCCCTTCTTCCAGAGCTTGTTCCTGCTCCTGGACCAGAAGTGTGTGTACCCGGTCTCCTTCATGAGGCGCAGCGCCTCCTCGTTGACCCAGGCCACCATCAGGACCTCATTCGTGACGCTGTCCTGCACAACCGCAGGCATGAGCCCCTTCTCATCGTACTTCATCTTACCTGCACCCCTTCTTCCCGGAGGAACTTCTTGACATCGTCAACACCGCATTCGTCGTAATGGAATAAGGATGCGGCCAATGCCCCTGCGGCTTTGGTCTTGGTGAGCACCTCATAGATGTGCTCTTTGCTTCCGCAGCCTCCTGAGGCTACTACGGGGATGCTCACAGCATCCGCCACGGTCCCGGTCAGGGGTATGTCATATCCTTCCTTGACGCCGTCCGCGTCCATGGATGTAAGCAGTATCTCACCGGCCCCGAGCTCTTCGGCCCTGCGGGCCCATTCTACAACGTCAAGATCGGTCCTCTCCGTTCCGCCGCGGGTGTAGACCTTCCAGGAGTCCCCTTCCTTCTTGGCGTCTATGGCGACCACTATGCGCGGACTGCCGAATCTCTCGGCGCACTCTCTGATGATGTTCGGATCGCGTATCGCAGCGGAGCCTATGGACACCTTGGCCGCACCTGCGCTGAGGACATCCCCGGCATCGTCCGCAGAGCGTATGCCTCCGCCTACCGTTACAGGTATGAACACTCTGTCAACAGTCTCGGATACGAGGTCCAGAGTGGTCTGCCTGGTCTCCAATGAGGCTGTTATGTCAAGGAACACGATCTCACTGGCACTCTGAGCCTGGTACTTCTCGGCCATATCAGGAGGATAGCCTATATCGTTCAGGTCCTTGAAGCGCACTCCTTTGACGACCTTGCCGTCTTTGACATCAAGACAGGGTATGATCCTTCTGATGTGCATGCCTTCACCCCTTGATACTGGGCACATCCTTGGTGCTGAGCTCCGCCCCTCTGATCCTGTAGCAGTCCTTGAAGCAAAGACCCAGCGATTTGAAGGTCGCCTCTACTATGTGGTGATCGTCAAATCCTCTGATGACCATGACGTGCAGGGTCATGCCCAGGGACATGGCGAGGCTCCTAAGGAAGTGCGAGTACATGGGATCGGGGCAGTCGATCTCCGCATACGGCCTGTCGATGATATCCACGGAGGTCATCACGACGGCATCATCCATGGCGACGGTCCTGGTGGACATCCTCTCGATGGGAGCGGATCCCCTGGCACTTATCAATGCCTTGCCCAGGGTTATGGCCACGTCCTCGATGATGTGGTGCTCGTCGTCCCCTCCGGCTCTGAGAGTGATATCAATCTCGGAATACCTTGAGAGGGTCTCCAGCATGTGCTTGAGGAACGGGATCCCGCATTCCACATCGAATTTGCCTGTTCCGTCGATGTTCAATGCGACCTCGACGGAAGTCTCCCGGGTCCTGCGCTCCGTTTTGCCTTTTCTTGCGGCCATGATATCAACACAATGCCATAGAGGGGCAGATATAATTATTATTTCCCGTCATCTCAGTCGGACACTTCGATGACCAGGTTGTCCCTGGGGCACTCTACGCATTCGGCCAGCGGTGTCAACTCGCCCTGATTCTTATAGATCTCATCCAATATGCCGCATCTCTTCGTCTCACTGCATATGAAGCAGAGCTCCTCTGTCACATCGCGGCCTTTAGCGATGTTGTCAGCCGCTCTGATTATGAGATCGCAGAAATACCCTTTGTATGAGCTGGAATCCAACAGGGAATTGCCGCCTCTCAGCCCCTTCATGTATTGGGAGACGGCGGCGCTTGTCACACCGAACATCTTGGCGACCTTGGTCTGGGTCAATCCGTGCACTGTCACCAGCTCTTTGGCTATCTCGCTTCTCGCAGTCGGCAGAATATCGCGCACTACGATTTCGCACGGCATTTTCATAAGTGTTAACCCTGGAGATAACGTATCGTTAATCCTTTATTAAACTTATTCATGCCCGGACGAACCACGGCGTTTTCCATTCCCAGGGCTTCAAAGTTTCAGTGTACAGGGACAGGCCCACCACCGCCCCCACCGCC
>JAAYKC010000078.1 GCA_012522645.1 Thermoplasmatales archaeon
GATCTCATCCGGGCAGTGTGGCTCAGCATCATGCTGAACATATTCAAGAAGGAATGCCTGGCTTTCGTTGTGTAATATCTTTAAATACAGGCCCATCATTCAAGACGATGCGGAACTTAGTTTCCGACGGAAATGTGCCCCATAAAGGTGAATCCGAAACAGGTGATGCTTAATGGCAACCGAGAAGACAGATAACGATGAGAAAGCTCTCGCACCCAGCGGAAAGAGCATGTATTCCTACATAGCGGATGCGTGGAAGAACCCGTCCCAGACATATGTAGGGGATCTGAACAAACAGAGAAGGATCGTCTGGAGGCGCGAGGAGAATTTCTGCCGCATAGACAAACCCACCAGGCTCGACAGGGCCAGGGCCCTCGGCTACAAGGCCAAACAGGGATACGTCCTCGTAAGGGGCAGAGTGAAGAAGGGATCCTTCGGAAAGAGACAGATCAAATCCGGAAGAAGGGCCAAGAGAAAAGGTATCCTGAAGATGACCGGCGGGAAGAACTTCCAGAGGGTCGTTGAGGAGAGAGCACAGGCAAGGTACCCCAACCTTGAGGTCCTGAACTCCTATTGGGTCGGGGAGAACGGGCAGTACGTCTGGTATGAGGTCATCCTCGTAGACTGGAGCCACCCCGTCATACAGGCGGATTCCAAGATCAACTGGATCTGCTACAGCAAGCACAAGGGCCGTCCCTACCGCGGACTCACTTCCGCAGGCACAAGGGGCCGCGGACTCCACAACAAGGGGAAGGGTGCTGAGAAGGTCAGGCCTTCTATCAAATCCAAGGGAAGAAGGGGCAAGTAAGCCCTTCATTCCCTTTTTTCAAACCCATTGCCCCGGACATCCGGGGCCATTCAAAATTTTCCTTCTGTTAAGGATTCCATTCGCACGGATACCTCTGCATCATCCATGCCTATCGTCGGGAAGTATGCAGGATCGCGGCATTCCGCCGAGAATGAGATGTCATCCTGTGCGGATGAACCGAAGACGCAGCCCATCACATCGTCTCTCTTCCCATCCTCCGAAATGTCCGTCATCCTGAGATTCGGGTCATATTTCCTGAGAAGATCGGAATCTTCCGTCACAAGCACCCTGCACCCTCTTTTCATCATGAGCCATGCCGACAGGACACCGCGATCGTCGCCGGTGTAGGCGATCACTTTGCCCTGGGTCCCGAGGGGCAGACCTCCCGGACCGTTGATGTACGTATCGAAAATGAACGCCCCGGAATCCCTGACCTCCACATAGAATTCCTTATCCGGCCCGGTAAGATCCACCTTTATCCCGCGGTGCTTGTTCGCCTCGAATATGGCGGAACCGGCCTCCCTTCCCACATCCATGCTTGTGTACGGATGCGAACCTTCCCTTCTGGCACGTACTGCGAAGGAGGCTCCGTCCCGGATCCGGCCGACGGAATACCTCTCAGCGGCGGCGCATATGTCCTCCATGACCGAAGAGCTGTGCTCAGCTATGGAGACGGATGCTATGCCGAAGACCCTGGTCACCGCTCTCACCGCCCCTTCCGGGTCCTCCGTCTCAAGGTACATCCTTGCTCCGGCCTGGGACACCAGAGCCTCCACTCCGTCATATGCGAGCATCGTCAGGACGTTCTCTTTCAGTCTGGCCTCGAATCTTTTCCTGACGGGAGCGCTCTTCAGACCTATCTCGCAATATCTTACCAGTACCGTGGCCACAGGAGGCTCTATTCACTGTGACATAATCTATTTTTCCACGGCACACAGGTTTATACGCTGAGCATTATTGTGTCCCGATGGAACCGCTGCTCCTTTTCGGCCTCGTCTTACTGGGAATCATCGGAGGAATACTGGGCACCGTCCTGGGGGTGGGAGGCGGGATAATCTTCATCCCTGTCCTGACGATACTGTACGGCCTTACTCCCGTATCCGCTGCGGCATTGAGCCTTGTTGGCATAATAACCGTATCCTCCTGGGGCGCCGCTGTCTATCTGAAGAAGGGGGTCCCGAATATCAGGATCGGGCTCCTGCTTGAGATCGGAGGCGTGACCGGTGCGATCATCGGTGCATCGGTTGCCGTATATCTGCAGGACTGGGTGCTGATGATCGCATTCTCCATCGTGATGCTGTTCAGCGCATACCGCATGGCCCTCAGCGGGAGCAGGGATGACACCCCGGAGAACTGCGAAGGGGAGTTCGATTACTATGATATGAAGTGCTGTGAGACGATGCGGTATGATGTGGAGCACAAGGCCGGCGGAACTGTCGGCTCCGTGCTCGCAGGAATCGTTTCCAGCATGACCGGCATCGGGGGCGGGGTTATCAAAGTCCCCATAATGAATGTCTACATGAAGATGCCCATCAAAGCCGCCGCAGCTACCAGCAATTACTCATTGGGGATAACGGCCTTCAGCGGTGCGATGGTCTATCTCCTGCTCGGAGCCGTG
This sequence comes from Thermoplasmatales archaeon, assembly GCA_012522645.1. Classification (GTDB taxonomy): domain Archaea; phylum Thermoplasmatota; class Thermoplasmata; order Methanomassiliicoccales; family Methanomethylophilaceae; genus RumEn-M2. The sequence goes on from JAAYKC010000078.1 coordinate 2,427, forward strand.
CCCCTGGAAATGGCTGCATTCCTGATCGTGGGGTCCGCCGTGGGTGCCGAGGCGGGAACGAGGATATCATCCCGCATTGACGCTTCTTCGATCAGGAAGTACTTCTCTCTGTTGCTGATGGCCTCTGCGGTCTTCATGATCCTGCACGCAGGAGGTTACGTATGAATATCCTGGAGAACATAGCCAGGACGCTCAAGCTGTCTGTCGTCCTGAGTGTCATGTTGGTATTCATCGGACTTGCGGCGGGATATACGGGCTATCCTCTCGGAGATGATGTGATATGGCTGGCGGTTCTGGTCATCATCCTCTCCCCCTTCGCAGGGGTTATCGCTGCAACTGTGTCTCTGGCACTGGAGAAGGACCGCAGATGGGCTGTTGTCGGACTGACTCTCATAATCGTCTCGATCATAGGCATGACGATAGCCTGGATAAGATGAATATGTGATATGCTAAAATACGACGTATGTTTATTACGGCATATGTTCGGCTCCAAATCTGTAACTCTGAAGGTATCTGGAATGACCTGCGGCCACTGTGAGGCCAGGGTCGTCAAGGCCGCATCCTCGGTCGAAGGCGTTAAATCCGCTAAGGCCAGCAGCTCCAAGGGAACTGTTGCCGTCAAAGGCGATATGACTCCCGAAACCATAGAGAAGGTCAAAACTGCGATAAACGAGGCCGGTTATCCCGTCACGGACTGAGATCATGGCCAAGATCTCCTTCAAGGTCACAGGGATGTCCTGTGCCGCGTGCTCAGCTGCCGTAGAGATAGGACTCAAAAATCTCGAGGGCACTTCAGAGGTGTCTGTGAATCTGGCAACGGGGAAGACCGTTGTGGAATATGACCCGGAGAAGCTGACTCCTCAGGACCTGTTCGACTTGGTTGAATCGAAGGGGTACGGCATTTTCACCGGCAAGGATGATTCCGAAGAGGAGGAGAGGGCTGTAAGGATCCTGCGCAAGGACCTCATACTGTCTGCGATATTCGCCATACCTCTTTTCATAGTATCCATGGGGCCCATGGTCGGCCTCAATCTCGAATTTCTGATCGGCAGTGACCCCAGAACGTATGCGATCTTACAACTGGCACTTTGCATACCGTGTCTTTATGCAGGACGGCGTTTCTTCATCAACGGATACAGGAACATCGCGCGCCTGAATCCTAACATGGATTCCCTGGTGGCTCTGGGCGTGACCGCTTCCTTCACGTTCAGCCTCTATATGACATACCTGGTATTCTCCGGCGATACCGGCGCTCACTTCTATTACGAATCCGCCGGGATGATAATCACCCTAATCCTCTTCGGCAATTACCTTGAATCCGGATCCAAGAAGAAGGTCGGGGATGCCGTGAGGAAGCTCATGACCCTCTCCCCTGATACCGCCACGATAATAGTCGACGGCAAGGAATATGAGGTGCCCAGGGACAGTCTCATCGTTGGGGATCTGATTGTGGTGAAGCCGGGCGGAAGGTTCCCCGCCGACGGAACAGTGACCTCCGGCATCAGTGTCGTGGATGAGTCCATGCTCACCGGGGAGAGCGCCCCTGCGGACAAAACGGAGGGCAGCATCGTCTATGAGGGCACGGTCAACATGAACGGCCGCCTGGAGGCTTCCGTGACGCATACTGGAGAGGATACTGCGCTCTCCCACATAGTGGAGATGGTGGAGGATGCCCAGAGCACCAAGGCGCCCATAGCCCGCATCGCGGACAGGGTCGTACGGTACTTCGTCCCTGCCGTGATGCTCGTGGCCGTGACCTCCGCACTCATATGGTTCATATCAGGCAAGGATCTGGAGTTCTCCGTAACCGTACTGGTATCCGTGCTGGTGATCGCGTGTCCCTGCGCATTGGGACTGGCTACGCCTTTGGCCATAATCGTCGGGACCACCCGGGGCGCGGATATGGGGATATTGTTCAAGAATGCTGAGGCACTGCAGATCGCGGCCGGCATAGATGTGGTGGTATTCGATAAGACTGGCACATTGACAGAGGGGAGGCCTGCTGTCACCGACGCCATATCGCTGACAGACAGGAACACCATGCTGCGGATCGCGGCCTCCGCCGAATACGGATCCGAGCATCCTGTAGGCAGGGCGGTCGTCGAGTACGCAGAGGCGGAGGGGATCCCGGTCTCCGGCCCCGAGTCCTTCGAAGCTTTGGTGGGAAGCGGCCTGCGGGCTGTCGTCAACGGCTCGGATGTACTCATAGGCAACAGGAGGCTCATGGACGAGAACAACATAGACGTCACCTCGTTGGAGGAGAGGTTCTCAGGGCTTTCAGCAGAAGGGAAGACCGTCATGTACGTAGCATCAGATAATGCCCTTACAGGCATAATCGCCGTTTCTGACAGGATAAGAGAGTCCAGCAGAGAGACCGTTGCTTCACTCGATTCCATGGGCATAAGGTCTGTGATGATCACCGGCGACGGAGAGGCGACGGCCCGCGCCATAGCCGCTCAGGCAGGCATAGGGGAGGTCATGGCCAATATGATGCCCTGGCAGAAGGTCGAGGGCGTCACCGCTCTCCAAGAGGGAGGGCACAGGGTCGCCATGGTGGGAGACGGCATAAACGATGCCCCGGCTCTTGTCAAGAGCGATCTCGGCATCGCCATCGGATCCGGGACCGATATAGCCATGGAATCCGCGGACGTTGTGATAATGAGCAATGATGTCATGAGCGTCCCGGCAGCGGCGAGGGTCGGACGTGCCACTATGAAGAATGTGAAGCAGAATCTGTTCCTGGCCTTCGTCTACAACATAATTGGCATACCCATCGCCGCAGGGGCTCTGTATCTCGCAGGAGGTCCGCTGCTGAATCCTATGATCGCTGCGGGAGCCATGTCTCTGTCATCCCTGTCCGTGGTCCTCAATGCACTCAGGCTGACGGTAATAAAAATATGAGTGTGGTGCAGGGGAAGGGATTTGAACCCTCGAATGCCTGAACAACTAGACCCTGAATCTAGCACCTTTGGCCAAGCTCGGTAACCCCTGCGCAGACCAGCAGTAAAGCGTTAAGGTATAAAAAATTGATACCGGGCTTTGGTGCCCGGAGGAGATTGCTGAAGGCTTATGCCTTCATTATCTTCATCCAACCGCCAGACTCGTAAACGGCCAGCCCTCTCTTCTTAAGGGCGCTCTCGAACTCGTCCCAACCGATGAGTGTGAGCCTGTCGTTGTTTCCCTTGGTGAACTGTATCCCGTCAGTCCCTTTGACCTTCCCGGGTTTGAGTCCCTTGTTCATCGCTATCATCTTAGCCCTGTCAAAATCAATCTTCTGCATCACCATGTTTTTCCCCTCGGCTTAGCCCACTGGCTCAGTGAAAGACACATTGCTATCGCAGATATATATAATTTTTTCCATTTTTTCCCTTACCCAGTCTGTTTTTCAGAAATGAATATGTATTTAAATGTAACTTAAAAGCACACACCGATGTCTCCCCGATTGAAAGATATATCTTATTGAACGGAATTAGATGTGACAATGGCTCCGGCAACCTCATCCGAGATCAGAGGGACAACGGAAGGACGGCTTTCCCCCGAGTTTATAATGGAAGTTGGCAAGACCGTAGGCATGCAGTACAATAACGTACTGATCTCCAGGAACCTTCGTCCGAGCAGTGCCCTGGCCTTCTATGCCGTTTGCGCCGGCATAACTGCAGCCGGCGGGAACGTGAGGGATGCAGGGATGATGATCGCTCCCGCCATGCCTTTCGCATCCAAGGGGTCGGAGTGCTGCATCATGATAGGGTCCCCGGACAAAACGGATGAGAACAGCATGTTCCTGAGCAACATCGACGGATCCCTTTTCAACGAATCCCAGATGAGGGCCGTCTACTCCGGCCTGGAGGCAGAGAAGGAACTCCCGCCCTACTCCAATGTCGGGAGGATAAGGAAGGTCACAGGAGGCCTGGAGAAGTACAGATCCAAGGTCATCGAATACGTGGGGAATGTGGACTGCCGTGTGGTGATGGACTGCGCATCCGACTGCACCTGTTTCGTCGCCCCCCGTCTGATGTCCGACCTGGGTGCCGACCTCACATCGATAAACAGCCATCCGGACGGCAGATCCCCCGGCAGACCGCCTGCCCTCGAGGAGCAGAATCTTAAGAGCCTGTCAAAATTTGTGAGAGCCAGTCCCGGCAGCATCGGCATAGCTTTCAACAGCAACGGCACCCGTCTTGCGGTTTTTGATGAGGAGGGCAATTATCTGAACAGCGGTACGGCTCTTGCCATACTCATGTCCAATATGAAGCCGGGCAAGGTCGCACTCCCTGTGGATGCTTCCCTGGCAGTCACCGATGCCCTTCAGTCCTCCGAGATAACGTGGACCAGAAGAGGGCACAGATCCTTAGGCGAGACAGTCAGGACAGGGGGCCTTGACATGGGGGGCAACATGAACGGTTATTTCGTATTCCCCGGAATCTCCTACTCCCTCGACGGCATCACGGCAGGGGCGCTCATGGCCAGGATCGCAGGGGAGACTAACCTGAGCCAGCTCGTCAGCGGCTTGGCTCCGAGCTTCAAATCTGATTTCTCAGTGCCGTATCACGGCGACATGAATGAGATCTCCAAATCGATACATGACCAGGTGGCGGCTCTGGAATACGACAGCATGAGCGAAGCGGAGGGCTGGCGGGTGAACATGGAATCCGGATGGTTCCTGATCCGCCTCTCTGAGAAGGACGAGACGGTCTACATAACCGCAGAAGGGAAGGACAAGATGTACGGTGCCAGCCTCATGGGGATAGCGACCGACATAGTCAAATCAAGCGTGAAGAAACTCAGCGCATGATTTTCAGATCCAACACCCTGCCTGCGGAATCATAGGCCTTCCAGCTGCTCTCATCATACGGGAGGCATGTGATTATATGCACTCCGCCCATGTTGCTGAAGTACTGAAGGTCCGCCTCCGACGGCTCATTGCTGTAGCCCGGATGGGAATGTACCGTTCCCACCGGCCTCACTCCGAGGGGCATCATCCACTCATTCAGGAAGCTGTGGCTGTTTCCGTAGACTGTGCCCGGAAGCAGCACGATCTCATCTATGACGCCGTCCGTTGCCGTGAGCATGCACAGGAACTCATCAGGAAAACAGGACTTGGCCGATTCGTTTATCGCTTCCAGCAGATCGGCGTCTATGGCTTCTATCATTTCACGTTCACAAGCTTCTCGTTGATCTTTGTGTAGAAATCCTTGTCGAATCTCACGAGACGAACGTGCTTTGAGGATCTCACCATCTCGACCACAGACCCTCCGTCAAGATGTATCTCCTTCTGACCGTCTATCACCAGCATGCATCCCTTCTCCATGGAGCACTCCACGGTCACCTTCTTGGACATGGGCACGATTATGGGTCTGGCTGAGTATCTGAACGCCGCCATGGGGACCAGTACCCAGGCGTTGACCCCGGGATCGATTATAGGGGCCCCGAGGCTCATGGCGTAGCAGGTGGACCCCGTGGGTGTGGACAGCAGCATCCCGTCCGCCCTCATCTCAGTGGCCAACGTATCATTGACATAGACCTTGAAGCGCCTTATCTTGGCCACGGTGTCGGTATGGATCACCACCTCGTTGACAGCGTCCCCCAGGACCTCCCCGTCCATCATGACCCGTATCTTAGCCCTCTCCTCCACCGTGTAATCTCCTCTGCGCAGCCTCGCTATGCTCTCCTCCAGCTCCGGCGGGTCAGCCTCAGTCAGGAATCCTACGTCCCCCGCGTTCACTCCGAACATCATCGCATCGCTGTTCTGAGCCGCTCTGAGGATGGTCCCGTCGCCTCCAACGGCGATCACCATGTCTGCGTCCATCTTCGATATCGGCACCCCCTTCTCCCCCAGTTCGGCGGCTATGGCCGAATCCAGCGTCACGTCCTCTCCGTTCAGAAGCCGTATGACCTCTCTGGCGACACCGGCTGCACCGGGTATGCTCATGTTGACATAGACGCCGTACTTCAGCCTCCCTCCGCGGGAACGGCTGCGGGCCCC
>JAAYKC010000079.1 GCA_012522645.1 Thermoplasmatales archaeon
GCGGTACCGATGTTCCTTATGAACTCAGGTTTGTCCATCAGGGCCATTGCCTTGTTGATGTTCTCCCTTTTTCTGCTCATGCACTTGCCTCCTTCATCAGCGGGCGGACTGAGCCACCCTCTCTATCTCTTCTTTCTTAGCTACAGAAAATGAGGCCATGTCTCCCTTGGCGGCGAGCATGATCTCGTCTGCGAGGCACTGAGCTATAGATTTCTTGTTCTTCGATGAGCCTTTTGATACTCCGAGGCTGAGATTGCGCAGGGCGATGTCCACCCTCCTCTGAGGGGATACGTCCACTGCCTTGGGAACGGATATGCCTCCGAACTGCAGTCTCGTGACCTCTTCCCTGGGGGCGGCGTTCTCCAGCCCCGTGACGAATGCCTGTGCCGGGTTGGACTTAGTCCTTGCGGCAATGATATCAAATGCTTCCGATACGGCCTTGTAGGCCTTGAGCTTCTTCCCGGTGTATTTCTCGGTCCTCATTATGTTGTTTATGAGCCTCTCCACGATGCTCAGCTTGGACTTTCCGAACCACCTGTTTGCATGCTTTCCGCCCGAGTGAGGTACGTTTGTGGGGGTGAGGTCCATGTACTTCGCGAGACCAGGGTCTTCGACGGTGACCTCGGACAGATCATATTTTCCGAACAGTAATGTTTTCTCTTCCATGGTATTCACCTTACGGGCTTGTCCGTTCTGCCCCTGACCATCTCGTTCAGGGAGACGTTGTTGACTTTGATGACTTTGTAGCGAACACCGGGGATATCTCCGTAGGAACGGCCCAGTCTTCCGCCGATACCTTCCACGAGCACTTCGTCGTGCTCATCTATGAAGTTGATCGCTCCGTCACCGACTGCGAAAGCGGTGATCTGACGCCCGTTCTTTATCAGCTGGACCTTGACGCACTTCCTGATGGCCGAGTTGGGCTGCTTAGCCTCTATTCCCACCTTCTCGAGAACGATGCCTCTGGCCTGGGATGATCCCTCCAGAGGGTCGGATTTCTCTCTGAGCTTCAATACTCTTTTCTTATACTTCCTGTCGAGCCAGCGGCGGCTTTGGCCGTCCGTCCTCAATTTCCTAGCTGTATGCAGACCTCTACCCAATGTTTCACCTCAATTTATCTGAAGCATTCCGTCCGATAACCCTTCTCGTATATAAGCCTAAAGGAATTGGGGATTATCGTGGCGCGCCCCTATAGAGCAGTGGGTGCGCATCAGAATGCGTCCGATGCGGCCCTGCTCAGTCTGCGCATCCCCTCTTTCATGTCCTCATCGGAGGCGGTGGCGAAATTCAGCCGTACCGTATTGTCCCCGCCGCGAACATGGAAGGGTTTGCCGGGCATCAGCACCACCTTCTTTTCCAGAGCCGAGTCCACGAGCCTTCCTGCATCGGTCCCTTCCGGGGTCCTGAGCCAGATGAACATGCCCCCGTCGGGGTCATTCCAGGAGAAGCTCTCCGGGAGCATGTCCTCCATCAGATCCGAGAATAATTCCTTCTTCCGCAGATATTCCGCCCTTATCGGACCGAGGTACGTATCCAGGTCGTTGTCCGCCAGGAAGCGGTCCATGACCCTCTGGGTGAAGGACCCAGCCTGCAGGCAGAACGCTTCCAGGAACTGCGTTGCCTTCGGCAGAAGCCAATCTGGGACCACCATCCATCCGATCCTCATCCCGGGGGAGATTATCTTCGAGAACGATCCGGTCATCACAGAATTATCCGTCATGGACGATATCGCCTTCCCGGCCCTTCTCCTGTATCCCAGCTCTCCGTAGGCGTCATCCTCCACAATGACGGTCCGTGTACCGGCAAGGAGCTCCGAGATCTCTTGTCTGGCACTTTCGGAATAGCTCATGCCCGATGGGTTCTGATGATTCGGTATCGAATAGAACAGCTTCGGATCCTCTTTCAGTGCCGTTTCCAGCTGCATCATGTCCGGGCCGCTGTCCGAGAGATCCACGCCGATCATCCTGGGGCCGTATGCTGAATATGCCTGCAGGGCCCCCAGGTACCCCGGGTTCTCCACCACCATGGGATCCCCCCGGTCCAGGAACATCTTACCCAGGAGGTCAAAGCATTCCTGGGAGCCGTTGGTCAGCAGAACACATTCTTTCGTCGCATTGACTCCGGCCTCTCTCCTGCAGCGTTTCGCTATCCTGTCCCTCAGCGACGGCAGGCCCTCGGCCTCGCCGTATTGAAGCGAGCCCTTGGCATCCTCTCCTGTGAGCACCTGATCCGCCGCCGCCCTCAGACCTTCCGTGTCGAACAGACTGTTGTCCGGCAGACCGGTTGCGAACGATATCATGCCCGGCTGCTTGGCAACTGCGATCAGCCTCATTATGCATGAGTCCATGATGAGATCCGCACGGGATGAGAGTCTGCTTTCCATACAGACCCCGAGAGGCGGAATCGATAGAAATAACCTGTCGCTCAGCAGGATACGGAGCTGGTAAAGGTTTATTAATAAGTCAACGTTAGGACAGGGAAGAGGTGCCCTAGATGAGCGTTGATGAGGATTATTTTGCTCTGCTCGACAGAGCTAAGAAGAATCTGCCCGAGGTCATTGAGTCCCACGAGAGATTCTCCCTGCCTGAATTGGAGATACTGCAGGAGGGCAAAACGACGGTCATAAGGAACTTCATAGACGTCACTGACGTGCTCAGGAGAGACCCGGAGCACCTGCTCCAGTACCTGCTCAGGGAACTGGGAACACCGGGGAACATAGATAACAGGAGGGTCGTGCTGAAATCCAAGATCAGCCCGGGCCTCATCTCCAACAAGATCCAGAACTACACGGACACCTTCGTCCTGTGCTCCGAATGCGGCCGTCCCGACACGAAATTCTACAAGGACGGCAGAACGCTCGTATTGGAATGTGAGGCATGCGGGTCCCACAGGCCCGTCAATGTCAAGAAGACCATCAGGCCGAAGCATGCCGATACGCTCAAGATCGGCGATGTCGTCCAGATATTCATAAGCGATGTGGGCAAGAAAGGGGACGGCATAGGCAAAGTGCAGGAGTTCATCGTAATAGTGCCTGGCACTGTGAAAGGGACCACGGTCAATGCCAAGATAACGAACATTTCTTCCAAGACAGCCTTCGGCGCCGTAACAGGTGAAGAACCCACAAAGTGAAGGTCATGAGATACTTCGTGGAATCGTACGGATGTGCGATGAACCGCGGGGAAGGAGAGCAACTCGCCCGCAGGATGGACGCTCTGGGTCATGAGAGAGTCTTCTCCGATGCGGATGCGGACATAATAATTCTGAACACGTGCACCGTTGTCGATGCTACCGAGAAGAAGATGATCCGCCGCATGGGGGAGATAGGGAAGACGGAGAAGGACGTGGTTGTGTCAGGATGCATGGCCAAAGTACAGGCCAACAGGATCGAGGTTAGGCTGCCCCATGCGATGATCCTCCCGCCAGACCAATATGATCTGTTCCCCGGGAAGGCGGAGAGCGCATTCGGAGGGGGCGCTCCTTTGCAGCGGGATTATGGGATGCAGGAGATCCTGCCGATAGCACAGGGATGCCTCGGGAAATGCACATACTGCATAACCAGACTGGCCCGCGGGCGTCTCGTGAGCCGGCCGGAGGACGAGATCCTGTCTGAATTCAAGGATATGATCGACGCCGGAACGAAAGAGATATTTCTTACCGCTCAGGACACGGCATGCTACGGGAAAGACATCGGAAGCGGTCTGCCCCGACTCCTCCGCAGGATGCTGGAATTCGACGGTGATTACCGCATACGGATAGGCATGACCAACCCGGATGCTCTGGATCCCGTTCTGGATGAGATACTGGACTGCATGGAGGATCGCAGAGTGTACCGTTTCCTTCACATACCTCTGCAGAGCGGCAGCAACAGGATCCTCCGGAAAATGGAAAGAAGATATACAGTGGCAAGATTCATGGGGATCGTCAACCGTGCAAGGGAAAGATTCCCGGACATCAGCATCTCCACCGACATGATCACGGGCTTCCCCGGGGAATCAGAGGCGGATCACGAGAAGAGCGCTGTGCTGATCAGAAGACTTAGAGCTGACACAGTGAACATAACCAGGTTCTCATCCCGTCCCGGCACGGAGGCCGCATCGATGGACGGGCAGGTGGCGGGCGGCATCAGCAAGGACCGTTCCGCAGATCTCACCAGAATAAAGATGACAGTGGAGGCTGAGAGCAACACGCTGATGGTCGGTAAGACCCTGCGTGCTCTGGTCTCGGAACAGGGGAAGCAGGGCACGGTCATAGCGCGCACGGATAACTACAGGCCGGTCGGCGTGCCCGGGGATATCCCTCTTGGGACGTTCATCGATGTGGAGATAATCGGTTCAGCCCCGACACACCTGTTGGGAAGGCAAATAAATACAAGCAACCAATGTTGACCGCAAAGTCCTGTAGTGTAGCGGTCCATCATGCCGGCCTTTGGAGCCGGCGACTCCGGTTCGAACCCGGACAGGACTACCTCTTCATAAAAGCCCGATGCGCATCAGGAGCACCGGGACCATCAAACATCCGCCCAGGCTTATCCTGCTCACCCCCGATATATAGGGCAGCATCCCTACCGCAGTCGCTACCGCAAGAAGAGCCAGGCCATTGACCCCTGTCATCACCGCAACCAACGAGCATATCACCACCAGGACCGCTTTGTTCATCCTGGAAGCGTCTGCACCCGAGATCATGCTGGAAAGCGCCCGGCCTGACCATATTGTGATGATGTAGCCCATCAGCGATGCCAGTGCCACGCTCAAAAGGAGAGCGGCAAAGGACGGGGTGCACAGCCCTGTGAGGTCCCCTCC
>JAAYKC010000080.1 GCA_012522645.1 Thermoplasmatales archaeon
GGATAGACTCGGTCACGGCGACCACGTCGATGAGGCACGTCATCCTCCTCAAAAGGGACCGTGATGACAAGAGCATAGTCAGGAAACTGGACCTGGACGAGGCCATGGAATTCATCGTCAGCAATGACTTCTGCAATCCCCACCAACTTGTGAGGGACGAGAGGAAGCTGAGGATAAGGACGGAGTTCTTCAGGGACTTCTTCAAGAAGTGCACCGTGTTCCTGGTGAACACCACCGGAACACCGGAACAGACCCAGTCAAGCATAAGGAAGGCCATCAACGAGGCAGAATGCTCACGGGTCTGCGAAGTGTGATGCTGTCCTCCTCAACGGAACAGTCATAGGCCAGGACCTTCACGCCCGCGGCCTCGGCCTCCTCCACCGCACTCCAGAAATCGGGATGGAGGGAGCCTTCCGCCGAGAGATAACGGACGCCGGACATCTGTATCACGAAGATGAGGTACGCTTCATACCCTTCAACGATGCAGTCCGCCAGCTCCCTGACGTGCCTGACCCCTCTCTCAGTGGGCGCATCCGGGAAGAATACGATGCCGTCCCTTTCCAGGGTGACGCCTTTCACTTCAATGTACGCCCGTCCGGTTCTGTGCTCAATATAGAAATCGAATCTCGATCTTCCGTACGCTGCCTCGCTCTTCAGCAGGGCAATGTCGTCGAAAAGGCCCAGGGAGGGCAACGCCTCGGCGAGCACGCCGTTGACGATCTGACTGTCCATGTTGATCAGCCTGCCCTCTTTGTACACGGCGACCAGATCGAACCGGGTCTTCCTGTTCCCGGGAGCGGCCTCACTGAGGATGACGGTTGCGCCTTCCACCAGCAGCTCCCTGCATCTGCCCGTGTTCTTCACATGGCAGGTCTCCTCCCTGCCGTCAAGGGAGACGACGGCTATGAATCTGTTCGGCCGTCTGAGGAACACGGCCCTCCGGGTCTTATCATAACGCACGGCCGTTCATGGGCCGCCCTCATTTAAGGTTTTTCGGCCGCAGAAGAACGTTCTCATGTCTGGCACATCCTCCGCCGCATACGGGTGCGTCTGTCTTGGCACATGTGTCTGAGCCGTTTTCAGAAGAACCCGTTATAGTAATATACGGAAAAAGCGTAATGAATCGCACAGCGAATGGGATGCTGCACGGATCCGCGAAGGGCTCTCGGGATGGGGCCCGGGTCCGAAAGGTCAGGAGGGAGAGGCATCGTCAACATAGAGATCAGCGCAGATGTGAACGGGAGCATAGGCTACGCCATGTGCCGCAGTTCTGTCAGGATCATCAATTCCGTATCGGCAAGGAACGCAGGCAGCTCGGCCATAGATGAGCTGAGGATAACGGTCACATCGGAACCTCCCTTCATGGAGGCTGCGGAGTACGTGTTCGGGAAGGTCGGACCGGGAAAGGTCGTTGATGCCGTGATCGGCGATGCGGCTCTGGATGAGGACCTGCTGGCCAATATCGACGGAGATCTGGAAGGCCTCGTCAGAATCGAGGCGTATGCTGACGGCATTGAGATCCCGGCGCAGATCCGTCCCGTCACCATCCTGCCGCACAATATGTGGCCGGGCCGCGATGCCCCGGAGCTCATATCCGCATTCATAGACCCGGAGAGCCAGACGGTGCGCGGCATGCTCAGGGATGCCTCCGACAAGCTTCGTGAGGCGGGTGAAGAGGAGATCTCATACGGCTACGGGGATGAGGATCGAAACAGAAGGATCATAGCCGCCATCCATTCCGCGATCCGGGACAGGGAGATCGGGATCGAGGATACGGACGGCGGCCGGCACAATGAAGGGCAGAGGATGAGGGATGCCGCGGAGATGGATTCAGACGGCGATGCCACCCGTGCGGAGATGGCAACGCTCTTCGCATCCGTCCTAGAGTCGGCAGGGCTCTATCCTGTGCTGATATTCGCAGACGAAGAGATACTTGCGGGAGCCTGGGTCATCGAGAACAGATTCCCGGATGCGGTGATTTATGACGAGCAGATGCTCAGGGAACCTGTAGAGAAGGGGGAATTGATGCTGTTCAGTACGGATTCCCTGTCCGGCACAGGCCCCTTCAC
>JAAYKC010000169.1 GCA_012522645.1 Thermoplasmatales archaeon
AGCATGTGTTTGGATTTAATGCGGAAATCAACTTATGGGCTGATCTAGGGCATGGGGTTCTAGATGCTATGGTTGAAGCGGCTGCTTATACTATTGATAAAAGGAATGTGAAGTCTTCAACGTTTATAAGATTACTTCTGGATAAGAATAAAGAAGTAAAGTTGAAAATTGAAGTAAAAGAACCAACTCTCAATGTTAACACTTTTATTATTAATCCTGAGAATTTTAAAAAATTGACAGGATCTCCTTATTGCTATTGGGTTAATGAATCTATCATTGAAAAGATTAACTTGCCTCCACTTGATCCAAATGCCGCTACCATTAAGGTTGGCTTACAGACCGGTGATGATTTCAGATATTTAAGAAATTTTTGGGAAGTACCTGTATCCTCGATGGATGTTGATTGGAAGTTTTATACAAAAACTGATAAAGCAATTCCTTGGTATTCTCCGATAAACTTAGTTGTATACTGGAGAAATGACGGATATGAGGTGAAGAATTTTTTTGATGATAAGGGAAAATTAAGATCAAGACCACAAAATATGGAATATTATTTCAAACCTGGTTTTAGTTATATGCTAAGGTCTGACAGAATAACACCCTATATTATACCTGAGAATTGTATACCTACAGCGGGTCGTTCACAAGTTTTCCCAAAAAAAGGGAAAGAGATCGAAACATTGATTATTTGTGCTTCCAATCTTGGTAGCTCGATTGCTAGATTTAGAGGCGAAAACTTCGGTCAGCCAAAATTTCAGGCCGGTATGATTCAACAACTGCCATATTTAGAAATACCTGGGGAAGTTCAAAAAAAAATTATACTGCATATTATTACATCTATTCAAAAATCAAAAGAGTATTATTCGACCGAGGAAACTTCCTTAGACTTTATTGGAATCGATAAAGTAAGAATTAAGGAGAATCAAAAATTCAGTTTTAAAACTCTATTAGGGTTTGAAAATGATTATTCTATAGCACAAGTATTTGGACTAAATAATGATGAATATAAACTTATTCAGTTTGACTTAATTCAATCAGTTTCAAGGCGAAAAGAGATAGATCAATTATCAAAAAATGAAAATGAGAAAGCTGCAGCTTATAAATATCTGTCCTATATTGTTGGTTGTGTTTTTGGACGGTGGAATACCAAACCAGTTAACGACGTTGCTGTAAAAGATATTTACTCTAGACTTCCTAAACAACCACCAGTATTCAATCATGATAAATTGTCTAGTTATATTGAACTTAATGGTATTGCAGATCTGGAATCGGATAAATCAATCTCTCGTATTATTGAAAAAAAATTTAACTATAGGAACAAAGAACTAAATATAGCCTTAACCTCTTGTGGGTTCAAAGATTGGAATCATTTTCTCTCTGAACCCAACGCCTTTTTTCAGTATCACTACAATCAGTATTCTCAGAATCGTAGGTCGTCGCCTATATATTGGCTCCTTCAAACGCCATCTGGTTCGTATACTTTATGGGTATATTATCACTGTTTAACTGAGCAAACTCTATACACATGTGTCAACGATTTCGTCGAACCTAAACTCAAGATGGTTAAGGACGATCTAAGCGGTCTACGTAATAAATCCGCCCGCAGCAGTGCCGAAGAGAAAGATTTAGCCAGGTTTACCGACCTAGAAGCAGAATTGAAGGATTTTCGGGATGAATTACTCCGTCTGGCAAAATTCTGGAAACCAAATCTGAACGACGGTGTCCAGATCACCGCTGCACCGCTTTGGAAGTTGTTCCAGCACAAACAATGGCAGAGGAAGCTGAAAGAGACCTGGGATAAAATGGAAAAAGGTGGTTATGACTGGGCGCATCTGGCTTACAGTATCTGGCCCGAGAGAGTGTTGAGGAAATGTTATGAGGATAGAAGCTTGGCAATTGCGCATGATGTAGAGAATGACTTCTGGGAAGAAGTTGAAATACCAGTGATTCGTCGAGGCAGAGATACAGGAGAAACCAAAGTTGAATGGCAGCAAAAAGAGCTTCATGAAGATGAGTTGAAACAAATAATCACTCAGAAAATTGCGGAGTTGAGATAATGGATATCAAACTAT
>JAAYKC010000081.1 GCA_012522645.1 Thermoplasmatales archaeon
CATAGGTCCTGACCCCGTTCCTTGCCGCTATGTCCACGGCTTCCTTCTCGGTATAGAGGATGCTTTTGGCCTTCCAGCTCCAGTCCTGCAGTTCGTCCGGTATCCTGAGACCTTCGTACACAGTCATCACCGTATCATCGGATACTGACTCTTTGGTGAAGAACTCCTTCGCATACCCTATCAGTTTATCCTTGTCCTCTTCTCTGACGGCATAGGATATGGCGGTGGAACAGCAATTGGTTGTCTTATTAGGTGCCTCCGGATTCAACTGGATGATCTTATGCTCAAGGAACTCCCCGTAGGGGCACTCTTTGCTCATCTTCATCGTCACGACCCATGTTGCTCCCTCTTCAGGCGTGTCCGTATCGTCCAATCCGATTATCACTCTGATCATCTTGTGCGTGACTATCTGCACTTCTGCTTTGTTGGCACCGCCTATCTTGAAATCGTCAGGATATATCGTCTCTATGACGCTGGGCGCCTGCGGTATGCATGCGCCCACTCCCACGGACGCTCCGGCCAGACCGACCCAGTGAGATGTGACCCTGTCCCCGTCGATCTTAAGAGATTTCAGGCCCTGGGCGCCGCACTTGGCGGATGCCGGGCCGAAGCTCAGCTTCTTCTCCCCTATATCAACATCCATCGCCATGGAGGTTCCCGTCACCTTTATGTCCTTGATGACACCGCCCGTGCGCTTCCTGTTGACGATGTCCCATTCGATGGGGCCTCGGGCGGTGCAGTCCTCTAGGATCTGAGCGATCCCGTTCTTCTCATCGACTAGGGTAATGTATCTTTTACAGAAGAGAGGGCCGAACTTCTTCCTGACCTCTTCGGGAGTCCTGATCGTGGGCATGATATCACTCTGTCTCTTCTTCGTAAATTATCCTGAGGCATTCCGGGGGGACATGCCTGCAGAGGAACACTGTCTTCGCGGCCTTCCCGATGTCATATCCTGCGTCGAAGCAGGCATTGACATCTATCTCCAATATGACCGGCTGCTCCACGCGCACCGATCCTGCGTTGAAGGCATCCTGATATGTCAGTGACAGGTGCACCATGGCCCTGTCCGACGGATACAGGCCCGATTCAAGGATGAGATCTGTTTCTTCCGGAGCCGTCGGATAGTACAGATGATCGGGTACGTTCTCAGTGTTGAGCGTCATATCCAGGTCTATCGTGTGTCCGTAGGTCGCTTTTACCACATTTCCGGATACCTGGTATCTTCCCTTGGGGTCCGTATCCACGAGAGCTATGATGTGATGCGGCCTCAGCCAGTGCATCCGGGGATTGTTCTCCTTGATGACACCGACAATATCTCTCATATCCACGAATCCCTGATCGTCCATGGTGAGCTCGAACCTGCCGTGCCTCAATATACCTGCCAGGGACCTTCCGAGCCTTTCAGTCTCGAAATCGTTCATTATGAATCTGCCTTCCTCTCCGCAAACAGGACATACATCCTCCCGGAAGTATCCGTGATCCTCACATTCTCTCATCTTTTCTCACCTTTTGGTTGCTGAATTGAATTCTCGGCCGCGGCCACGGTATTGGCCATCAGCATGCATATCGTCATCGGTCCCACGCCTCCGGGCACGGGCGTTATCTTAAGGGCCTTCTCCTTGACCCCCTCGAAATCCACGTCGCCCACAAGCCTGCTGCCCTTGGGGCTTGACGGATCCTCCACTCTGTTGGTGCCCACATCTATGACCACGGCGCCTTCCTTCACCATATCCGCCGTGACGAAGTGCGGTCTTCCTATGGCCACGATCAGTATATCCGCCTGTCTCGTGATATCGGGCAGATTCTTAGTGCGGGAATGAACCACCGTGACTGTGGAGTCCGCTCCTTCGGCCTTCTGCACCATCAGTGCCGCCATGGGCTTGCCCACTATGTTGCTCCTGCCCACTACCACCACATGTTTCCCGGACGTCTCCACGCCGGAACGCACCAGCATCTGCTGGACTCCCGCGGGGGTTGCCGGCAGGAATCCCGGCTTGCCGATGAGCATGTTGCCCACATTGACCGGATGGAATCCGTCGACGTCCTTCCTGGGATCGATGGCGTCTATTACCTTGTCCTCATCTATATGCTTCGGCAGAGGCAGCTGCACTATGAACCCGTGCACGGACGGGTCCTTGTTCAGATCATCTATTTTGCCCAGGAGCTCGGCTTCCGTCACAGTTTCGGGCATCCTCACGGTAAGTGAATGCATGCCCAGCTCCTCGCATTTGAGAGCTTTGTTCCTGACGTACACCTGGGAAGCGGGATCGTCTCCCACCAGTATGACGGCCAACCCCGGCGTTACGCCCTTCGTCCTGAGATGCGTTATCCTCTCTGAGAGCTCTGAATATATTTCTGACGAAATGTCCTTGCCTTTTATCAAATCCGCCGTCGGTGGCATATGTAACAATGCGCATATGCGGGAGCTATTTAATTAGTTGGCGCAAAGGCAGGCCGCAGAAAACGGCAGCGGTCCTGCAACGGGTCCGTAAAAAGCAATGGAAAAGAAGTCCCTTTTTGAAATAGGGGTCTCAATCAGGGATCGGAATACTTCTTCGAGGCTGCGAGCATCGCCCGGAGGTTCTCCAGTGAAGTGTCCCTCGGCGTCTCGCCCCCGGTGGCCAAAACGAATCTTGTGCCCCGGGCATCCTCCAGGCACTTCTTCGATGCCCTCATCACGGATTCAGGCGTTCCCCTCCATATGACGTTCAAAGGGTCCAGATTCCCTGCGAGTATTGTCTTTGTCCCGAACCTCTTCCTCAACTCGGTCACGTTGTCATTCGGATAGAAGGCGAACAGAGCCATTCCCAGCTCGCTCAGTGATTCGGTATCGGGCACGGAGTCTCCGCAGATCAGGTAGGTCGGGGCATTGTAGTCTTTCTTATATCCTGCTATCATCCTCTTCAGATGCGGCGAGGCATACTCCTCGAAGGTCTCGCCCGGTATCAGCGAACCGGAGCCCATCGGATCTGTCAGATGCACATTGTCACATCCCGTTTCCATCCCTGCGCGTACGACTTCGTCCACCAGCACTGTCGCCCTGTCCACGACCTTGTGGGCGATGTCCGGCTCCATCATGATGTCCATCATCAGAGTCTCGACGTCTCTCAGCAGTCCTGCGGCAGTGAAAACGCCCCATGACGTATTATTCACGCTGAATTCATCCTCGATCTCGGCCATGAGAGCTATCTTATCCAGGTGGTATTTCCACAGGTTCTTCGCCTCCTTCGGGTCAGAGGGATCGTAGAGCTCCTTACTCTCCACATCCTCTGCGCCAGCGAAATAATGGGACGTCACGTTCAGATAATTATCATCCTGAAACTTCACCCCCGTCCCCGGAAGGTCCAGGATCATGGCATTCGTCTCGATCACACCGGGGGCCATTATATCTGTGCCGGACAGCCTGGTGAACCTTCTCATCAGATCGACTGACAATTTGGCATCACCCCTCACGGCGTTCCATGCATAACCGAAATAGTGGGCCGCCACAATGCCGTTTATCTGCCATATCGGGACCCTGTCGGGGGTCCCGCCCTCCAATAAAATGGTTTCTCTTTCTTTAGGAATCAACTCTTTCGTTTCGAATCCCCCTCATAACAACCCTTGACGGATAATCAATGAGGTGTCCGCTTATAGTGTATCGCTCAGGATTTTTCCCCGGTGTGCTCCCCGCCCCATTCCGTACGGATCCCTGTCGGGTTATGTTCACAGCGAAGATTCGCGAAGGAAGTCTGTACGGAGAGGAATATGAAGGGACACCGCTCTGCCGATCAGCCCGAGTCGGGCCCGGGCGAGAATCTCCCTCTTGCCTGCTCCATTGTCACCGGCTCGTAGCCCATATCGATCAGGGACCCTATCACTTCCCTCACATTGCTCAGGTTGCTCTCGCGGTCAGCCCCGTTCATCCTGCCCCTCTTCCTGGATTCCACCATGTGCCACGTGTGAGTGGCTATCACAAAGACACCTTCCTCCATAGCAGAGGCCATCTCAGCATATTCCGCAGGGGCCCTGTCACCTTCATGCATCGGCCACAGATATGCCGCTATGGTTCTGCCGGATGCATCCTTCCCTTTGGGCACCGGGATCTCCGTGATCCCCCACTTGCGATACGGCATCATGGATCTGCCCAGATTCGCGTATTCGGATGAATCATAGGTTATGCCGTACTCCTTCAGCAGATTCATCAGCGGCTCATGAGCCTTCATGTACGGGGCCCTGAAGCCCCTGGGAGCAGTGCCGGTGAGGTCCTTCACAACATTCACCGAACGTTCCATTATTTCCCTGATCTCGTCCTCCCCCAGAGGTATACCGGAGGTGCAACCCGTGAAATCCTCGTGATCATATCCGTGCAGAGCCACTTCGTGCCCTGACACGGACGATGCTCCCACACACTTCAGGGTGGATGCCTCGGCAAAGAATGTGCCTCGCACGTTGAGATCGTCCAAAAGCTCAGAGAGCAGGGAAACACCCTCCTCTGATGAAACGTACCTTTTGCACATATCATCCCCGCAGACCGCTTCCCTTCTGCCGGGCACGGCCCGATTCACGTCCCTGTCAAAATCGACTGTTACGCAAAGCGCCCTCATGCCGTCCCAATCCCGATCCGCCGACTTAAACAATGCCTTCGGCGAACAATCATTCAGTAGTTCCTGATAGATATTTTAACCTGGTGACCTTACTTATCCGCGTGAGGCCGCATGATAATAGGTGAGCAGAAACCGATACAGGAGATAATCAGCTCCCTCGGGGACCGGGAGGGGATACGCATACTCGTGGTGGGGTGCGATTCCTGTATGACCGTCTCCCTGGCCGGCGGCAAAGAAGAGGTGCGGGACCTCGTTCACGATCTGTCAGCCCATTCCCGCAGGGAGAAACTGGGGTGGAGCATCAAAGGACTCACGCTGAAAAGGCAGTGCGAGAAGAAATTCACAAAGGAGATCGCCGCTGATGTACGGAATTCCGACGCTGTCGTATCCTTGGGGTGCGGGGTCGGAGCGCAGAGTATGTCCGAGACATTCCCGGAGAGAAGAATCATCCCCGGTATCAACACATCGAACATGGGCGCTCCCGAGAAGAAGGGCGTTTTCAAAGAGAAATGCATGGGGTGCGGCAAATGCACCATAGACACTACCGCAGGGATATGCACGCTGGCACGATGTGCCAAAGGTCTTCAGAACGGTCCGTGCGGCGGGTCCGTGAACGGCAAATGCGAGCTGTATCCTGAAACGGACTGCGCATGGTATCAGGTCTATACGATACTCGAAGGGCGCGGCGAATTGCCGGAGATTCCTGAGCCCGTACCGCCCAAGGACTGGTCCAGAAGCCACAGCGGCGGCGTCAGGACCGTGAAGAGCAAGGAGTGAGATCTTGGAAGGCACGAGCGTCCTGAAGGAGAAACTCTCGAGAGGGGAGTTCATCGTCACCGCAGAGATCGCACCGCCGAAGTCCGCCTCTGCAGAGGATTTCATAGCCAGAGCTGAGAAGATGAAGGGCTTCGCAGATGCTTACAACGTCACTGATAACCAGACTGCGATGGTCAGGCTCTCCAGTCTTGCCGGCAGCGTCATGTGCCTGCGCATGGGAATGGAGCCGATAATGCAGATCGTATGCAGGGACCGGAACAGGATCGCAATGCAGTCCGATGTCCTGGGGGCTCATGCTCTGGGCATCAGGAACATACTGTGCTTATCAGGCGACCACCAGTCCTTCGGGAACCAGCCGGATGCCAAGAACGTCTTTGACGTGGACAGCACTCAGCAGATAATGATCTTCAGGAAGATGACGGACGAGGGACGTCTCTGGGGCGGCGACGAGATAAAGAATCCTCCCCGGCTGTGCATAGGCGCCGCAACGAACCCTTTCGGGACACCGCCGAGAATGCACATGCTCAGGACGATGAACAAGCTGGCGGCAGGATCTGAATTCTTCCAGACCCAGGCGGTATTCGATCTGGACAGGTTCGATGAATGGATGGAGGATGCCAGGAGGCTGAACATCCACAAGAAGGCAGGGATTATCGTCGGGATAATCCCGCTGAAGACGGTCAGAGCGGCCAAATTCATGATCGACAATGTGCCTGGCACATGTGTTCCGGACAGCGTTATCGAGAGATTGTCCTCTGCGGCGGACCCCGCCGCCGAGGGCCTGAGGATTGCTGCTGAGACGATAGAGCACGTCTCATCTCAGAAGGGCGTCGCCGGAGTGCATATAATGCCGATCAACTGGTACGACAGCGTGGGGCGGCTCATCGAGATGACGGGGCTGAGACCTAGCCTCTGAGATAGTCGCTGCAATAGAGCTTGCGGTCCATCAGCATATCCGATGTTTTCACGACATCCATGAGATCCGAATCCTCCGGATCCAATATGGCTGCCGACAGACCTGCCCCCATGAGCATAGCCAGATACGTTCGGTTTATCAATGATCTGCCTGTGGCTCCGTTGGATATGTTGCTCAGTCCCACGACCGTCCTTATGGGCGGGTCATTCAGCATCTGGAACATCCTTATCGATTCGATGACCTTGACCGCCTGATCCTGGCCCGCGGATACGGGGAGAACCAGGGGGTCCAGGAGTATGCTCTCCGGCATGACGCCGTATTCCATGGCCGTGGTTATCATGAGCATGGCCATCTCGCCGCGGCTGTCCGCATCGTTAGGCACTCCTTTCTCATCCATTGTCAGGCATATTATGTCTGACCCGTACTCTGCGGCAAGAGGGAACAGCGCCCCCATCTTCTCAGCCTCGGCCGTGGTGGAGTTGATTATCGTGGGATTGTTCGATGCCGCCAGACCAGCTTCCAATGTCTTGATCCCGGGGGAATCGATGCACAGCGGCAGGTCCGTGACCGACTGAACGGTCTCCACCAACCATTTCATGGTATCGGGGCTGTAGCAGCCTCTTCCGGGTCCGACATTGATATCAAGAGCATTCGCACCGCACTCTATCTGCCTGAGAGCAGCCTCCTTTATCACCTTCTCATTCCGGGAGTCTATGGCGTTGCCTATGGACTTGAAGAGTCCGTTTATCCTCTCACTTATTATCAGCACGAAACGATCACCTTATCGAACTTGATCCCCGCTCTATCAGCATCCCCTCGATCTGAAGAGGCGGATTGCGCATAGCCAGCTCTTTGGCTCTCAGACCTTTCGCCTCATTGTCCGCATATATGGTGAAGAGAACATCTCCTTTCTCAGCCCTCTGGCCCTTCTTCCTGTGAACCAGTATTCCCGCGCCCTTATCCGTAGGGGACCCGGCCGCTCTGGCTATGGCCACCAGTGTCTTGTTGTGAACAGTGTGCACATACCCGGACTTGGTGGTCACTATCTCGTGATAGAATTTGCCCGGCTTCAGGTCATCAGATTTGAGATCTGGGTTGCCGCCCTGGGCCACCACGATCTCCATGAACTTCTTATGGGCCTCTCCGGATGAGAGTATGCGTCTCGCTTCCTCCCCTCCGTAAGGTATGCCTCCCATCTCCAGCATTACGCCTGCCAGGTCGCATGCTTTCTCGATCACGCTGGACGGGTGCTTCTCCCCTTCCAGGATCCTTATGCACTCCCTTGCCTCCAGATTGGGGCCTATGGCCGATCCGACAGGCTGGTCAGCATATGTTATGGCACATTCGACCTGTATGTCAAGTCTGCGGCCCAGATCCATGAAGTCCCTGACATAGGCCCTGGCCTCTTCGATGGTCCTGACCTTGGTGCCGGATCCCATCGGGATGTCCACCAGCAGGTGGGTGGCGCCTATGGCGATCTTCTTGCTCATTATGGATGCCAGCATCTGCGCTCTCGGATTGATGCCCAAAGGATACTCGATGCGTATCACCATATCGTCCACCGGAGCTATGTTCATCGCTCCTCCCCATGCGAAGGTCCCTCCGACACTCTCTGCGACCTCCTTTATGCGGGCCGCCGACAGCTCCACATTGCAGAACGTCTCTACGAAATCAGATGTCCCGGAAGCGCTGCTTATCGCCCTTGAGGACGTCTTAGGGATCATCAGGCCTGCCGCGGCGACTATCGATACCACTATGGGGGTCACCTTGTTACCGGGAACGCCGCCCAGGCTGTGGAAGTCGAACACAGGCTGACGGTCGAAGACCAGGCGGTCCCCGGTGTCAACCATGGCGTTGGTGAAATCAGCGATCTCCTCGACGTCCATGCCATTGATGTAAAGCGCCGTGAGCCAGGCGGATATCTCTATCTTCGACAGCTTCGATTCGGCGATGTCTTTGACTATATCATATATCTCGGTGGAACTGAGCTTCTCATTGTCCATCTTGCTTCTTATGCTTCTGACGGATTCCGGTTTGGGAGAATTCTCGATGTTCACCTCGTCAGCGTCCTTGACGCCGATCTTGGCCATCACATCAGACGACATGAGGACTGACCCCTTCTTGACGACCGTATCAGATTTGCTGACCAGCGTAACGGTGGATCTGTTCCTGCCGTCTATGCGGACACGGTCCATCTCCTTGACGCCCAGTTCGATGCAGTCGTCATCATGCAGTATGACTATCGGCTCTGAAGAGTCCACATTGTAGAACTTTACCTTGAATTTCATTTCATTCCCCACTTTTCCAATGCTGCCTTAAGTTCCTCATGAGTCTTCGCATATACGTCTGCAGGTATTTTCTCATATGCGGCATCCACGGCCTGGCTCATTGCCATGGCCCCTTTCCTCACTCCTCCGGGATGACCTGCCACGGCCCCTCCGGCCTGGATCTGCACCGTGAATCCCGACTTCTCCACAAGCTTGCCTATCATTCCCGGGTAGACCCCGCCGGAGCAGACCGGCATGACCTTCCTGTACGGCACGTCCTCATCAAGACATGCTCTCAGATTGTCCATGTCCCCGCTTGCGTCCCCGGACATCTTGCCGACACCGAGAGTCCCTATGTGCAAAGCATCACCTCCGCACATACGTGACATCTTGGCGATCGGCAGCATCGCTATGCCGTGGTTCTTATCGCGGGTCATGGCTCCGTGCATGGTCCTGTGAACATGTATGGGGACCTTTACCGAGGGGTCCTCGGCAAGAGCCTGAACGGCAGAGAAACCGCACGTTATTATGTCGACCATGATCTGCTTGGCCCCTGCTGCCTGCACCTTGTCCGCAGCCTCCAGAATACGGTGGCCGCCCGTGCTGATATTTATCGCATGGACCATGTGGATCCCCTGTTGTTCCAGCTTATCCAGGGCCTCGGCTATCGCGACGGTCCTGTCCTCAATCGGACAGAACTTCTGATTCGTAAGGGTTTCGTCATCCTTGCTGTTGGTCAGACCCCCCATGCCGGACTCGTAGACATAATCAGCCATTTCCTTGGGCGACAGACCTATCTTCGGTTTGATTATCGTGCCCACCAACGGCTTGTCCTTCCTCTTCAGAATGTCCTTGAGCCCGTCCGCACCGTGCTTAGGTCCGGGGAATTGCTCCAGTATGCTCTTGGGGAACCTCACGTCCTCCAATCTCACCTTCTTCAGGGCCTCCAGTCCGAAGAGGTTCCCTGCGATCACGCTCAGGATCTGAGGCACTCCGCCCACATCTATGCTGAAATCATCATTGGGGAAGGCCACTGTGATCCTGTTGCCGCTGATGTTCGTCACGCGCGCTCCGTATTTCTCAATAATTCCGCTCTTCAGCGTCGATATCTCCGTCCATGTGCCGGTGGACTGCTCTGCGGCTATGGAATCGGCGGCCTCCTCCATCGGAAGATCGGTCGTGACACTGTAATCGCAGATGACGTATTCGTCCGGATCAAGGTTCTCATTCAAATGCAGATATGTGTAATTCTTCTGTTTCATCTTATCAATCCTCTAAAGTTGCAAAGCTGAATATCCTAACTGATGTGTCATGACCCCGAATACCGCGCCCGGGCCCATCATCCCCAATTCCGTGATTATGGCATCTATATAGGCCGCCGGAGTGCTGTCGAACACCGGATTGTATATCCTCACCGTTTCGGGAAGCTCTCCCGGTGCTGCCACTTCCGACGGGTCCCTTTCCTCTATGGTGACCATGTCCCCGTAGAGGGACATCGGAGAGAATTTGTAGGTCTCCGCGCAGACATAGAACTGCACCCTGGCCTCATGGGCCGCAAGAGCCACGTGGGACGTCCCCACTTTGTTGATCAGTGATCCGTGAGAGGTCACGGTGTCCGCTCCCACGAAGACCTTGTTCACTTTCTTCATCACCGATCTGACGGCATTGTCCACAACCAGCGTGGTCTCTATGCCCTCGGCATCCAATTCTCTGGCGGTAAGTATCCCCTGCCTCCAGGGGCGTGTCTCTGTTGCGTACACACTGATGTGCTTGTTCTGCCTGTGTGCGGTCTTCATCACACTGAGCGCCGCACTGCTGTTGCATATCGTGAGAATGGTGTCTCCGTCCTGCACTCTCTTGGCACCTATCTCCCCGATGACCCTGACGGCATTCTCGGACGACGTGATGAACTTGTCCGCATTCAGTTTTATCAGCGCTGTTGCCTCACCGACATCCTTTGCATCAGTCACTCCTCTCAGAGTGGAGTGCACTCCGTTCCAGAGCGATACCGCGGTGGGTCTGGAACCGAGAAGGGCCTTCTTGGCCTCGTCCAGATCCCCCAGGAAGGTCTGCATCCCTGTCCCTTCGTATCCGTCTGCGAAATCAGACAATGCTTCCGCACCGGCTCTGGCTATCTTCCCGGCACCGCGTATCTTCATGCACTTTATGTCTGCAACGGTGTCGCTGATATTCATGAGCCGTCATCGAGTGCGGCCTATAAAAGAACCGTGGAAAAAATACAGGTGTCAGAATGTCACCGCGAGCACCAGCCGCCCGGCCTCTTCCAAACCGTACAACAGATAGAATGCTCCCACGATCGCCTCGAATATATCCGCCCGCATATTCTCTTCCAGGACCGGTATCTTCGTCCTTTTGTCCATATGGCCGTTCCCGACTCGGGATGCTGAGTCTATGTCTATCCCTTTCCTCAGGACCGCAGAGGATATGCATCTGTTCGCAACGATGTCCTGCTTCACGCCGGTCATCTCGCCTTCGTCACCGCCGAGCCTGTACGCATATTCTGATGCCACCAGCTCGACCACCGCATCCCCGAGGAACTCCAGGCGCTCGTATGAGACGCCCTCTCCCTTCTCTGACACATAGCTGTCATGAGTGAGGGCTTCGGTGAACAGCTCGACCTCCCGGGATGTGAGATCCTTCCTGAAGAACGGCGGTGATGCCATGAGCTCCCTCATCCTCGCTTCCCATGATGCCATGAAGTCTGCATAGTTCCCATAGGATTTATACCGGGGCCGAGAAAGCCTTATCTGACCGAACCGGTGAAAGGATCTGTCATACGGCGGGAGGCGGATCCTCCGCACCGGCTGAGGATCTGTTTGTGAAGAGGGATCAGGCTTTTCCCGAATCCGTTAAGGGATATGAGGGGCTTCGGAGCACAGAGCCCCTGCCCTGTCCTCTTTTCACTGCACATACTTTATTACAGACGAGGGGTTTATTGAGTGCATGGCTAAAAAGAAGGTCAGATTCAGAGGAGTTAAGCATGCACCCAAAAGATTGGAGAGCGACTTGCTCCAGAAATCCCAGGATCTCCTGGATGATCCGGGCCTTCTGAGACCTAAGTGCGCAGGCACGTGCAGGAAATGCCACTTCGACAAGCCTTTCGACAGGATAAGCAAACTGGAAGGGATAAAGAATGATCCGGATGCCCTGATCAAAGCTTCCAAGCGCGGACCATGCGATATAACGAAGGCTTATGCCGCAACGGCATCCCTCGGAGCCGCTGGAGAGATCACATATCTGGCTACGGCCAAGATAGGCGGCGAGGATTTCTCCTTCGCCAAGAGAGGCAGCGTCGGCAACGATAAGCTGATCGGCTGCCAATATTACAACGACCCCAGGGCCAGGCTCCTGCTGTACAACGACATGGCCAGGAAGAAGAAGCTCCACATCTACTCCTTCGATGATATTGTGTGCTCCAACGCACCCAATATGCCTGAGGATTATCTTTACGATGCATTCTGGGACACCCCCTACGAGTTCCCGGATGATGAGCTCTCGTGCGGTCATGAGGGACAGGGCACCCTTGTCATCGAGGTCAAATCCCTCGGCAAGGAGATCAGCATATGCAGGAACTGCGCCAAGGACATCTCCACCCTTCAGTCCCTGATATCACGGATATCCGCCAGAGACCCCCTGGATGATTTTGACGTGTCAGTAAGGCATAAATTCCATTCAGCAGGGGGCGAGGGCAGGGAGACCATACCTCCGGAGAAGGTCAGGGAGTACGCCATGGGGAAGATAACCGACTCTGCACTGATCTCCTCAGTGCTCAAGGACATGGCCGGGACCCTGAAGAAAGGGGATGTTGCGACTTTCGTGTCCGGCAGTACAAATCACGGTTCTGATCTCGACGGCTTCCTGGAGAGTCTGAGGGGAAGTGATGTGGAGAAGGAGGCCCTGAAGGCCTATCTCTCCGGCAAGACTGAGTCCGTGATAATAAGGTCCGACAGAGCCTCGGAGGCTCTCAACGCACTGTGGCCTGAGCACTGGAAGGAGATCATATCTTCGTACACGACCCAGGATATCGCCGATACCATGGATGATCAGAGCAAGAATAATCCGGCCCAGGCGCTCACGGGCGCCTGGCGCATCATGGTGTCCAAGGACATCATAGGCGGCCTGCCCGACTTCGGGAAGCGGATCGGTCCCATGACCAAATTGGCTGACGCTTATGCCAGAGCCGCCAAGGTGGGCGGTGCGGAGATGCTCCTGGAGGAAACGGAAAAGAACGTGCCCCGGGACAATAAGTCGAAGGCCATGGCAAGAGCGTTCGATATGTCCTTGGGGGCCGGGGAAAGGTGGAAGATGTCCGGGGATGATCTGGAATTCTCGAATTTCCTTATACCTTTCATCAAGGACCTCCTGGAGGCTGACGGAGAGGCCTATCGTGATAAGATGAACACACTGCTCACGGCGACTGGTTCCGGGGAGAAGGTCTAGAACACCCTTACGTCCGCTACGTAATGAGAGACAGAGGGAGCGAAGGATTTCACTTCCCTTATGCCCAATATCTCGAATTTACGGTCTCCGAGAGTCTCCTCGAATACCTTGCGTATCTCTTCCTCGTGACCTTTCACATAGAATGTGTCATGATAGTGGATCACTCCGCCGGGCTTGATTATCCTCAGAGCATAAGGTATGAACTCCCTGGTCTTCTGAACATACCCCATGATCACCCTGTCCGCAAGCTCCCCGGTATGCATGTTCCTATTGTCCCCGAGCACGGGCGTGACTATGTCCGCCACCCCGTTCTCATCCACGTTCGATGAGAGGTACTCGAATGAATCCAGGTTCTTCTCTATCGATATCACCCTGTCCGGGTTGGCGAATTTGGCCAACGGAAGCGTGAAGTACCCTATCCCGGCGAACATATCCACCACGAACTCTCCTGTGCAGTCCAGTTTGGCCATCCTCTCGCGCTCATCTATGTTCCCTGAGGAGAACATCACCTTGGTCACATCGAACCTGTAGAGTATCCCGTTCTCCCTGCGGACCGCCTCTGTTTCCGTCCCGTATATCACTTTCATGTCAGGGATTCTGAGCTCTCCGCTGACGCCGGACATGTCAACACAGACGGTCTTCGCACCCAGCTCTCGGGCGTATGCTTCCCCTATATCCTTCTCATGGGCTTCCATTCCCGGGAAATGCTTGATTATCACGATGTTCCCGACGTATTCCCATTTCATGGGCAAGGATGACAGCACATCATCCGAAAGGTTCGAGAGAGCGGACTTTATCCTCCCCTGAGGCGGGGTTCTCGCCCTGGAATGCGCTTCTCCTTCGACGACCTCATACCCCAATTCCCTTATCTTCGGCGCCGCATCCTCGATTATAGGAATCAGCCTCCAGCTTCCGGACTTGGAGATCTTTGCCGACCTGTTCACCAGACCCGCCTCCATGAGCATCGGTATGGTCTCTGCCGCCTCAGAGGACGGTATCTTGGCCAGGTCCATCAGATCACCGCCCGTACGACCGCAGGGGCCAATCTGAGTGCCAATGCAGGGCGTTTGAGCATTTTCAAGACCACTTTGCTGGGTGCATCGAGATCGATATCATTCAATATGCTGCGCATCTCCGGCGTGTCCGCCGCTCTGAACATCCTGTCAAGGTCCTCATCAGACATCTTACGGTAGGTCTTCACCATGGTACAACCTCTCTTTAACTCCCGGCCTATCTCTCTTTTCCAGCCCTTCTCATACGCAGAGAGCTTCTTCGATGAGAAGTCTCCCTCGTCTACAGCCCTGAAGGCTGCGGATGCAAGGTACGGTGCTGCTTTGAGCATCGGATATATACCGCCCCCGGACACGGGCTTGATCTGCCCTGCCGCATCCCCTATCAGCATCATCCTGTCACCGAAAGTGCGTTCCACTCCCCCTATGGGGATCTTCCCGGAGACCTTGGATATTATCTCCTTCCCATCCAGACCGGCCTTCACGAGCAGTCTGTTGAGATGATCGGACGGGGGGCCTGCGGACCATCTTGTGCAGAGACCGACTCTCGTATGGTCTCCGAAGGGGATCTCCCATGAGAAGGACCCCGGAGCGACCGAGCCCACCCTGAGCTCCATGATCTCCTGATCCTCCATCCTGTGCTTTATGTCCACCTGGATCCCCCTTACGAACCGCGGTGCAGGGCATCCTGCGTCCCTGAGCACCGATGACGTGTGCCCGTCCGCCCCTATCAGAAGATCTGCGGCCAATCTCCCCCGGGAAGAGGAGACTGACACTTTATCAGGGAAGAATTCTGCTCCTGTGTATCTCTCCGAGTACCTGTACACGGCGCCGGCATCCCTGGCGGCTTCGGCCATTCTCGTATCGAAATCATATCTGTCGACCAGAACGCCTTTCGGTCTGTCCGAGCGAACGGACATCGTGCCCCCTCCCGGGAAATGCACCTTCGCCCCGTAGACTGTGTTGAGGATGTCCGGCCTGATGCCCGACATACGGACCGATTCCTCGGTTATCAGCCCTGTGCACTGCACGGGCCTCCCGGATGTCTCGCGGGACTCGAGGACGGTCACATCGAATCTCCCGGCCAATAATCTGGCCGCCATGCTGCCGGCGGGGCCTCCTCCGATAACCGCTGCGGAGGCCATATGCTCCTCACTTCTTGGACTTATTGTAGTCCTCGATGAATTTGGCTATGCCTTCATCGGTTTTGGGATGAGATACCATCTTGGTGAGGATGTCATAGGGGATCGTGGCTATGTCACAACCTATGGCCGCTGCCGCATAGACGTGCATCGGATGCCTTATGCTGGCTGCGATCACTTCCGTATCGAAATCATAATTCTCGAACACATCCATGATCTGCACCAGAAGATCGGTGCCGTCCTGCCCTATATCATCCAGACGTCCCACGAACGGAGACACGAATGCAGCGCCGGCCTTTGCTGCCAACAGCGCCTGCTGGGATGAGAAGATCAGAGTCATGTTGACCTTTATGCCTTCTTCCGAGAGCCTCTTAGTGGCTTTAAGGGACTCTATGCACATGGGAAGCTTCACATTGATATTCTCGTGGATGGCGGCGAGCTCCCTGCCCTCCTTCACCATATCATCTGCCTTCATGGACATCGCCTCGGCAGATATGGGGCCGTCAACTATCTCTGATATCTGCTTCACGCAGGCCCTGAGGTCCAGACCCTCCTTCGCGATGAGACTTGGATTGGTCGTTACCCCGTCCAGTATCCCCCAGCTGTTGATTTCTTTTATACGGTCAATGTTAGCGGTGTCTATGAAGATCTTCATCTATCTCATCTCTTTTTCGCAATGGTCTTCCTGGCGGCTGATGCGACGTCCCCGGCAGTCAGCCCGTATTTTCTGAAAAGCTCATTCGGGGTCCCGGATTCGCCGAATGTGTCCCTGGTCCCCACTCTTGTCATCGGTACAAATCCCTCTTCGGAGATATATTCTGCGACTGCGGATCCCAGGCCCCCTATTATGCTGTGCTCCTCGGCGGTGACCACACAGCCTGTCCTGCCGACAGACTTCCCCAACGCTGCGGTGTCCAACGGTTTGATCGTTGACATGTTGATGACCTCTGCGGATATGCCGTCCTTCCTCAGGGCCTCCGCCGCTTCCAGGCATGCATGCACCATCTGTCCCGTACCTATCAGCGAAACGTCACTTCCGTCGACAAGGACGTTCGCCTTCCCGATTGTGAATCCCGTATCCTCAGGCATTACCGTCGGAACATCGGAACGGCCCATCCTCATATAGAACGGACCCTCCCTCTCTGCGATCGCCAACGTAGCATCGTACGTCTCATAGGCATCAGCAGGGGATATGACGGTCATATTCGGCAGCGCACGCATGATAGCCATGTCCTCCAGCGCCTGATGGGATGTTCCGTCCGCACCGACACTTATGCCGCAGTGAGTGGAAACTATCTTGACGTTCAATTTAGGATATGCCACAGCGAGCCTTATCTGCTCCCAGCAGCGGCCGGTGGCGAACACGGCGAAGGTGGAAGCGAACACAGTCTTCCCTGATGCGGCAAGACCTGAGGCTATGCCTATCATGTTCTGCTCGGCTATTCCTACCTCGATGAACCTGTCCGGTGCCGCCTTGAGGAAATCTAATGTTTTGGTGGATGATGCAAGATCTGCATCCAGCACTACGATGTCCTCTCGGGTCTTCCCCAGGAATTCAAGTGCCTTGCCATAATAATTACGCTGTGCCAGCTTCATTTCTCAATGGCCTCCATGATTTCCCGTACGGCACATTCATTCTGCTCGCAATCGCAACTCTTGCCGTGGAATTCAACTTTATCTTCCATGAAGGACACGCCTTTGCCCTTTACCGTGTCGAGTATCACACAAGAGGGCCTGTCGGCCTTGTCGGCCTTGTCACAGGCATCAATTATGGCATCTATGTTGTGACCGTCCGCTTCCATGACATTCCATCCGAACGCCCTCCATTTATCCGCCAGAGGCTCTATGTTCATGACATTGTCTGTGCATCCGGAGATCTGGAGGCGGTTCCTGTCCACGAATACCGTGAGCCTCCTGAGACAATAATGGGATGCGAACATCGCCGCCTCCCAGTTCTGACCGCTCTGAAGCTCACCGTCGCCCAAAAGGCAGAATGTTCTGTAATCCTTACCGTCCATCTTACCTGCCAGCGCTATGCCGCAGGCCATGCTGAGTCCCTGTCCCAGAGATCCGGTGGACATCTCTATCCCCGGGATCTTATCCTTCACGGGATGACCCTGCAGCCTGGACCCCATCTTCCTTAGGGTCTTGAGCTCCTCAACGGGCATATAACCTGCCTCGGCCAACGCGGAGTACAGGATGGGCGCTGCATGTCCCTTGGAAAGTATGAAACGGTCCCTGTCCGCCCATTTGGGTCTCTTTGGGTCATGCTTCATCACCCTGAAATACAGGACGGCCATAAGATCCGCCGCTGACAGGGATCCCCCCGGATGGCCTGAACCGGCCTCCGTGGTCATCTCGACCACATGGAGCCTTAATACGTTAGCCATCCTGGCAATCTCTTCCGTAGTCTTTACCATCAGGTGGACCTTCCTAATCAGTCATTCTCTATCCTGGGGGCCAGCAGGTACCGGACGTTCCCGTTGCCGTCGGCCATATCAAAATTTATCTTGACGGGGAAATCCGTATCAAGACTGATAGTGACTGACAGATCAGAGGGGACTGCTTTCACCAGGTTCGAGAAGTAATCCAGAGGGAATATGCTGCGAACCTCGGATTTG
Organism: Thermoplasmatales archaeon; assembly: GCA_012522645.1. Classification (GTDB taxonomy): domain Archaea; phylum Thermoplasmatota; class Thermoplasmata; order Methanomassiliicoccales; family Methanomethylophilaceae; genus RumEn-M2. The sequence goes on from JAAYKC010000081.1 coordinate 17,781, forward strand.
ACTTCCAATTCCGAGAGCACGGATTTGTCCAGGACAAGATCCACGGAGTCGGTGTCACCTTCGCATGAGAGACTGAAACCGGCCTCATTGGCCGTGAGTGCGATGTGATCCGATATGGACTCCGAGGCCTTTATTCCCCTCTGCAACTCAGAGACTGGCACTGTGACGCTTGCGGACAAGTCCAGCTGCGGGACCTTGGTCTCGCCCATGCTTGAGGTGTCCACCAGATTCATGCGTCTTGTGATATTGCCTACTTTGAAGATCAATTTGCCGCGGTCCTCATCCAACTCTATGGATATCACATCACTGGCACCTGCCAGCTTCAGAACGTCCTTTATCTTATCCAGATCGACGCCTATCTCGGTATTGTCCGCGGAGAACGATTCGAACGCTCCGGACTTTATCTGCATCTCAATCATGGCCACATGAGCGGGGTCGACTGCTTTCAGTTCCATGCCGTTCTGATCCACGGTGAACTTGACCTCGTCTATCAGTGTGGAAATGATATTTACAACGCTTTTCAGCGTATCGGATCTTATCTCTGCCTTGAACATGCTTCTGTCTCCTGACCGGCATTACCGATCAGTATTCCCTCCAGGTGTGGTTACATCTGCAACAGCGGTATATTCTAGTTTCCGGTTCATCTGCGGAACGGGTCTGCCTCAGAGAGAAATAAGCTTCGGTATTGGAGCATTCAGGACAGATTATGTGTGTTTTGGGAAGAGTCGCCACATTCTCAGTGACAACGGTTGTCTCCTTCGCTTTCATCCCCGTTGAGAAGATCTCGCTGGGCCCCAATTCAGTCTGGTTCTCGCATACCGTGCAAACATACTTCCCGTTCTTGGGAACCATCAACGCGCCACATGATGAGCAAAACAAGTTTTTCAGCCTCTGAACCCCCATAGGGTGACTCTATAAAATAATGTTGCACGTATGCGTTCTCAGTACAGGAGGCTCAGATGTATTCGAAGTCATTGCCTGAAGAGGGCTTGTCCCGATCCTCCTGCGCCGTGCTGCGGGCCACCAATTCCGCGAATGGATTATCCGCGTTCTCGTGGGCATCATTAACGGGCACGGAAGCTGTGGATGTGGTCACTGCCTTCATCTCCGCGGTCGTGGTGACCGTGCTCTGTTTGGGCTTCGGCTCAGCGGCTCTCGCTGCAGGTTCCGAGGGAGGCATCGCATTGACGCGTACTGCCGAGCAGTCGTCGAAGGATTCGAATCCCGTCCTCTTCCCCTCAGCATAAAGGTCCAGGGAACGTATATGGCGGATCTGGCTGGCTGAACCCGCAACAGCTATCATCTTGACTTCCCTGCGCACCTGATTGGCTATGAAACCGCCTATCATCCCGAATACGACCAACATGAACAGCGGCTCCAGCTCCACGGTGGCGGTACTGCTCGCACCCGTGAAAAGCGATGCTATGTACCGAACGGCGGGTTCGAAGGCCGATCCCTCTGCAAGATTCGTGAGATAAGCGGAGATGCTCTGCCCGGAGAACATGCCCAGGGACATCAATATCCAGTATGCCGCTATTGTCAGCGCTACGGCGAATGAGGATATGAAACCGCGTACGGCGGTGCCTGACTTCCTGCCGCCGACATATCCTGCGATCATCGGGCCCATGGCCGGGATCCACCACAGCATAACTGCCAGGATCAACGTCATGAGGTACCCTACCTTCATGCTGTAGGTCTCCCTTATGCTGCAGTCCACGAGATCTCGGACTAAACCCTTTGTTTTAGCGCCCTTGCTGGAGCGCTTATTCTTCTTTCTCGACAAGTGCATCCCCACACTGTCAGACCCATGTCCGACAAACTCTACCATCTGCGTCACGAATATTTAAAAGTGGTTGCTATTCGGCCGTATCGAAACAGCGCTCCTGACAATCTAAATATATATGGAATCGATAAAGTGCCGTAGTTTCACAACCGTGCGATTTACCTTCAAGGGGCCTTCGGGCCCTTTCATAAAGTCCTTCACAAGAAGGCAAAGAAAAAAGGAGAAAAACATATGAAAATGAGTTTCAGATTCCTCGGCGGCGCAGAAAGCATCGGCCGGATGGGGATGACCATAGACGGAGGAGGTAAAACACTCCTCGTAGAGTACGGGATGGCTCCCACCAAACCGCCGGAATACCCTTTACAGGCTCCCAGAACGGATCATATCTTCCTGACCCACTGCCATTTGGACCACTGCGGCATGCTGCCGTCGATATGCGGCAGGGACAGGAGCGAGCTGTTCACCACACCTCTGTCGGCCGAAGTTGGCGAGATCATAATGTACGACAGCCTGAAGATAGCCAAGGCCGAAGGGTATCCCCAGCCTTACACTTCCGGAGACATAGAGAGGACCATGAAGGATGTTGTCCCGATAACCTTCGGGGACACCATCGATCTGGGCGGGACCGAGGTCGTGGTGCATTCCGCCGGCCACATACCAGGAGCAGTCATGTATGAGTTCAAAAGGGATGTCAACACCCTCTACACCGGGGATTTCAATACCACTTCAACGAGGCTGGTGAACGGAGCTGAGCCTGTGAAGTGCCAGAACCTTATAATAGAGGGCACGTACGGCGGAAGGTTCCATAACAACAGGAAGGATGTGGAGAAGGCTTTCCTGGACAAGGTCAGAGAGGTCATAGATCGGGGCGGGACCGTCCTGGTGCCCGTCTTCGCCATCGGCCGCACCCAGGAGATAATGCTCCTGCTCAAGGACCTCGGGTATGAGATGTGGGTGGACGGAATGGGCAGATCCGTGACCAAGCTGTACGTGAACTACCCCGAGTACCTGGCAAGCACGAAGAACATGAAGGCTGCCAAACGCAAATTCAACGAGATCAGGAACAGCCGCATGAGGAGCAGCGCCACCCGGGCCGCGGAGGTCATACTCACTACGGGCGGTATGATGGACGGGGGTCCCGTCCTCGGATACCTCAGCAGGATAAAGGACGACCC
>JAAYKC010000082.1 GCA_012522645.1 Thermoplasmatales archaeon
ATACTGCTGTTCTTCGTGATGAAGTCGTACCTCACGCCTCTGCGTGCGATACTGACTATAGTCATGAGCATAGTGTGGACGCTGGGCCTGACGTACTTCCTGTTCGTGGATGTTCTGGCCACACCGGTGTACTGGATCCTGCCGATCATCCTGTTCGTGATATGTCTGGGATTGGGCATGGATTATGATATCCTGCTCACCACCCGCATAAGGGAGAACGTCGCCAAGGGGATGAGCAACGATGATGCGATAGTGCACGCGCTGGAGAGCACCGGAGCGGTCATCACCATATGCGGGATAATCATGAGCTCCGCCTTCGGGACGCTGATGCTCTCGTCCACGCCGATGCTGCAGCAATTCGGGTTCGCCCTGTGGTTCGCCATCCTGGTGGATGCCCTGCTGGTGCGCACATATCTGGTGCCTGCCGTCATGCATCTGCTGGGCAGGTGGAACTGGGTAGGCCCCAAGTGGCTGCAGAAGGGAGAGTACGACCACATCCACGAGGAAAGAGAGTGAGCTCCCCTCCAAACTCTTTACAAACATCCTTTTTTCTACTGATTCCGTATTGACCTTTCATGGGCACCCGCATCAACAAGTTCATCGCCGGTTCCGGCCTCTGTTCCAGAAGGCAGGCGGACAAGCTCGTTGAGGAAGGCAGGGCCGCGATAGACGGCCGCACGGCGGTGCCCGGGGATACGGTGGAGGACGGCAGCATCGTCACAGTGGACGGCAAACCGGTGAAGAGGGATGAGACATCCGTGCTCCTGTTCTTCAATAAGCCCAAAGGACTTGTCTGCACCAGTGCCGAGGACGAGAAGGACAGTGTCATAAAATTCATAGACTATCCGAAGAAGATAACCTACGTCGGAAGGTTGGACAAGGACTCGGAGGGTCTGCTGCTGCTCACGAACAGAGGTGAGCTGGTGGACGGCCTGATGAGATCCAGGCACGGCCACGAGAAGGAGTACATCGTGACCGTGGACAAAGCGGTCAACGAGAGATTCCTGAAAGGCATGGCGGCCGGCGTGCCCATACTGGACACGGTCACCAGGCCCTGCACCGTCGAGAGGATGGGCAAGTACAGATTCAGGATAATCATAACCCAGGGCCTGAATCTCCAGATAAGGAGGATGTGCGATCACTTCGGTTATAATGTCGTCCGTCTGGTCCGGATAAGGGTCGGCCCGATCACCCTCGGGGACCTGGAACCGGGGAAGTACCGGGCGGCGACCCGGGATGAGAAGCGCATTGTCTTCAGTCTTTTGGAAGAACCCTGAGGACGACCCCGAAGAGATCCTTCCCCTCCTCTTCGAATCTGACGGTCCTCAGGACCCCGAATCCGTCCGTCACGGCGCTCAGATCGTCCTCGGAGAAGTATCTGACCGCGAATCCGTTGTGCTCCCACACATCCTCATGCAGATTCTCTCCCAGGCCGTAGCATTTATCGTACTTGGTACGGACGGAGAACATGATCAGCCCGTCCGTCCTGACGACCCTTGACAGCTCCTTCGCCGCAGCCCTCAATTCCTCTTCTTTGAAATCCATCGTGAACAGCATATGCGAATAGCAGACATCGAAGGAATCATCTTCGAAATCCAGTCCTTCCCTTATGTCCCTGTGGATGACCGTCAGTTCCGGGAATCTCCTCCTCAGCTGATCGCAGGACACCCCGCTGTAGTCCACGGCCGTGATCCTGTATCCTTCGGCGGACAGCATGCAGCTGTCCCTCCCCTGCCCGGCCCCGAGCTCCAGGATATCCGAGTATCCCCTTTCCCTGACCATATCGCAGCAGAAGCCGCAGAAGCCGCTGGGACAGGTCCCGAACCTGTTCTCATCCTTCCCGAAAATGGAATCCCAGTGCGCTCTCTGATCCATGCATGCATATCTGTCAGGAGGATAAAGCACATTTCGTTCTCATGCAGACCGTCCAAGAGGCCGCACGTACTGACGGAATGATTCTCTTTTACAGATGCGAACTAAATTTAGGTATAACTGAATAAGGGAATCCTAAAATTATATATACTGCAGAGATATCTGCCCTGATAAGAGGATTAGGTATTCCTAAACATCGTCCTTCGGAGAAGTGAGAGAATGGAACTGATTTTTGCCCAACCAGGAGAAGAGAGACGCATCTCGAGAATAATCGGCAGTGAAAAGCGTAAGAAGTGCCTCATGGACCTCGGTTTCGTCGAGGGTGCCAGTGTGAAGGTGCTTTCGTTGGTGAACGGTTCGTTCATCGTGAATGTCATGGGGACCAGGGTCGCTTTGGACAGGTCCCTTGTCGCCCACGTGCACGTGGAAGAGGCGAAAGCATGAGAACGCTGAAGGATGTGACAGAAGGGGAAAAGGTCAGAGTGATCTCCGTCAACGGAGACAGGCCCCTGAGGAGAAGGCTCATGGACATGGGCATCCTGAAGGGTTGCGAGATCGAAGTGATCAGAGTAGCTCCTCTGGGCGATCCGGTGGAGTTCATGTTAAGGGGATACAAGCTCACGCTCCGAAAGAAGGATGCGGAGATGGTCATGGTGGAGACTGTATGATTTTTCAATAAGAGGTCTTGTGATGAAGAAGAACATAGCATTGATCGGAAACCCGAACAGCGGGAAGACGACGCTGTTCAACGCCCTCACGGGCGGTTCGCAACGCGTCGGGAATTGGCCCGGGGTTACCGTAGAGAAGAAGGAGGGCAGGCTGAAGCAGGCCAAGGATGTGACGGTAACGGATCTTCCCGGCGTGTACTCCCTGTCCCCCTATTCTCCGGAGGAGGAGATCTCACGGAAGTTCCTGATAGAAGGCAACGCCGGCGCCGTGATAAACGTGGTGGACGCGACGAATCTGGAAAGGAACCTGATACTCACGCTGCAGATGCTGGAGATGGGGCTCCCTGTGATCGTTGCCCTCAACATGAGTGACGTGATCGCCAAGAGAGGGGACGTCCTTGATGAGAAGAAGCTGTCCGAGAGGCTCGGCTGCCCGGTCGTCAGAGTATCGGCTCTGAAGAGGGAAGGCATAGACGAGCTGGCCGCAACGGCACTCGAGCAGGCATCTTCCGGCGTCTGGGCCCCGAAGAAGCTCTTCAGGGGGGAGCTCTCAAAGGCGGTCTCGGAGATCTCCGATCAACTGAAGGGACACGTCAGCGATGATCTCCTGTACTGGTACTCAGTAAAGATGATGGAGAACGATCCCTTCGTACAGGAATCGGTACCTCCATCAGTATTCGAGAAGGCATCCGAGACGGTAAGGCGCACTGAGGACTCCTTCGATGATGACGGGGAGACCATCGTTGCAGCCGCAAGGTATGAGATCGTGGATTCTCTGATAAAGGGGATATACACTGCGTCCAGGAAGACGGAGAAGAGCATAAGCGACAAGATAGATGCGGTGGTCA
>JAAYKC010000145.1 GCA_012522645.1 Thermoplasmatales archaeon
GATTATCCGGCATAATTGAACATATCTTTAATGCGCTGGGTCAGGGTGGGCAGCACGGTTTTATCGAAGAGCAGATACAGCCCTGCCAGCACCAAAGCGCCGATGACCACTGCCATCAAAATCTTGATTGCTGTGTCCACAAAACCTTCCCCGCGGGGGTTGGCCAGCGCCATTCTTGCCTTCATTGCCAGCATATTTGCCTTGTGGGTTACCTTGTTCATCATCTTTTTCATGGTGTTTTACCTCCAAAATTTTATAGGATATTTTTGCTTACATACCGCCCATCTGCATGGGCGCAGGGGCTTGCTCCGGTGCGTTTTCCTGCGGCTGCACCGGAGCCTGATTCATGGCTACGGCCTGCTGGTAGCTGTCCAGCACAGCCTTATGGAGCTGCTCCCGAAACTCCTTGGTGACAGGGAAGCAGATTTCCTTGTAGCCGTTCTCGGTCTTGCGGCTGGGCATAGAGACGAACAGGCCATCCCGACCGCCCTCCACCACCTTGATGCCCCGGATACCGAGGCAACCGTCCACCGTTGCCGAAGCGTAGGCACGGATGCCGCCGCTGGCACCGGGCGGGTACATGGAATTGATTTTTACATCTACATCGGGCATGATTTTCTCCTTTCGCATTCTGGCAATAAAAAAACAGCCCCGTCAGAACTGCATGGTCTGTGTCTGCGCCGGTGGCGCAAAGCTGATTTCCTCAAATCCGAAGCGGTCGCAGTAGTGGAAGCTGCTGCCGTTCTCATCGTACAGCTCCAGCACATCGGACATGGACAGGGAATGTCCTGCATAGCCGGGAGGGTGGGCTGTGTTGAATTTGGTATACAGCGCCTCCAGATCATTGGTTTCCACCTCGCTGTCATAGACGGTTTGGTAGTCGGATATCTGCGGCTCTCCAAAGGTCTTGCAGAAATCCGCAAGGCTGATGAAGCGCATCCGGATATCCGATTCGGGCTTTAACTGCCACACCCGGCAGTTTTTCAGCAGGGTGAGTTCTTGGGTATCTCTCTGTCCGTTGACGAGCCGGTCGTAGACACCGTCCGTCCATTTCACCTCACCGATATCCTTTTGGCGGCTGAGAAAGGCTTTCAGTTCCTCCGACTCAAACAGGAGATCAACCACCGCCTTGCCGCCGCTGGCATAACCGGCAGGGTTGCCGTAGTACAGAATAATCTCTTTTTCCATTCGGATATTTCGCATGGGCGTGCCTCCTTATGTCATGGTCATGCCTCCGTTTCCCTCATCTAAATCGCTGTGGCGAGAAAGCGGATAGGGGGCTACGGCCTGCGCTTCCTGCCGGAAGGCCTCCATCGCTTCCTCGCCGGGATACAAAAGTTGACCCTCCCGCAGCTCCAGCACACAAAAGTCATTGCGGTCGCAGATCATGATGCGATGTTGGTAGGGCTTTTGCATTTCGATGTAGTCCATCACCTCCTGCTCGCTGCAAAGCCACACACCGGCAGCGTAGCGGCCATCGGGCAGAAAGCTGTAGCCGCTGTATTTCGGCTCGTTCCTCTCAAGAGGCAGCGCATCTGCCGGTCTGATTTGGGACAGGTGCAGCTTGGCGCTCTCCGGCAGCAACTCCGGCTTTAGTACGCCGAGGACGTCACTGCGGAAGAATCGGTAGTTCTCCCCGTCAGACAGAGAGGTCAGGAACACCGAGCGCCCGATAGGGTTGGGGTTTGCGCCGTTGCCTCCGGAGCAGAAAAAGAGCTGATTCCGGTAATCCGACCGCAGGGCTTGTCTGCTGAGAACGATGACCTTGCCTTGCAGGGAGCAGTCATAGCCGGTTTCGATGCAGTCGGCGGCGGTGTAGAGCAGTTTGGGTTCCATAGGGCTATCCCTCCTTTTTCTGCTGCATGAGTGCGGTCAGGTCTGAAATGAGGGAGAGCCTTATATCGTCCGGCATGGTCTTGAACGCCGCACGGACATAGGCCTCCACCGCCTCCGGGGATTGGTCGCCCACCTCGATGATATTGATCTTCTGCACACTGACTGTGCCGTTTGACAGGCCAAGGCGCACAATGTCGCCGTAATCCATGCCGCTGGCGGTGCGCAGATCCTTGGGAATCAATACCCGGCCTTTGCCGTCCACCAGTTTGTAGATAGGCTTATGCTTCATTCTCCGCACCTCCCTCCAGTACACAGCGGATGGCATCATGGCTGATGCCGAGGCTGTCGAACAGCTTTAGAAGCTGGGGTGGCAGCTGCACCACCGGATCAGCGCTGCCGATGATGATTGCGCCGTTTTCACAGCGGATATCCAGATCATCGTCCAGCCCAATCCCTGCTGCTTCCAAAAGTGCATGAGGCACCGACAGCTCGGCAACCTCCGGCGCTTCCACCGGTTCGCTTACATGGTCGATGCCCTCCTTGGTGAGAAAAAACTCGCCGTAGCTGTTCATCTGTTTCACCGGGTGATGGGATAGGTATGCCAGATGCACCGGGTCACCGGTGGTGATGCACATGGTTTCCAACACACCGGGCGGCAGGATGATGCTACCATCCTCTGCAATCCTGCCCTTGGTTTCAATCAATCTCATAGTCACTTCCTCCTTGCTTTCTCTGATTTAAGTGTTTGTGCCAAGCCCATATTGCGGTTCGTCCTCGTCTAAACCATATCCGCAGTCGAATAGATTCATCTGGAACGAGGCGTTCTCTCGCTCCTTGGGATTATAGTTGGTGATGATGACCTCCGGGTACTCGCAGCCGCCCTCATACCGCTGTGCCAGATTGTTCAGGCGGGTGACCGGTGTGATGGTGTAGTCCTGATACAGCTCCCGGATAAATTCACAGTCGTTGTAGCTGACCATCCATTTTCCCATGCAGTCTGCCAACGCATCCCGGAGCCGCTGGTGGTCAGTTTTCCGGAATTCCACCGCATAGTGACCCTCGGTCATATAATAGGGCGGATCGCAATAAAAAAAGGCATTGTCCCGGTCGTACTGCCGGATTAATGCCTCGAAGTCTTTATTTTCCACCACCGTATCAGCGAGCCGCCTCGATGCCTCCCAGATAACGGCGAACACCTTGCGGATATCGAAGGGCTGGCAGCCGTAGGAGGTGCATCCGCTGCCGTAGCTGTAACGGATGAGCTTGAAAAAGGCCGCCGCCCTCCATACATCGCTGGGTTCTGCTTGTTCCAGCAGGATTGCCCTCAGTTCCTCAAATTCAGGCGGGGGGAGGTTCTGCTGTGCCAGCTCCAGTTCCTCGCTCAGATATTCCCTATCGAATTCATCCTTTTCAAAGAACCGGCGCAGTACGCCAAATTCATGCCGGGAGTTGAGGGGCAGGAAGCCCAGCTGCTTGAGGAAGGCCAGCGTTCTGCTCTTTACGCAGTAGAACAGGTTGGTTAGGTTGCCGTTAAAATCGTTGTAGACCTCCATGCCCTTAAAGTCCGGCTGTCTGCCGAACAGCACCCAGCCACCGCCGCCAAAGACTTCGATGTATCTGCCGAAATCCTTGGGGAAGAGCCGGTATATGATATTGCGGAGGGCTTTCTTGCCGCCCACCCAGCTGATAAAGCTATTGATATTCCATCACCTCCCTCGGAAAAGAAAAGAGAGCCGGTGACCACTACATTTTCAGTGACATCGACTCAAACATAGCGCTAACTTTGTTCGGATCGCCGAATGCCCTTAAAATATTGGTTACATGGTTTGGCATCAGCCCATTCCTCCCATCGTCATCGTGTTTTCTGTTGCCTGTTGTTCCTTAAAATCGACTTCACTCATATTCATCCAATCCTGAAGTGAAACTGTGGTGCCTAAATAGTTCATGGAATTTTCAGGGTAATATGAGCCGTACTCATTCAGCGGAAAAGGGGATTTGCAAAGGATCGTTCCCCAATGGTTTACCATGACATGGGCTTTGACCTCCGCACAGCTGCCATCCAGATTATCCGAGTCACGGATATCGTAACAGTACAGCCCATCAGGGATAGTCTGCCTGTCGAGGCGCATATTGGTGAAGGCCACAGGCTTTCCATCAAGCTCGCAAAGCTCATATTGCTCTCTTGCTGCATGAAGCACCGCCATACTATCTACCCCCCATCGTCATGCCAAAGCCGGAGGACTGACTACCTTTCAGTTTATCCTTCGGCTTAATGAAGAAACGGTCGCTGCTATCCCAAAAGCTGACACACAGCTCGCCGTCATCCACTTTGATTTCCCTTTGCTCCAGCCCCTCGCCCCAGCCATCGCTAAATTGTCCAGAGAGCCATTCTGTCAGCTCCGCAAGCTCAGAGGAAGAGAGCGCACCGTGGGCTTGCACTTCGGTCACGCCCCACAGCTCACCGTTTCATTCCTCAACAGTCGGGTTAATGCTGTACACCTTTCGGCTGAGATCGTCATCGAGGTAAACGGCGAGGCCACGCTCACCCTCATCGGACAGCCTTTCCCTTTCAATGAGATCGAGGATTTTATCCTCATATTCTAAAATTTCCCCAGCGCTTAAATCCACCGGATTGTTCTCCAAATCTCCCCATTCATTTCGAGGGTAGATATGAGGGAAGAGGGGATTCCATAAACGGAGGGTAGTCAGTTCTTTTTTCATCGTGCATCTATCCTTTCTTTTCGTTTTTGGGCAACAAAAAAAGCGGCTGTGTTTTTCAATTACGAAGAACACAGCCGCTTAAAATTGCCCCATAGGGTATTGGCTTTATGATGTTGTCTGCCGGACTGATTCCGGCCTAAAAAGAGAAACACCCTGCTTTTCCTTAAAAAGCAGGGTGCATCTATGAAAAACGAGGGTTCTGAATTTTTCATTCAAAACCCTCGTCAGGCCGCATAAACACTGGGTTTTTCGGCCCTGCATCTATTTTGACCTAATGTTATGGTCGAGGTGACAGGATTTGAACCTGCGGCCTCTACGTCCCGAACGTAGCGCTCTACCAAGCTGAGCCACACCTCGGCAGCCACTTCACTATGATACAGC
>JAAYKC010000083.1 GCA_012522645.1 Thermoplasmatales archaeon
ATGGGCGAGTATGAAAAGGTCCTCGATGATATGCCTGATGAGTGGAAGAAGATCAATGCATATGATGAGGACCCTCTTAAATGCAAGATATATTTCCTTACGGGCGAGGCTGCCGATCTGGCCTCTCGCCCGGGACCCAGAGTGGTCCAGTTAATAGAATTGGTCGGGAAGATGGTACAGCAGACTGCCTTCGATACAGACACGATCCGATTCATAGGAAGTGATTATCGTGATTATATCACAATAACGACGGACCCGGTGATAAGATGAGCACAGGCAGAAAATACGCACCGCTCGCCGTACTTGCGGTTGCACTGATGATCATATCCGCGGTCCCTCTGTATTCAACCGAATCGGATGCAGAAGGGGTACCGTATGCTCTGATAGATTTTGGGAACGGCAGCACCGAATGGTCTGTTAAGAACGGGGATACAGCACTCAAGGTTTTGGAAAATGCGGCCGATTCCTTCGGAAGTTTATTGGCTTATGATAGTTCCACCGGTTTCACGGTGGACGGGATCGGCGACAAGACCATCGGGAGTCTGACCACAATAGACGTCTCATGGAGATACTATGTGTGGGACGGTGTTGCATGGGAAGATCGAACGGCGTACTTCGTTCCCTCGGATGAGTCTCCTTCTTCGCCGATAGCCCTGGGATACTATCCTGCAGGTATTGCTCCTACGGAAAAACCCGGACATACCTCCTCGTGGACGTGCATAAGGGGTGACTCTTCATCAAGCGGTCATCAGGATGCCGAGAGGGACAATCTGGAATCCGGTTCCGTCGAATGGAGTCATACTTACGGTAAAGGCAATTATGTCAACGGGTCGATCCTGATCGAAGGCGGCAATGCTTATCTGGTCGCGGGCGGCACAGGTTCGATGATGGTCGGCGGTGCGACGCCTCCCGTTGTTTACTGTTATGACAGGTTCACGGGAGCAGAGAAATGGAAGTACGAGATGAAGCAGGGTGCTGGATACGAAACTGCGACAGGCGTCATAGTGGGAGGTCACATCTACATCCCCACGACCAACGGCCTCCTGTTCAAGATTCCCCTCGAAGGTCCGGATTCGAGCGGTTCAAATGTGGTTTCTGTCAAATTCAGTTCTGTCAGGGATCCGGCCGATGATCCTCTGACAGGATACACGTACGGAACGGGCCCGTCAACGGTAATATATGATTCCGGCGCCCTCTATTTCGGAACGGCCGCAGGTTATGTATTCTGCACCGATCTCGATCTGAATGTGCTGTGGAAGGGCACAATAGGAGGATGTGTCTATTTCAATTCGCCCACTATATCCGGGGATCACCTTTTCATAGGGGCTCTGAACGGGTCGCTCTACGTGTTCGATAAGACGGACGGCACCATGATCTGCAGCACATCCGTACATGTGGCGGACGGAGCCAACAAGACGGGACTGGTATCCAGTGTTGTCAAGGTGGGGGACAGGCTGATATTCTCCTTCTCTGACGGAAGAGGAATGAATACCATCACAGGAGGTTACGCAGTCTACAGATTCGACGGCACGACCCTCACCGAGATCGTGAAGGAAACAGGTTTGGGGTTGTCCTCCTCTTATCTCATAAGCTCTGATACCGATTCTTTCAGAGGGGCATATTCTTTCACGTCAAAAGGGCTGACCAAGATATATCTGGACGGGTCATATGAATTAATAGCCCCGAATCTGGAGGGCATACGTGCCCCGGCCGTGCTGGTGAACGGATCGAGGATCATAGCTTCTGAATATGATATAGGGAGCTACATATTGGAATTCGACCTGGACGGCAACCTCTTGGGACGCATCAAACAATATGAAGGCGTTCAGCAGTATGCGATGTCACCCCCGGTCGTCATAGACGGATGGATATACTCCGGCACCGACGGAGGCATGTACTCCTTCGAAGGCGGATTCCTGCCGATCGAGCTCCCTCCGGAGAAGGAGAGTATGGTGCCGATAATAGTTCTTGCGATAATCATCGCTCTCCTGGCGATATTCATCGTATATTGCATATATCTGCGGAAGGTCAGGGATGTACCGCCCATACCGTACATCCGCGGGAGACTGTCCGAGAAGATGGGGACCTCCGGCGAAGGTGTCTCCAAAATCCGAAAGAATAAGATGCGGCTGCTCTGGGTCATAATACTGGGGGCGCTGGCTTCCTTCCTTATGTTCCTGCTCTGCCTCGCTTACGGGCCTACGGGCAGTACATCCCTTACAGAAACGTTCTCTCTTCTCAGGTCAGCCATCTCCAAAGGAGGGCAGAATCTCACTTCGCAGGAGACCATAATCTACGTTACCAGACTGCCCCGGGCAATGGCGGCCTTTGCAGTGGGCGTAGGTCTCTCCATAGCAGGCTCAGTATATCAGGCAATTATAAGGAATCCTCTTGTTGACCCGTACATCCTGGGAGTTTCTGCAGGCTCGGGAACACTGGCGATTGCTGCGATAACATCAGGCTTCACATTCTTCGGTCTTTTGAGCACGACCCAATACGCCATACCTCTGGCGGCCATAATCGGAGGGCTGTTCGCATTCTTCGCGACGATGATAATCGCTGAGAAGGCGGGAGGATCATCCACCAACTATGTGCTCGCAGGTGTGATCGTGGGGCTGGCATTCTCTGCCGTTCAAACGATGCTGATGTATTGGGCAGGTGACAAGATACACAGTGCCATGACCTGGTTGTTCGGGAGCTTCACCTCGATAGGATGGAATAACGTATGGATGGTGTTCATCCCCGCAATGATGCTGTCCATGGTGCCTCTTATATGGGTGAAAGAGCTCAATCTTGTGCTTCTCGGAGAGGACCAAGCCACAGAGATGGGGTTGAACGTTAAAAAATTCAACAGAGGCATGCTCATACTCGCATCCGTCCTCACGGCCGTATGTGTGGCCTTCGTCGGCATAATCGGCTTCGTGGGACTGGTGGTGCCTCACCTGTGCCGCATGCTGTTGGGCGGAGATCACAGACTGGTCATCCCTGCATCCATGGTGCTGGGCGGTTTGTTGATGATGCTTGCCGATTTCACTTCGAAGATGCTGATAGCAGGGGGCGAATTGCCGGTAGGTGCGATAACCGCTATGATCGGTGCGCCGGTGTTCGCATATCTTGTGATAAAAAGGGGGAGAATGTATGAAGGATAAGGTCCCGCTTCTTGAGATCCGTAACCTTAACAAGTACTACGATAACGGATATCATGCAGTAAGGGATGTTTCATGCAGTATCGACAGCGGCATGCTGGTCGGGCTTATAGGGCCCAACGGCTGCGGGAAATCGACAATGATGAAGTGCATAAATAAGCTTCATCCGATCTCATCCGGGGACATTTTCGTGGAAGGCGTCTCTGTTAAGGAACAGGGGCCCGGCGAGTTGGCCAGGAAGATCTCCAGCGTTCCGGCTCAGTTGAAAACCAGCTTCGGCCTGACGGTTTACGAGACTGTCATGATGGGCCGTTACCCGTATATGAAGAATCTGTGGTGGGAAACAGAGAATGATGAGACCTTCGTTGTGGAGGTCATGGAGAAGTTCGGCGTCAAACATCTGCAGGACAGACAGCTTCACATGCTGTCGAGCGGCGAGATGCAGAGGGTCCTCATCGCCAAGGCCTATGTGCAGGAGCCCAGGCTGATGCTGGTCGACGAGCCGACATCCCATCTGGACATGAGATATAAGCTGGAGGTCATGGAGTATCTCAACGCCATGGTCCAGAAGGATATGACGATACTCGTGGCCGAGCATGACATATCCCTTATGGCCAGATACTGCGACCTCTGCATAATCATGAAGGAGGGCTCCCTGTTCAAGATCGGCCCTCCGAAGGAGATCATAACCCCTGAGCTCATAGAGGAGGTGTACGGCGTCTCGGCATCCGTTGGCTTCGATAATGACGGTGAATTATTCGTCCTGCCCAAGAGATACAAAACGGACCGCGGCAGCTTTTGACAGACTCTATAAATCGAAGGAAAGCATGGAGGGTTTCGGATGAGAATAGAGGATTCGGTAAGGAAACAACTTCTTGAGCTGAACGGGGCAGTCCACGGAGGCCAGGGTTGGCGTTACGGGGGGGTGGAGGAC
>JAAYKC010000084.1 GCA_012522645.1 Thermoplasmatales archaeon
ACTATTGTTATATTATGCAGTTGGATGATATGTCCAATAAACTCCGATCTGCGGCATCCGGCTGAACGGAATGTGTCGGGATCTCAGTAAAAATATAGTGAGGGCAAAAAATGAACACGAAATTATTAGCAGTTGCCGTAGTGGCGATCGTCTGCGTCGGTGCGGTCGCAGTGTATTTTGGTCTGTCTGACGACGACAACGACGGAACGATAACCATTGTGGACGGCAGCGGAGCCACGATAACGCTCGACGGACCGCTGACGGGACTGGTTACGGTGAACACCAACGCTCCCAAAGCGATGAAGATGCTGGGATTAGAGGATGAAGTGAAAGGGCTGTGTTTCTACGCAAGCTCTGATGCAAAGGATCTGGAGAGCTGGAATCAGTTTAAGGATATGTTCCCCGAGGCAGTGCATATGTCTAGGATCAGTTCTACATCTGCACTTATGTCCGGCGAGGAGATAATTGACACTGCTCAGGTGCGGTATGTCCTCTGTCCTGTATCTAATATGACCCTGAGCCCGTCATCACAAGTAGCTCTTGAACAGCTCAACATAACCGTCATAAGGCTGGACTTCAACGGGGACACGGCACAGGAAGACCTCGACAAGCTTGCCACTCTGTTCGGAAGGACCGAGAGTGTGATGAACGCTCTGAACAGCTATCTGGATGTATACAACTCAGTGGTCGACACCGTGAAAACGAAGGCCGCAGAGGCAGACAACTCCGATAAGACGTTCCTCTATCTCATGAGTGCTAAAGGGGGAGGCAAGTTCTACAACCAGACATCCGCTTCCAACAATCTGGTGGAATCGGTTTACGGTAAGAATGCGCTGCGTAACATACCCGGACTTGATCTGGGCGGTGTGACCAATGCGGCATTTGGGGATACCAACATCAAGGAAGTGGTCATTGCAGAAGACGGAAGTAACAATATAGACAAGATCTTCGTGAGAGGTTCCTCAACCACTACCGATGAGGCAGCGGCACTGACGTTGTGGAAAAGCGGCGGCAGCGGAAGCTGTGCGTTGTCTTCAGATTACACGTCCCTTTCCGCCATCGGTTCGGACAGCACCGGTAAGATCTATGTCTTCAACTCGGGATTGATGTCTGGCCCTCTTGCGTACATAGGATACGTTCTCGTTGCTGAGGCGTGCGACATAGACACAGGATACAACGTATCTCAGCTGATCACGAACTACAACAATGCGTACGGCTTCAATGAGGATACCAGCGGCTGTCTGTTCAAGATAACCATATCGGGCGGAGTAGCTTCTGCATCGGAGATCGTCATAATCTAAACCATTCGGGGCTTCGGCCCCCTTTTTTTCATTATCCATCTGAGCGGCCTCTCATGAATCACGACGGAAACAACAAGATAAAGTTAAGGGATTTGATACAGAACAAAATCGATGAGGATACCTTCGAGGGAAAATACAATGCCTCGTTAAGAAAAAAGGTTCTGTTCATATTATCTTTGGCAGCCGTCAGCGTGATAATTTTCTTCGTCGCCGTGGGTCTCGGTGCTGTCGATATACCTCTGGTGGACACACTGAAAGTGTTCGGTAATGCGTTATTCCCGAATCTCGTAGGAGAGCCGTCAAAGAGCTACTACAGCGAGTTCATATTCCAGGGCAGGATGCCGAGGATGCTGCTGGTGGCGCTGACCGGGTTCACCCTCGGAGTAGCCGGGATGATAATGCAGGGGCTCCTCAGGAATCCCCTTGTGAGCCCGTTCACGCTGGGCGTTTCCACGGCAGCGTCGTTCGGTGCCGCGTTAGCCATAGTCCTTGGAACACCTGTATTCGGGAACATCATGAACCAGGTGGTGCGCATCGGGTCCGTACGCTTCGAGATCAGCGACGTCATCACCATCCTGTTCGCATTCATATTCGCGATGCTCAGCGTCATCATAATATTGGTGCTTACGCGGGATAAGAACACATCAAGATCCACGGTCATCCTCTCAGGGGTGGTGATAAGCTATCTGTTCCAGGCGGGGATCATGGCTGCGAAGTATTTCTCCGAGGACAGTCAGCTCAGGGAGATAACACTATGGATAATGGGGAGCATGGCAAAAGCGACATGGGGATCCATACTCCTTCTTCTGCCGATAGTCGTCGTATGCAGCATATATCTTTTCAAACTTTCCACAGACCTCAATGCATTATCCGCAGGTGACGATGTGGCCACCAGCCTCGGAGTGGATGTACCGAGCCTGAGGAGAAGGGGGATCATCGTATCCACATTCATGACTGCGGCATGCCTGTCATTCACCGGAGTGATAGGATTCATAGGTCTAATGGCACCGCACATCTGCAGGATGATCATAGGCAACGATTCGAGATACCTCATGCCTGCCGCAGGGCTGATGGGCGTTGTGATACTATCCATATCAGATCTCTTCTGCAGGATGATAATACGTCCCACCGAACTGCCGGTGGGCATCGTGCTGTATGTCATCGGAGGAGTGTTCTTCATCTGGATGATAAGCAACAAGAAGTGGAGTCAGAGGATATGAAGCTTGAACTCGAAGGCATCAAACAGGGTTACGGCCACAAGGTCGTCGTTGAGGACATAGACATGTCCGTAGAGTCCGGCGAGGTCGTTACGATCCTGGGCCCCAACGCTTCCGGGAAATCCACTCTCATCAAGACGATATGCAATATCCTGAAACCGATGGCGGGCACGATTTCGATCGACGGCGTATGCACTTCGGATGTGGACAGGAAGGAATTCGCGAAGATCGTCGGATATGTGCCGCAGAGCACGACATTCTTCGGGCAGTCCTCGGTTTATGATTCTGTGCTCATTGGCAGGATACCTCATATCGAATGGTCGTATTCTTCTGAGGATATCAACAAAGCAGCTGATGCGATGGTCAAGCTCAATATCGATTCGCTGTACGACCGTCAGGTCTCTCAATTATCCGGGGGGCAGGTGCAGAGGGTGGCTCTCGCGCGCACTCTGGCACAGGACCCGGAATTCTACATATTCGACGAACCCACCAGCGCTTTGGATCTGAGGAATCAGCTGGATACTCTGAAAATGATGCGCGAGATCATTAAAGAGAAAAATGTGTGCATGGTGATGGCCATGCACGATCTGAACCTGGCACTCCGTTATTCTGACAAGATCATGGCGCTGAAGGATGGCCGCGTATATGACTTCGGACCTGCAAAGGACGTGATCACCGAGAAGATGATCAAAGATGTTTACGGCGTGGATTCGGAGATCATCGAAAGCCACAACGGGAAATTCATCTATGCTTTCGATTGAACGCAGAGCATCGTCTGCCGAACCTGCTTCGGTCCAGTTGTTTCATCCAAGATCGTGCCTGCGACAGGGTCAGTGCCCGATAAGAAACGGCATCGGGGAGCCTGACACCAAATTATGCCAGGAGCCAGATGATAAGATGAGTGCGGACGCCGGGATTCGAACCCGAGTTCTAACCTTGGCAAGGTCAAGTGATAACCAGCTACACTACGTCCGCAGCAAATGCGTGGATAGTATTGACTCATATAAACTTTATCCAATCCGTGATAATCTGTTTTAGAAAACAGATAAGTTTACAGCAGTGAAAGAAACAGACGATATCGAACGGACGTATGTCCGTGAGATATCGTCTGTTTCTCCGCGAAAGTGACTGGCTGTTTGAAGAAGTGGGATTCTTTACAGGATTG
>JAAYKC010000085.1 GCA_012522645.1 Thermoplasmatales archaeon
ACCGTAAGCGGAGAGATATCGCCGCATGTCGATACAGAGATATCCGTCCTGAATGTGGAGATCCCTACGGAGCAGTGGTGCTCCGGATAGGTGTGAAGGGATATGTGGCTCTTATCCAGGTGCGCCACCGTCTTCTTGTGGAGATCGACATCCTCCTCCGCCAGGAGCAGCAGTGCCGATGCTCCGTGCGGTTCGTAATCATAAGTGGAGACGTCAAGGATGGTCGCATCAATGTCGCTGCACACTCCTTCCATGATCCTCATGAGCTTCCCGGAGCTGAAATGTTCATCTATATACGATATGAAATGCTTCTTCTCGGCATCCGTGTGGGTTTGCTCTACTCTGTAGAGATTAAGGTCCAAGGACTTGGCCAAGTTATTGAAACCGTGTAATTCTATTGCTTTCTTCTTTACCATAACTCTGCCCTCCTTTGGAGCGAGCCACAGATGCGGGCCAGATATATCCCGGGTGTTTAAAAAGCAATTCCCTTTTACCGGGCCGTAATTGACCTTACTTTTAAAAATAAGGGGCCGATCCGACAGTGAGGCGTCGGACCGGCGCATGACAGCATCATACCAGTATCGGATACCTCTTAACCAGGCTCTGCTCCTTCCACCACTTCCCGAGGCCGAGCACATCTCCCGAATTCGAGAGGCAGAGTGCCCACAGGAGGAAGATGTAGATCACATGGTAGTCTATCAGAGGGTTCGTGGAACCGCTCTTCGTGAAGGGGAACAGGGAGATGTACATCATGAGCAGGAGAACGGTTCCGCCTGCGGCGGCGATCTTCATCCCTATGCCGAGGATCAAGGCGATTCCCAGCAGAAGGAATGCGGCCATCAGCACCACGTCAAGAACGGATATGAGGCCGGGGATATCAGCCAGGAAGGACAGTATATCCGTACCGTACATGAGGAACCCCTTTGTGGGGGAACCGCCGTTGATCATCGCATCGGCCGCCGTTGTGGAGAATCCGAAACCGAATAGCTTATCCAGGAAGGCCCACAGGAACATGAAGCCCAACAGTATCCTCACGATCGCCAGAGGAAGTGTTGCACCGTATGATTTGACCGTCTTCAGAGCAGACATGTACGCCGGACTGCTGTTTCAGATTATAAATCAGATATATGATACTCAGGGGAGCCGGTGCGCCGGAGCATCAGGACCCCACCTTCAACAGCAGATCCACGCCAAACTCGCCCATGATCTCCATCTGCTTCTTGGTGATCTTCGTATGCATGGGTGTCTTCTGCCCGGGGATGAATATGCGCTTTATCTTCGACATATCCTCCACGATATCCTTGAGCGTGTACTCAGAGAGGGCGGGCCGCCTGCTCACCATGCGCCATATCTCACTGGATACGATCAGTGCGATGAACTGCAGGAAGAGACGGCCGCTCATGGCGCTTTCCATGTACAATCTCAGTGAGGCGTTGTCCTCCTCGTTCCTGATATTATCGAACATGCTCTCCACCCGGTCCTTCTCCCGGTATGAGTTCAGTGCCTCCTCCGGGCTCCTCTTATGACTGGACAGCAGCACGGAGAATCCTGCCACATCGTTGTACTTCATCATGGCGTCGCTGTTGAGCTCCACTATCCTCCCGCCTTCCGGGGCCTCCCGCATATAGAAATACTTCTCGTAGAAGTAGCTGTGCTCCTCTACGAGCTCCCCGCTCCGCAGCTCATTGTAGCAGTCGTCCACCAGCCCGAGGAACGTTATGAACTGGCTCTCGGATTCCTGGCTGTCGAAGAAGATGTGGGTGTAGCATTTGTGTCCTTTTATGTAACCGAGGAGGGACATCACGAAGAGCTGCTTGCCCAGGATGTTCTGGGAGTTCTCGAGGCTCATGATCCTGTCCCTGACACGGACTATCGATTCGCTGGAGAAGCTGAATTCAGGGTATGTGCGGGCGATGAACCTGTTGCGGTTCCTGTAAAGATATTCCAGGCTCTCCTCGTTCACAAAGGCCCTGTCCACGATCAGATCCATATTCCTCTTGTTGCTCCATCCGAAGCTTTCTGCCGCACCGGAGAGGGCGGAGGCTCCCATCATCCCTCCCGGACTGACCTGGAAGTAAAGAGGGAGCCTCTTCTTTGAGCCAACTATGACATAGAGCCCAAGCTTCGACAGATCCTCCATGACCAGCGCCGTACGGGTCCTCAGTCTGTTGTTGCCTTCGTTGACCGAGGATATGGATACGGTGTTCATGAGCTCCGTGTCCTTCTCATTCTGTCTCTCTATCCAGTCTTTGAAGAAGCGTTGCTGCACCTCGACGTCTATCTCGTTAAGCAGGGCTCTGAGGTTCTTGACGGACAGGACATCGTTGGAAAGGCAGAGGTTCTCCTCGGACCAGTGCTCGCATCCGGTGAAGCAGTTGCCTTCCGAGAGTATGTATTGTGCGCCCGTCAGTATGCGCTTCCAGTTCTTCGGGGAAGCCATGCGCAGGGACTCGCTCAGACCTATCTTCTCGCATGTCTGCTCGAAGAGCATGCTGAATCCGACGGATTTGATGGTGGCGGATTCCTTTTCCTTCCTCTGACGGTTCGGAAGTATGTCACCCGTCTCAGGATCAAGGTGGCCTATGCATTTTCGTTTGCATATGCACTTCTTCTTATCCTTGTCCCACACCGACTCATTCAGGTACGCATATGTTTTACCGGTTTTCTTGTTTTTGAGGTAAACTATTGATGACATGGTACCACTTGTATAATTTCAAGTTTATACATAGAATTTTTCAGTTATACATAGAATAGTGCATACAGATTTAAAGGATTCTATAGATTCTTTTAAATATTGTAAAAATTAAAAAGGGTGTTAACTATGAACTTAACATATTTTTGAATTATATTTTATCCAAATCCTTCAAAACTAAATTTGAAAAAAAAGATTTGATAACAACAAACTTTATAAATAAGTTCAAAATTTGATACTCCCTATCTAATTCTGACTCTATTTATGCACCATAGTTTCTGTTGATGTTTGCGGGCTTCCGCTCTCCTCGGAGGGCTCAGGAGTTCAGGAGAGGATATTATGAGCAAAACAAAAATCGACTACGGAGCGATCCTTAGAAGGTATGACGCCGAGCTGGAGAACGTAAGCACTCCGGAGGCCATAGCCGCCAAGATGCTTCCGTCGGACCCCCACCTCAAAGAGGTGGCCAGCACTGTGCTTTATATGAAGATAAGGGAAGTGGGGCCCGTCGTCATGAAAGCTTTGAAAGAAGGGGTTGAGCCTCTTATATTGATAAACAAAGGACTTGTGGCCGGAATGGAGATCGTCAGCAATCTCTACGCTCAGCATGTATACTACCTGCCTGAGATTATGATGGCCGCCAAGACGATGGAGATAGGGATCTCCATCGCAGAGAAGCAGATCCCCGGCGGAAGGACGACCAAAGGAAAGGTCATCATGCACGCCGTGGAAGGGGATCCGCACGACATAGGCAAGAACATCGCCGCAGTCATGATGAGGTCCTCCGGATTCACCGTTCTGGACCTCGGCAAGGATGTTGCCGTGGATACTGTCATTGCCACTGTCAAGGAGGAGAAGCCATTCATGGTCAGCGGCACGGCCCTCATGACCACGACGATGACCGCATGCGCGGCCATCGCGGAGAAACTGAAAGCGGCCGGCATCAACATACCCGTGATGGCGGCCGGCGGTGCGGTCCACAGGGATTTCGCGGAATCCTTCGATCTGGGGATATATTCCGAGAAGGCTCCCCAGACTCCGCCGATAGCGGACAAGATCCTTGCAGGATACGACTGGAAGAAGATCAGAGAGAATTGGGACGATATTGTGGAGGGGATTTGAAATGGCTAAGAGATTCACGAAAATGGCATACAGCAGCCCGGAGGAGATGGTCTTCGGGCATTCGAAGGCCCCCATCTCCTACGGATTCGGCATGAAGGTCGGAGCGGGAAGGGTCATACCCGAACTGAACTATGCGCCCAGGCCCGGGACCGAGAAGAGCGTGGACAGGCTCAGAAAGGAATATGTGGACTACATATCCAAGGATGCACTGGACAGAGCACTGACCCTCGGATTCCCCGACCTCCAGCTGGAGACCGAATGGGTCTCCCAGATGGCGGCTCCCGAGATGTCCGCACCTATAGTCTCCGGACAGAGGGATCTGGTGGAGAAGTACCACGACAAATACGGCATCAACCTTGCCGTCAGGCACACGATCCCCGACCAGCGTGAAGCGGGTCAGGGCCTCAGGCTCGGCCTGGATAAGGAATCGGCCTACCCGGAGCGTTTCATGACCTGCGTCGATACCGTTTGCGAGAACGGAGCGGACGTCCTGTCCGTCGAGTCCGTCGGAGGAAAAGAATTCGCGGATTACGCCGTCACCCACGGTGACATAACGGCCTTCCTGTTCGGAGTGGGCTATCTCGGTTCCATGGACATGGAGTATATCTGGAAGCAGATGGTGAGCGTGGCCAAGAAGCACAAGGTCATCCCCGGCGGGGACACCAACTGCTCAGGTGCGAACGTCGCCATGTTCATGGCGGGAGGCATGATGGACAACGACGTCCAGAAGACCTTCTCCGCCGTCGCCCGATGCATATCCGCCGCGAGGACGCTGGTCGCTCCCGAGTGCGGTGCGACCGGGCCCGACAAGGACTGCGGGTACGAAGGTGTGATCGTGAAGGCCATAACCGGACTGCCTGCAGCTCAGGAAGGGAAGAACTGCCAGTGCGCCCACGCCGACCTTCAGGGCAACCTGATGGCACAGGTCACGGACATGTGGTCCAACGAATCCGTGGAATACCACCCGGAGTTCGGGGGATCCTCCATCCAGTGCTGGTTGGGAACACTCGGATACGAGGTCTCCCTGATGAACACGGCCATTCAGATGGGACAGGAGAGGACCCTCAGGGACCTCTACATGAACTCTGACAGGACGAGAGGGCCGGAAGGATACGTGCTCGCATATGACAACGCCTGGAAGATCGGCAAGGTCATAGCGGAGTACGGCGACGACTACTACCTCCGTGCGAAGGCCGCCGGTCTGACCGGTGCGAACATCATAATGGAGGGGTACGACAAGAAGGAGCTCATCCTGACGTCGAAGCAGCTCTTGGTCCTCAAGAAGATGATCAAGGAGCTGGAAGCTCTTCCGGACAACGAGGATTCCTTCTACGAGTACTGCGCTAAGAAGTACAAGGACGAGGTACCCGACTTCAACCCGAAGAACTACGGGCTCTGAGGCGATAAACATCAAACCCGGCCGGGGAAGGGGAAATGTCAGTCAACCCGCGCTCCCCCGGCCGATAAATCCTTTCCATTACGATCACAGAGAAGGAAGCTGAAAATGGAATACGGCATTTCGATAGACATAGGTACGAGCGGGATAAGTAGCCATGCGGTGGATCTGTCCGACGGGAGGATAATCTCGACGGCAATGACCTCCAGGAATCCGCTTCCCGGCGCCAATGTCATGGATCACCTGACATTCTGCATAAGATACGGGGAGGACCTGGCCCACAGGATCATGATGTCCGCGGTCAACAGGGTCCTGGAGAATCTGAGGGTGGACCTGAAGGATGTCAGAAGGGTCGCCATATGCGGTAATCCGATACAGCTGTCCATATTCCAGGGGATGGGAGTGGACGACCTCGCCTTTGCCGGGGAGACTGCCCACAGGGTCAGAGGGATAAAGATCAGGAACAGGGATTCTGCGGAGATCCCTGCGACGGATGTGGGACTAAACGTTCCTGACGGCACGCCGCTTTTCGTCCCCCCTGCCATTAAACATGAGATAGGCGCAGATGCGCTGGCGATGATGTACAAGAGCAATTTCCTTGAGGGGAAGGGCATCAGGATGGTCACTGACTACGGTACCAATGCCGAGATGGCCCTGAACATCGACGGGGAGATATACACAGGATCGGCTGCCGCAGGCCCGGCCATGGAAGGCCAGTCGGTTGAGAGGGGAATGCTCGCATCCCCCGGTGCGATATCCGATCTGGAGTACGAGTTCCAGTGGCGCTGCATGGTATTGGATGATGAGATGATTCCCCGGCCCGGGGATAAGATAGATCTGGCGACCGGATCCCTCATCGAAGAAGGGGACATGCACGGGAAGGCCGTTGGCATAACAGGGACCGGGGTCGTGGCAGCCGTGGCGGCGGCCATACACGGCAATATGTGGAAGAAGGGCAGGCTCACGATAGGCGATATGAGGCTGCAGGACGGAGTTAAGATAACATCCAATGATATCTCGGAGACCTGCAAGGCGATAGGTGCGATCAGGGCCGGGCATTTCACGCTGATAGAGCATGCGGGCATAGGTTTCGATGACATGAAGGAGATGATCATGTCCGGTGCCTCCGGAACATATGTTGATGCCGCGAAGGCCAGGGAGGTGGGCATGGTGCCGCCTCTGTCCCGGAACATCTATCAGATAGGGAACACCTCACTGGCCATGGCCACCGATATAATCAGGAGGCCGGAACTGCTGGATGAGCTGCAGGGGATCGCCGACAGCATCAGATCCAATCACGTGATGTTCGCCACGGACAAGGTGTTCGAGGAGATATACATCCAGGAGCTCGCCTACTGGGAGGAGGGCATGACCCTGGAGACGTACAACCGCAATCTGAGCACTGCGGGGATACAGGCGCTTCCCAGACCGAAGGGGATGCCGAACGTCCACAGGATAGTGGTCAGGGACATACCGGTGTTCGGGGATCTGGGCATGCATATGTTCGAGGACATAGGAACTGAGCTGACCGCAGAATTCGAAGGATGCACCCTCTGCCATACCTGTGTCGACGAGTGCCCTGAGGATGCGCTCCAGTTCAGGGGCCGGACCGCCGTAGTGCGGACCAAGGACTGCCTGGGGACCGCATGCGGAAGGTGCCAGCTCAAATGTCCCGAGAAGGTTTTCAAGTATGAGGAGCTGAGAGTCTCAGATACCGATCTCTGAGAACGCCTCTTCGAGCCCTTTCCCGGTGAGCCCTGATATGGGTATAATCTTAGTTCCGGGGTTCAGGGACTCCAGCCATGCGGATGCTGCTTTGATCGACACATCATCCGCCTTATCTATCTTGTTCAGCAGGAACAGATCCGATCTGGAGAGCTGCATTCTGAGGAAATCCTCCTTTTTCTGCACAAGGGCCCGGAATCTGAAGGCGTCGCATATCCCGACTATCAAGGTGACCTCAGGCTCAATCATGGAGACCTTTACCATCTCCTTGATCTTGTGAGGGAGTGCCAGACCGGTGGGCTCTATGATTATGAGCTCCGGATCGAAATCCTTTTTGATCTGTATCAATGTGTTCTGCAAAGTACCGACAAGGGTGCAGCATATGCAGCCGTCAAAAAGCTCCACGGCATTATACCCCTCATTCCTCACGGTCGCACCGTCGACCCCGATCTCCCCCATCTCGTTTATTATCAGCACTGCGTTCCCTTTGACGTGTTTCGCCATCTTCATCAACAGAGTGGTTTTACCGCTGCCCAGGAAACCGCCGACTATGCAAACCTTCATATGGCCACATAGCCAGACATATATTTATTACTCTCCGGATAAATAGAAAATTCTTTATATCCAGGACATTAAGGGTCAGTCCATGGACGCCCTTTACTTCGCGATATTATCCGTATTCTGCCTGGCGGCTCCATTCATCATGATGATCATGGGATATTTTCTCGGTCGCGGACTGCCTCCTGAGCTGTCACCTTACCTGGGATACTCATCTCTGAGGTCCAGGAGGAATGAGGAGACCAGGGAGTTCGCCGACGGATATATGGGAAGGACGTTACGGACCGTCGGGCTCATTCTGTTCACAGCCGCCGCAGTACTGATAATCGCTGCCGCATTCGGCGTGATCCCGGAAGGGGTCCTCTCCTGGTTCCTGATCATCGAGTTGGCGATCGGGGCCGCATCCATACTGCCGACGGAGATAGCACTGATAAGGAGGTACGGCTAGGCCCGGCGTTCCGCGGAACCCAAGTGCTTTAAATAAGATGAGCATAAGGCCTATTCGTTTGGATGGACATCTTTAATCTCACTCTGCAGAATGAGGCGCTGACCGTGATATTCTTCGCTGCGGTATTCATACCAGCTTTAGCTGGCACAATCCTCAGCCTTATGTTCAGATACAATAAGGTCGCCAACCTGATCGCAGGCCTGTGCATAACATCCTGTGCCGTCGGTATCGCAGCATACCCTCTCCGGGCATTGGGGGTGCCTCTGTCATACACATTCCCCCTGTCCTCTGCTGTCGGGGATTACGCACTGGCGATAGATCAGATCTCCTCTGTGATGATCTCGCTCTCATCAGTCATATTCATGCTCATCGTCGTGCATGTCGTCAAATCCTCATCTGACTCCGGTTGCAGGTACAGCGGGCTGCTGAACGTCCTGTTCATCGCATCATTCCTATGCATGGCGGCCGACAGCGTTCTCGTTCTGCTGATCTCATGGGAGATGATCACCCTCTCCACTTTCCTGCTTGCCAAGAAGGGCAACAATGATCGTGCCAGATGGATGTTCTTCGTCATAGCCCACATCGGCGGGCTGATGCTGATGTGCGCCTACGGCTACCTGGCCTGGGTGGCAGGGACCCAGACGCTGTCGGATTGGAACGGGCTCGGTGCGATCGTGGGCTCCACAACCTCCATGATCCTGGTGCTGATGATCGTGATGGGGTTCGGTACCAAGCTGGGTCTTCTGCCGTTCCATGCATGGATGCCAGGCCTCTACGGGACGGCACCGACCCATACGGCAGCTCTTCTGTCCACCGTGTGCTCCAACGTTGCTGTATTGACGATATTCAAGAGCATATACTCGTACATAGGCGTCACC
Source organism: Thermoplasmatales archaeon (assembly GCA_012522645.1). Lineage (GTDB taxonomy): Archaea > Thermoplasmatota > Thermoplasmata > Methanomassiliicoccales > Methanomethylophilaceae > RumEn-M2. Next base: position 8,820 of record JAAYKC010000085.1, read on the forward strand.
GAGTCCATGTCCGTCATCGCATTCGCGATAATCGGGCTGGCTGCGGCCACGGCGCTCTGGGGGGCGATGGAGTCCCTGGTGCAGAAGGAGCCCAAGAAGATCCTGGCTTACTCGAGCGTGGAGAACATGGCCCTGGTGATCCTGTGCCTGGCTCTGGGGATGATTTACATAAACGAATCCCCGGTCTTCGCCAAGCTCATCCTGATAGCGGGTCTGCTGCACACCCTCAACCATTCGGTTTTCAAATCACTCATGCTCATGACCATCGATACCGTAGAGGATTGCACAGGGGAGAAGAACATAGGGAGGATGGGAGGTCTCGCGAAGACCCTCCCTCTGCTGGCAGTGGTATCGATAATCGGCGTGTTCTCCATGGCTGCGATACCCCCTACCAACGGCTTCGTCAGCGAATGGCTGATGATCCAGTCCATCATGGGCGTCAACCTGCAGTCTAAGGGCATGAGCCTGCTGATCCCCCTGGTACTGGCCGCAGTGGGCATATGCGGGATGATGATGGCCGCATCCTATGCCAGGCTGTACGGATTCATATTCCTGGGCAGACCGCGTTCGGACGGGATGCGCGAGCCCAGGCCCATGAAGAATGGCACACTGCTGCCCATGGCGGTATTGGCGATCCTGTGCGTGGGCATGGGCTTCTTCGCCACCGTGATAATGGACGTCCTGACGACGGGAGTGGTATCCGTAACGGGGATAGCCCCGTCACCGAGCTACAGGAGCGTCATGTCCGAGGAGATGCTCCCCCTGATACTGGGCGTGCTGATCGTGATAACCTCGGTCGCTGTGCTTCTCGTGGTCAGGCCCGGTAAAGAACGGGAGGTCCGCACATGGGGATGCGGAGAGGATCTGGGCAAGGAGATGCAGTACTCATCAATAGGATTCTCCCAGCCTCTGGTCAGGGTGTTCCATCCCTTCTACGGGGATACCACAGTGGTACGTGAAACGAAGGAAGGCAGTAAGAAGACCGTTCATACGGAATTCACAGAACCGTTCGTAAGATATCTGTACATGCCTCTGGGCAATGCCATCACCGCCATATCGGAGAAGATAAGCAAGACCCAGACGAACAGGATCCAGACATATTTCGGATACGTGCTCATAACGCTGATAGCAGTTCTCTTGGCGGTGAGGATATTATGAATTATCTTGAGATCGCACTGATGATACTCCAGTTCGCCGCGCTGATACTCATCTCCCCCCTGATAACCGGCATAATAAGGAAGATCAAAGCCCGCATGCAGAATAAGGTGGGGGCGAGCATATTCCAGCCCTACAGGGATCTGCACAAGCTCCTGAAGAAGGAGTCGGTAGTGTCCGAGAATGCATCGTTCTTCTTCCGTTTGGTGCCGTACATAAGCATGACGGCCATGATCCTGCTGGCGGCCATGACCCCCTTCGTATACGGGGGGGTGATAGCTCCTTATTCGGACGTCATAGCCATGGTCTACATATTCACCATGTTCAGATTCGCCATGATCGTCGGCGGTCTGGAGGGCGGGTCCGCGTTCGGAGGGATGGGGAGCAGCAGAGAGGTCATGATGTCCGTCCTGATCGAACCGGCGCTGCTGATCTCCATAATGACGCTGTCCGCCATGACCGGCGTGGGATTCAACATAACGGATATATCAGGTTCCATAAACGCAGCCGGTGCCGCAGCGATATCCCCTGCTCTGCTGTTGGCAGGTGCGGCCTTCGTCATCACAATGGTGGCCGAGAACACGAGGGTCCCCTTCGATAATCCGGACACGCATCTTGAGCTCACCATGGTCCACGAGGGCATGCTGATCGAGTATTCCGGAAGAGGATTGGCGATGATGGAGACGGCCTCCATGCTCAGACTGACGATATTCATGACGCTCCTGGGAACGGTGTTCTTCCCGTGGGGAACGGCCATGACCCTGTCCATTGCAGATCTGGCTCTCTCCGTTGCAGTGATAATCGTCAAGTTGCTGGTGATCGCATTCGGGATAGCTCTCCTGGAGAGCATCATTGCGAAGATGAGGGTCTTCAGGATGCCCAACATGCTGACTGCGTCCTTTGCGCTGTCCCTTATGGCGATGATATCGCTGTATGTTCTGTGAGGTGATGAAGTGGAATCTATACTGACCAGCAATCTCATAGACATCTTCGCGGTCTGCATGCTCCTTGCATCGGTCCTGGCGATGGCCACCACCAGGATGCATCCCCTGATCCGGCTCTTCCTGATACAATCCATCTTCCAGGCCGCCTTCGAGTTCACCGTGGCCTACTCGCAGGATGAACCGCACATCTACATCATGGCGGTCATGACCTTCGTGATAAAGGTGCTGGTCATCCCGAAGATGCTGTACTACATCATGGACCGCATAAAAGTGACCGACAAGCTGGTGCTGTCCGTGGGTGTTCCCGGTTCCATGCTTCTCTCTGCTGCTCTGATCATGCTCTCATATTTCGTATCCGAACCTCTGGTGGCCACTTTGGCAACGGCGGAGAGGAACACTCTGGTCCTGTCGTTCTCTATAATGCTGATAAGCATCTCCATGATGGCAACCCGCCGCAAGGCCGTAAGCGAGGTCGTCGGACTGCTCATGGCGGAGAACGGATTGTTCCTCGGCGCCATAGCACTGTCCAACGGGATGCCCTTCATCGTGGAGCTGGGAGCATTCTTCGATGTATTGATGGCGGTGATAATCGTCGGCATATTCGCATTCAGGATCAATAAATCGTTTGATTCAGTGGATGACACGCTGCTCAGGAGGATGAGAGAGGAATGATCGTCACCCTCATGATCCTGATGCCCGCGGTCGTCGGCATTCTCTGCCTTCTGCCGGTGGGAACGAAGAATATGTTCCGCACAGCCGTGACAGGCTCTCTGATATCGACCGCAGTGGCGGTATACTGCTGCATCCCCCCTCTGAGAGGGGAGACCATAGACACAGTGATCTGGTATGTGGACGAGCTTTCCGCATTCTTCCTGATGATAACCGCCGTCATATCGATGCTGGCCGTTCTCTATTCGAAGGACTATCTGCTGGTGGAGAGGGAGGAGCACAGATTGAGCTCCAAGGAGCTCAGGAGCTTCTACTTCACACTGCTGCTGTTCATCGCGGCCATGCTGCTGACCTTCGCAGTGAAGTCCGCCGCCCTGACATGGATCGGCATAGGCATCACCACGCTGATATCGGCATTCCTGGTGGGCCTCTACAAGGATGAGCATGCCACGGAGGCTGCGTGGAAGTACATCATGCTCTGCTCGGTGGGGATAACGTTGGCTCTGTTCGGGATAGCGATGCTCTACACGGCATCGTCCGGCGTCATTCCGGGGGATGCGTCCCTGGAATGGCCCTCCCTGGTTGCCAATGCCGCGAACCTGAATCCCGTGTTCATGAAGTTCGCGGCAGTGTTCTTCATCATAGGCCTGGGGACCAAAGCCGGGCTGGCACCTATGCATTATTGGCTGCCGGACGCCCACAGCCAGGCTCCCAGCCCGGTCAGCGGCCTGATGTCCGGTGTGCTGCTGAACTGCGCCATGTACGGCATAATGAGATTCTACATCATATCCGAGGTGGTGAATCCCGGGTTCGCGAAGACCCTGCTCCTGGTATTCGGTCTGCTCTCAATACTGGTGGCCACTGCGTTCATACTCGTATCCAAGGACATCAAGAGGATGCTGGCCTATTCCAGCGTAGAGAACATGGGGCTGATCTCGATAGCCTTGGGGATAGGCACTCCGCTGGCTCTGTTCGGTGCGTTATTCCTGGTGCTGGCACACTCCATATCAAAGCCTTTGATGTTCTTCTGCTCAGGGAACATGACCCAGGCTTACGGGACGAGAGCCATGTCCGAGATACGGGGGGTCACCGGGAAGATGAGATTCACCGGCCTCTCGACCACCGCAGGGGCATTGGCCGTGGCCGGAGCACCGCCGTTCCCTCTCTTCACAGGGGAGCTCATCCTGCTGTTCGCCGCCATAAATTCCGGCATGTATGTGCTGGCGGGTGTGCTGATCATCCTGCTGGCGATAATATTCGCAGGGCTGACGAGGAGCATATTCCCGATGCTCTCCGGGAATACGAATAAAAAAGTGTCAGAACGCCGCTCGGTCACCCGGAAGATATCCATACTGGCTCTGGTGATCGGAGCGCTGTTCGTCGGGCTCTTCATGCCCGCATCGGTCGAGAACGTGCTCCTTGATATGGTGACGATACTCTCCGGAGGACTGCCATGATAGTAACAGATACAACATCCTGTGACTCTGATCTGCTGGCACAGTATGTCAAGACATATTACAGCGACGGATGGAGGATGATCTCCATGTTCGCTTCCGAATCATATCCGGGAGCGACCATAAACGTGTTGCTGCGCAGAGGCGGGGAGATCATGAGGATAACCTCCGAAGTCGTCGACTCATATCCGGCCGTGGCGGCACAGGTGCCTGCGGCCTCCCTCTTCGAAAGGGTGATCTATGAGATGAACGACATACATCCGGACGGTCACGGCAACCTCATCCCGGCGATATACTGGAGGAAGGGGGACGGGCACCCTCTTCAGAAGAGGCCTTACGACACATACAACGAGATAAGGATCCCGATACCCAACAACCCCATACGCGGAACGGGGGTCTATGAGATCCCGGTGGGCCCGGTGCATGCCGGCGTCATAGAGCCGGGGCATTTCAGATTCAGTGCGGCAGGGGAGCCCATACTCCACCTCAGCATCCATCTCGGATATAATCACAAGGGCATCGAGAAGATGATGGAGGGTCCCGTCTCAAAAAACCGTACCTATCTGGCAGAGAGGATATCCGGCGATAACGCCGTGGCTCACGGTCTCGCCTGCGCCCACATAATGGAGGGTGAGGCGGAGATACCGGACAGGGCACGCCGCATAAGGGTGATCCTCGCCGAGCTGGAGAGGATACACAATCATTTGGATATCGTCGCGGGATTGTGCACGGATTCCGCATTCGTCGTGGCGGCCGCATACGGGGCGGAGGTCCGGGAGGAGCTTCTCAGAACAAACCGCAGGATATTCGGCAGCAGGCTCCTGATGGGCAATATCGTGCCGGGGGGCGTGAAGAGGGATCTCTCCGACGGGGACATGTCAGAGCTGGAGAGCGCCGTCATGAAGGTGGGATTCGGAGCCAAGAAGCTTGACGGATACATCAGGAAGACGCCTTCGATAGTCGACCGTCTGGAGACCACGGGGATATTGAGCAATGAGAACGCCCTGAGATATGAGACCGTGGGGGTCATAGCAAGAGCCAGCGGCATAAGGTCTGATGTAAGGGCGGAGGTGCCCTATGATGCATACGGGGACCTGTCCTTCTCTCTGATCACCAGGGATAAAGGTGACGTCATGTCCAGATGTGCGGTGAGGGTGGACGAGATAGCCGAGTCCGTGAGCCTGATCCTCCAGTGCCTGGCAGAAATGGAAGAAGGGGAGATCAGAACCGATTTCAAGACCCCGGACGGCTTCTCATGCGGGCTGGTGGAATCCCCCAGAGGGGAACTGGTGCACAGCGCCGATATCAGGGACGGGAGGATATGGAGATATAATATCAGGGACCCGTCCTTCGTGAACTGGCCGTCAATGGAGACCGCGGTCATGGACAACATAGTCCCTGATTTCCCATTGATAAACAAGAGCTTCGGGCTGTCGTACAGCGGGAATGATGTCTGAGGTGATGAGATGATAAGGAAAAGCCTGTCCAATCTGCTGTCGTTCAAACGCCCCACGGAATCCGTGGAGGAGATGGGGTCCCGCCCGCTTATGATGCCCTTCTCCGGCGGAGGATGTGACCGCTGCGGGAAATGCGTTGATGTCTGCCCCGTGAATGCGATATCGGTATCGGACGAATGGACCATAGATCTGGGAAAATGCATATTCTGCATGGACTGCATCAGTTCCTGTCCCGGGTCCGTGATAACGGAGGTGCCGGCCCCCTTATATGCGCTCAGGCGGGAGGATCTGATCTTCAGGGAGTCGGACCCTCCCCGGGAATCGGAGGGAACGGTGGATGCGGAAAAGGCAGGGGTCATAGGATCTTCCATGGCCATAAGGGAGCTTGACACAGGCTCCTGCAACGCCTGTGAGGCCGAGGTGAGCTGCATATCAGCCCCCCATTACGACATAGGGAGGTTCGGGATCAAGATAGTCGCATCACCCAGGCATGCGGATATGCTGCTTGTGACCGGACCGATGACGAACAATATGTGGAGGGCGGCGCTGGAGACCTATGAGGCCATGCCCGCCCCGAAAGCAGTGGCGGCCATGGGCACATGCGCCATATCCGGAGGGATATTCGCGGAAGGGGACGTCTTCGGAGAAGGCGTCAAGGACACGATGGATGTGGACCTGTTCATACCCGGCTGCCCCCCTCCGCCGGAGAGGGTAATACTGGCGATACTGAAGGCCTTCGGACGTCAGTGAACCACGACGACGTTGCACTTGGCGTTATCCACCACGTGCTGCGACACGCTCCCCAGGACGACCCTGTCAAGGATCGTCTTATCGGACCTGCCGATGACTATGATGTCGCAATTGAATCTTGAAGCCGCGACCAGGATGTTCTCGGCCGCCGGCCCCGGCTCTATGACGGAGTGAACTTTAATGCCCCTGAGCTTCGCCTTATTCTCGGC